>JAIYDG010000131.1 GCA_027487625.1 Bacteroidota bacterium
CGTTTTTGCTTATTGTAATTTCATTAAATTCTTGTAAAAAAGAAGAAACAAAGAGCACTTCAACAAGTGGATCTGATTTAACAAATTGTAAAATAACAAGGTATTATGATGTAAGTAATGAGACTAAAATCACTTACAATTCATCAGGAAAAGTTTCAAAGATTGAAGAATTTGAAGAAAATGTTTTAAATAATACCTTTACTTATACTTATGAACTTGGAAAAGCTAGTTATGTAAATTCTACTGGTAGAGAAAAAGGTGAATACATTCTAGATTCTAAAGGCAGAGCCACTGGAAGTTCAATTACTTATTATCAAGGTCAAGACCCAACAACGGCAACTAGTGGTGAATTCAGTAGCTATAAGTACAATTCAGATGGTAATTTAATTGAAAGAAAAACTGAGTATTTAAGTCAAAGCGGAACAACAACCTACACCACAACCTATTTGTGGACTAATGGTAACTTAACAAAGGAAATTGAAGTGAGTAGTTCAAATACCACCAATATTACCGAGTATGAATACTTTACAGACAAAGTGAATTCAATAGGAGCCACTGATGCTGTTTTGGAATTTACAGGAGTTCAATCTAAAAACTTACAAAAATTACAAAAGGATGGAGAAACAGGGGAGACAATTGTAAGCTTTACTTATGAGTTTAATTCATCTGGAAAGCCAACTAAAATTATTTTTGATGAAGATGGCGAATTAGGAGTGATAAATTTAGAAATGATTTGTCCATAAAGTCTTTATCCTACAAAATAAAAAGAGCTTGAAATAGAAATATTTCAAGCTCTTTTGTTTTTTAATTTTGATAAGATTTTAATTACTTGGCAGGCTGTATTTCTTCAATCTCATACTTGACTTTTTAATTATTCTGGCAAAATCGTTTTGGTTATAAGTTATTTTCAATCGTTTAAAATAACTCATTGGATCACCATTGGCAAAAATGTTCATACTATTGGCACTAATATTATACGGCTTTTTATATTGAATAAAATTGGCATCATAAAAGTAAAGTCCATAATCAATTTTATTAGTAATAACTGAAACATCTTCACAAAAAGCAGCAATAAAATAATTACTTGTATCAAAGCCAGTCGCAATAGGCATAAGGCTTGCATCTAAAAGCTTTTTACTGAAATTTCTTTTAGAAATATCATTTGCATTTGAGTCATAAAAGTAAATGATATTGCAGAAATCAAAGTGTTTATTGAATTGAGAAATAACCATCAAATTTGTCATTTTTTGGTGCTCAATTAAATAGTTAATGTCTGCTAAACGGTTTTTAGATTTTAGTTTTTCAATAACTTTTTCATTGGGCGTTTCAAGCATAACTAACATAGTACCTTTTGATAGTTTTTGTAATTCTGATGTTATTTCTTTGTCCTTTTTCATCAAAGTATTTTTAACATCTACAGCACTAATTTTTAGTCCAAATTCAAGAATTGAAGGCCGACCTTTTACTGCATTATCTTTAATTTGATTTGTGATACTATGTGTGTACTTCACTTCAATTCGTGCCACATTTCCCAATGAAAGACTGATTCCACCTGTAAAACCAAAATCTAAATCACCTGCTTTATAAAGATTTCTACTTTCATTTCTAACAATTTCATAACTGCCAAAATTCAATCTTTCATTATTTTGATAGAGCAAATAAGAAGGTCTTAAACCAATCATAAATCTTAAATCATCCGACATTCTATCTGGAATATAATTCACATAAAAAGCAGGATCTACATAATAATTATTGTATCGGAAATCGGTTTGTTTATCTCTGAATCCAATATAATTCATACTTAATTCAACAGTAAAATCTTGGCTATTAAAGAATTTATTTGAATGGTATGGAGTAAAAGGAGTTTGATAAAAAGCACCGACACTATATAAACCTCTTGCAACTGCATCAGTAGGTTTGCCAGAAACCATTGAAAAATTTAAGTTCCCAAACATTCCGAAATGTGTTTTTGCCTGAGTAAATCCAGCCTTTATAGAGATTAATAAAACAAAGAGTAAAATATATTTTTTCATGCTAATTTTTATTTTCAGGATTCAGACTCAAAATGAAGTCAATATTTCTTTTGATTCCGTTGTATTTACTTCTTTTTAAAGGTGAATCTTTAAAGTATTTAACAAAAACTTCTTCGGTAATTTCTTTCCAATCGTTTAAGGAATAGTCTTTTATAATAGAATTCATTTGAAATCTTTGTTCTTGATGTGGTTTTGAAAACCTATTCCATGGACAAACATCCATACATATATCACAACCAAACATCCAGTTTTCGAATTTACCTTTCATTTCCAAAGGAATTTCATCTCTAAGTTCAATAGTAAAATAGGAGATACATTTACTTCCATCAACTGAATAAGGAGTAATTGCCTGAGTTGGACAAGCATCTATACAAGCAGTGCAAGAGCCGCAATGATCTGTTTTAGCTGAATCATATTCCAATTCTAAATCAATAATTAGTTCACTTAAAAAAAAGAAACTTCCTTTTGATTTTGAAATCAGGTTTGAGTTTTTACCAATCCAACCTAAACCACTTTTTTTTGCCCAAGCCTTTTCTAAAACAGGGGCAGAATCAACAAAAGCACGACCATTTACTTCTCCTATTTCTGATTGAATAAAGCTTAATAATTCTTTGAGTTTATCTTTTATAACAAAATGGTAATCTTCGCCATAAGCATACTTAGAAATTTTCAAATCAGTATTCGACTGAATTTCTGTTGGGAAATAATTGTATAAAAAGCTAATAACAGATTTTGCTCCGGGAACCAATAAGGTTGGATTAAGTCTCATATCGAAATGATTTTCCATATAAGACATCTTGCCGTTTTTATTTGAATTTAACCAGGTTTCAAGATGATTGGCTTCATCCTCAAGAAATCCAGTTTTACTGAAACCAACAGCTGTAAAGCCCAGTTCCATTGCCTTTTTTCTGATAAGTTGAGAATGATTCATTTTGTAAATTAAATCAAAAAGTAATTCTCTTAATAAAAAAAGAAAAAGCCGTTTCAAATATTCATTGAAACGGCTTTAAAAATTAGATTGAATTTAAACTATAAACCTTCCATAATTGCATCCTCAAGTTCTTTATCTTGCTCAGGATTGGCTTTCTTATTAGCTTTATTTTGTTTCATTTTTTCGATTCTTTCCTGTTTTCTTTTTTCTTTTTCTTCCCTGTAAATCACTTGTTGTTCAGGAGTTAAAATCGCCATTATTTCAATATCAGCAGCTTCAATAGAGCTTCTCATCATTTTTCTTTTTTCCTCTTTAGTAGCATTTGGATTGGCAGCAAGTTTAGCTTTAACTTCTTCTCTGCTTCTTTTTCTAATTTCTTTCAATTTAACCATTTGGTCATCAGTAAGTTTAAGTTTATCCTTAAATTCCTGACCTTTTGCTTTCATTTCTTTTCTCTTTTCCATTTTAGATTTTTGAGCTAAAGAATCAAAATTTACTGCTACAGTAAAGATGATGAAGAACATTACAATTAACTTATTCATATTTTTGTATTTATAAAACTAAGATAAAATAATACTTGAAAGGTTTAAATGGAAATAATTTTTTTCTCAAATTTGTAAATTACAGATTGTATACAATAAAGAACAATTCACGATTAAACATGTGTTTGAGCCTGTTTGATTTTTAAATCATAGAATTATTTTTGATTGCTGCAAAATGCATATGAATAACAACAAAGAATTAAAGCAAAAAGTGAATACACTAGGAGCAAGTTTGCTCTTTATGCTGCTATTCAATGTTTCATTATTTGCTCAGGTAACTCCTCCTGCTACAAATACAAAACCTACTGTTAAGGATACAACTTTAATGGTTAGAAAAAATCCTGCGCCTGATTTATCTAAACAAATGGTAGAAAAACCAGTTCCTGCTGGCGGGGTTCCTATTGATTATATTGCTTTTGATCCTGATGTTGATTTGGCATCTCAAATCCCTAGCCTTGATTCACTTATAGTAATCGCTTTGAATCAAAATCCAAGTTTACGCTTTGAGAAAGAAAGTGTTAAACGAATGGAATATAATCTCAAAAACATGAGGTTTGTTTGGTTAAATGGTTTAAGTGGTTTTTATAATTACAGTTATGGGAATCAAACCAACTTAAATACAGTTAATGCTGATGGTTCAGTTTTAAATAATAGTTTAGGAGTTGGTTATAGAGTAGGTTTTAATTTCACCTTACCTGCAACTGAATTAGTTTCAAGGCCTTATAGAATGAAGCAATACAAGGCTGAAGTTGAAATGGCCAAAGCAAAAAAAGAAGAAGAAGAAATGACCCTAAGAAGGTTGATAATTCAGGATTATTTTAATTTACTTGCAGCTCAAAAGTTATTGTGGATTAGAACTCAGGATGTGGAAAGTGCAAAATTGACATCTGAAATTGCAACTGTTGAAATGAAAAGAGGAAAAATACATCCTCAAGAACTTTCGCGTTTGAAAAACTTACAAGCGCTTGCAGAAAGTAATTTAGAAATGTCGAAAAAAGATTTCATGACATATTATTATGTTCTAGAAAACTGGGTAGGTGTGAAGTTGAATACTTTAAAAATAAAAAAGGGAGTCGGTAAATGAATTTAATTGTCTTTTCAAGAATTATATTAAAAAACGCCAGGTGGTTAATCATCTTTCCTTGCTTATTGGCAGGGGCTGTCGTTTTTTTTACTAAAGACATGCCCAAGGAATATGAAACTCAAACTACTATTTATACGGGATTAGCTTCGGGATACAGTATTACAGATGATGGAAGTGAAAGAATTGATAATTTCAAGGTTAGTAATGCTTTTGATAACTTAATCACAACAATTAAAAGTCGTGAAACCGTTGAAGAAGTTGCAATTAAATTATTAGCACAACATTTATTATTAAAAGAACCAGATCCAAATATTCTCAGTAAAAAAGGATTCGAAAAACTGGCTGAACTTGTACCAATGGATGATAGAGCAAAACTAATTGTTCCTGGTGATTTTAATAAAACAGTTAAAAAATTATTCTCAGTAAAAGATAGTTCTAACAAAAATACAGTTAGAGATTTACTTACTTACCCAGGTTCTTATTATTATATAGGTAGCATTTCTGGAAGTATTACGGTTATGAGAAAAAATGCCAGTGATATGTTAGAAATGACCTTTAAATCTAATGATGCGGGTGTTTGTTGGAATGGATTGAAGTTTTATATCGATGCTTTTTCTTCTAGATACAGAGGAATTAAAGGTTCTGAAACTCAAAATGTGGTAAAATATTTTGAGCAACAATTACAACATGCTTTTGGTGTACTTCAAAATTCTGAGAATAAATTGAGAGATTTTGGTGTAAATAACAAAATCATCAATTACTACGAACAAGCAAAATTCGTTGCGGAATCAAAAGAAGATTTATCGACAGATTACTACAAAGAAAAAATGAAACTGGAAGCTGCTCAAAAAGCTACCACTAGAATTGAAGAGAAAATGAATAATTACTCCGACTTTGTGGGTTATAACGAGGAGTTGGTGACATTGCGACAAGACTTAGCTAATATCAATTTTAAGATAACCAATGCTACAATTTACAAAGCAAATGCTGATGAAATTGCAGAGTTCAGAGATCAGGCAGAAGCTATTAAGATCAAACTAAAAGAAAAAGCAAGAGATTATTACGAATTCAATAACTCGATAGAATGGGTTCCTCAAGAATCATTATTAAATGAGTGGTTATCTAAAATTGTTGAATTGGAGGAATCTAAAGGTCGTTTGCAGGTATTTGAATTACGTATGAAACAATATGAGGGCATTTATTCAGAATTTGCACCATTGGGTTCTACTTTAGGAAGATTGGAAAGAGAAATTTCGGTTAATGAAAAAGAATACTTGTCGGTTTTACACGGTTTAAACTTGGCTAAATTAAGGCAGCAAAGTTTAGAAATGAGTAATAACCTGAAAGTTATTGACCATCCATTTTTTCCATTACAACCACTTCCTTCTAAACGTGCATTATTAATTATAGCAAGTTTCGTTTTGGGTCTTGTATTATTATTAGGATTTTATATTTCGAAGGAGATGATGAATAAGTCTCTTCGTTATCCTGATAAAGTTGAAACTATACTTGGTTTACCATTATTAAATGCTATTCCTGAAAAACAAGGAATTAATACAAAATTAGTAGGTGTTGATGAAGTTGCAGCCTCATTAATGCAGCAAGTTTTAAATGAAGTTTTTATTGATTTAAGGCAAAGTGCACCTCATGCCCGTAATTATTTAATTGCTGTATTTAGTGTTAAAAATGCCGAAGGAAAAACATTCTTTGCAGAAGAATTAGTTAAAAAGCTATCAAGAATTAGAAATAAAGTACTCTATTTATTTCCAGAAACTTCTCAAAATCATGATGAAAAAATCATGGAGGAAAATCCTAAAGTAATCGCAAGTAAATACAGAGTTGTTGATGAATTGATTGATTATAATGGTATTAGTGACTTTTTAAAGGAAAATGAATCGGGTCCAACTGATGATATTTCTTATACAATTTTGGAGATTCCTGAATTAAAAAAGTATCCAATTCCATCACAATTAATTTCGATGGCAAATCTATCAATATTGATAGTTCATGCACAGAAATCATGGACAAGTGCCGATAAGTTCCAATTAAAGAACTACCAGAAATTAACTGAAGGTAAGGTGAAGGTCATTCTGAATCATGTTGAACCTGATTTACTTGAATCGATTTACGGTGAAATCCCTAAGAAAAGATCTGCTTTCAGGAAAAAATTGAAAATGGTCCTTGGTGGACAAAAATACTAACAGGTTTTGAACTCACTAAAAGCAAAATATGGCAAAGACCTGAGAGCTTTGACAGGCTTTATTATTATTGCTTTGATTATTGGGTACATGATAGGTAAAGGTCAGATGGCCACTATCACTTATTTGTTAGGATTGCCTATTCTTGTTGGATTTTTAGCGATAATTTTCTACAATCCTATTATAGCTTTACTTTATAGCTTTCACTTATCCTTTCTTTCAAATGGAATGATGAGGTTTATCGATACGCAAATTCCATGGGGTTTAGGTATCGATTTTTTACTACTCATTTGTATTCTGGCTACGTTATTTAAAAAATCGGAGCAAAAAGGAACACGAAATTTTGCCAGTCCGCTTTTCTGGATATTATTCTTTTGGTTTTGTTTTACACTGGTCGAACTTATTAATCCAGAAGCAAGAAGTAAAGAGGCATGGTTTTATGCTGTTCGTGGATTGTCGTTTTACCCAATGCAAATTGTAGCCCTAGTTTATGTACTTTGGGATACAGAAGAAGGCCTTGATCAATTCATCAAAATCTGGATGATTTGGAGTCTAGTATCGGCTTTTTATGGATTTAAAATGCATTATATCGGTGTAACAGCAGGAGAGAGGGCTTGGCTTGATAATGGAGGTTCAATTACCCATGAAATTCAAGGTCAGCTTCGAATATTTTCTTTTTATTCAGATGCAGGACAATTTGGTGCAGCCATGGCACATACCACTTTATTTGCCTTATTGATGGCCATTGGTCCGTTTGATAAATCACAAAAAACATTTTATTGGTTTATAGTTGCTGCATGTTTTTGGGGATATGCATTATCGGGAAGTAGAGGACCACTTTTTGTATTAGCAGCAGGTGGTGCTTTATACCTGTTTTTAATTGGTAATTTAAGAATTCTAATCATTGGGGGAATCATAGGAGGTTTATTATTTGGAACTTTAAAATACACGCATATTGGAGATGGAAATTACCAGATTCATAGGATGAGAACTGCATTAGACCCAAATGATGCATCATTACAGGTTAGACTTGATAATCAGAAGAAACTGAGAGCTTATTTAGCATCACGTCCTTTAGGTGGTGGAATTGGTTCAGGAGGAAGCTGGGGACAAAGGTTTACGCCGGGATCATTTTTAGCAGAAACAGCATTAGATAGCTGGTATGTAAAAGTTTGGGTTGAAACAGGAGTCATAGGATTGTGGCTTCATATCATTTCATTGGTTGTAATTCTTGGCTATGGGATTATCAATTGTTTCCGGCTAACAGACCCCAAACTACGACAGAAAATTATAGCACTCACATGCGGGTATTTTGGTATTGCAGCTGCCAGTTATGGAAATCAGGTATTGGGTCAATTACCAACAGGATATATTATCTATTTATCTTGGTCGTATATGTTTTTATCTATTGAATGGGAAAAAGAAAAGAAACTTCAAGGTAAATCTACTTATGTTAAAATAAGTTAAGAGTTATTTTTCTAAATCGATTCGATTTTTATGCTGAAAATTACAGAGATATTCTATAATTTGTGCCTATCATGAAAGTAACATTTTTAGGAACAGGAACCTCGCAAGGAGTGCCAATAATAGCATGCGATTGTTTGGTATGTTCCTCTATAAATAAATGTGATAAAAGATTAAGGTCGAGTATATTAATTCAAACAGAAGACAGAAATATAGTAGTAGATACCGGACCTGATTTTAGGGAGCAAATGTTGGTTTCTGGCATACGTCATCTTGATGCAATTTTGTTTACTCATGCACATAGAGACCATTTAGCTGGATTAGATGATATCAGAGGATTTAATTTCTTCATGAAAAAGGCAATTGATGTTTATTGTGAAGAATGGGTTGAAAATTCAATTCGCTCTGAATTTCATTATGCATTTACTGAGCCAAAATATCCGGGCGTTCCAGAAATGAATATTCACAGAATTGGTACTGAAAGTTTTGAGTTGTTTGGAAATAAAATTCAACCAATTAGGGTTTTACATCATAAATTACCGGTATTAGGTTTTCGATTTGGAGAGTTTGTTTATATAACTGATGCGAATGCAATTAGTGAAGTAGAAAAAGAGAAAATTAAGGGATGTAAATATCTTGTTTTAAATGCATTACGTAAAGAAAAACATATTTCTCATTTTACTCTTGATGAAGCAGTTGAATTAATAAATGAATTAAAACCACAAGAAGCTTTTTTAACTCATATCAGTCATCAATTGGGTTTGCATGATGAAGTTGAAAAAGAATTACCAAGCCATATTCATCTGGCTTATGACGGTTTGCAATTAGATTTTAAATCATAATGATTGCATCTTTTCACCAACATTATATTTGTATTGAAAGGATAAGTTTTGCGCTTTCATCAATATTAGAAAATGCTGTTTTATCTGATGCATATAGGTATAAAGAAGATGAATTGAGTTTAGTATTTAAATTAGATGAAAACTACTTTTCATTAAGTTTAAATACATCTTGCAGACAAGGATTATTTCAGTTTTTTGATTATGAATTAAGCAGAAGTTCTGGTGTACAACCTTTATTCGAATCAATTAAATACAAAAGAATTAAAGGTATTTTCCAAAGTAAAAACGATCGTTCATTTTTACTTGAGTTTGAGCAAAATTTGATTCTATTATTCAAGTGTTATGGACCTTTGAGTAATGTTATTTTATTCGAAAACAACATTGCAAAAGAATCCTATAGAAGTTCTATCATTAATGATTTTCAAGTTCAATTAAATCAACTTGACAGGCTTGCTTCTGAAAAATTAAGTTTAGAAATAGAAGAATCGAAAAATAAATTATCATACTTCGTTTATAAAAAGAACCAGCAATATGAGTTCCAAATTGATAAACAAATAGAGGAGGAGCAAGTCTATTTTTCTTATGATATTTTAGATGCTTATACTTTTTTCTCACAACGATATATTCAGCAATATCATTTTTTAAAGGAAAAGGAGTCATTACTTAAATCATTATCCGATCAAATAAAAAGACAGGAACAAGTTTTATACAACAACAAAACCCGTCTTCATTATTTAGAGAATGCAATCAATCCGGAGGAGATTGGACATATTATTATGGCCAATTTACATATGATAAATAAAGGCGATGAAAAAACAGAGTTGTTCGATTTTTACAGGAATGAAAATATCAGCATAAAATTAAAAAAGGAGTTAAGTCCACAGGATAATGCTGCTCAATATTACCGAAAAGCTAAAAACCGAAAATTAGAAATTGAACAAGCATATAAAATGATTGTTCAAGCTGAAGAAAAGTTAAAATTGTTAAAGCCAAGGCTAGTAGAAGTCCAATTAGCAGAAACTAAAAAAGCTTTAAAGCAAAAAGATAAAATTGAATTTGAACAGAAAAACGCTTCCGGTTTCAAGGAATTTGAATGTGATGGATTTAGAATTTATGTTGGAAGAAACTCTGAGAACAATGATGTTTTAACCTTAAAATTCGCCAAAAAAGATGATTTGTGGTTACATGCAAAAGGTGTTAGTGGAAGTCATGTAATTATTAAGAATCAACAAAAAAGAAAAACTCCGGAGCACGTTATTCAACGAGCAGCGGAGTTGGCAGCTTATTTTTCCAAATCAAAATCGAGTGGACTTGTAGCTGTTATGGTTACAGAAAAAAAGTTTGTTCGGAAACCCAAAGGAGCATTACCCGGACAAGTAAGAGTAGATAGAGAAGATGTGATATTGGCAGAACCTAAGCTGGAATAGCAGCTGATTTCATGACAACATCATAATGAATCTCTAAATGAGAAGCATTGTAAACACATTTACCGTTTTTTATAATCAATACTTGTGGTGATTGATGTTCAATTCCATAATGATGTGCGATTTCATTAGAAATGGGTCTGTGACTTAATAAATCCAGGTAATAAGGTTCAATAATAGCATTGTCAGAATCTTGCCAATGCCTTTCAATTCTGGCAAGGGCACTGCTACTAATAGAACATCTTGTACTGTGTTTGAATAACAGTACAGGATGTTCGAAAGAAACTTTATCAATATCGGCCAATTGTTCAGACCGATTTAAAGTATTCCATTTCATAATTAAATATCTCCTTTGGCAGCTAAGTATCTTTCGGCGTCTAATGCAGCCATACAACCACTTCCTGCGGCAGTAACAGCTTGACGGTAAACTTTATCTTGTGCATCACCACATGCAAAAACAGCTTCAATATTTGTTTTACTTGTACCTGGAATTGTTTGAATATAACCAGTTTCATCCATATCGATAAAAGGTTTAAAGATATCCGTATTTGGTTGATGACCAATAGCAACGAAGAAACCTTGAATTTCAATTTCTTTGGTTTCGTTTGTTTGATTGTTTTTAATTCTCATTCCATTTACTTTCTCTTCACCTAAAATCTCATCGGTTTCTGTATTGAATAAAACTTCAATATTTGGTGTGTTTAAAACGCGATGTTGCATAGCTTTTGAAGCTCTGAATTCAGATTTTCTAACAAGCATATACACTTTATTACAGATTTTTGATAAGTAACTAGCTTCTTCACAAGCAGTATCTCCAGCACCTACAATTGCTACATCTTTTCCACGGAAGAAAAATCCATCACAAACAGCACAAGCAGAAACTCCTCTACCATTTAATTTCTCTTCTGAAGGAATTCCAAGCCATTTAGCACTAGCGCCGGTAGCAATAATGACAGTTTCCGCTAAAATTTCGTGGTTTTCATCAACTTCTAATTTATAAGGAGGTTTCCCTGTAAAATCGGTTTTAGTAATCATACCATATCTGATATCAGTACCAAATCTTTCAGCTTGTTTACGAAAAAGCTCCATCATTTCTGGACCCATAATTCCTTCTGGATATCCTGGGTAATTTTCTACATCTGTGGTTATGGTTAATTGTCCACCGGGTTGCATACCAGCGTACATAACAGGTTTCATATCAGCTCTTGCAGCATAAATGGCTGCTGTATACCCAGCAGGACCACTTCCTACAATCAGGCATTCTACATGTTCGATTTGGTTTGACATAATAAATAATTGATTGTAAAGTTATGGCAAATGCCAATCCAATTATTAACAATTTATCTAAAAAAGACAAATTGACTGAATATATGAACATATTATCATGTTTGAGTATCAAATCAGCGTAAAATTTGGCATAAAAGCAGCTATTTATCAGAATTATATGAAAAATATCTACATATTTGCGATTCCATTATTTAAACATATAAAACATAAATATGAAAAAGACCCTTTTAATTTTAGTAGCAGCAACTTGGGCGTTGTTACCTAC
>JAIYDG010000038.1 GCA_027487625.1 Bacteroidota bacterium
TAGAAAAAGGAAAATGATGGAGATGGAGATGGAGATCAACGTAGTGAAAAGGAAAAACAAAGGAAAAGTAGGACTATGCCAGGGAAAAGGACTCCAAGGGTAATATGATCATGACATTCATACAAATTTGAAAACAAACAAAACAAGAATAACCAGGAAACAAGAATCAGGGTCAAAATCGGTAGACACTGAAAAGTCGACAACGAGAAAGAGGATGACATCAAAAGAAAAAGGGGATGGAAAAGAAACGTACAGTCTTGTATATAATGAGAGAACAATCAGAAAGTGAAAGTACAAGAAAATAATAATAATACCATTCTGAGGAGAACAAAGCAAAGAATAGAGAAGAAGATAGAATAAACAACAATTAGTACCGTCAGGGTAGGGAAATCAAAGAAAAGGGAAAGAAAAGAAAAGGGAAAGAAAAGAAAAAGAAAAATCTCGTAAGGAGAGGAAACCAAAGAAAATAGAAAGAAAAGAAAAAAGAAAAAGAGCAGCGAGGATCGTCAGGGTTTGGGTTGCTACGCCCTATGCTTATTCACAAGTATGAATATCGACAAATGAACAAGATCAAGTACAGCAAATGTACATTGTGATATAAGTCAACATCGGTAACAGGAAACTAAAAGTATAAATATAACAAAAACATGTCTCCATATCCTGGAAATATGAAAGGGAAAAAATAAAGAAAGAAAGAGTCACATGAAAGTAAGTTTTTGTTCAACATTCTTTCAATACAAGATAAACATATGACAATGAAAGCGAATGAATAGAAAGAGGATTTATCACACAACCAACACAAACGACCATCGTACAGATGATCACCGAGTGCAAAAAGGTATTATAAGGCCTATTAAAATAAATAAAACGAAAATAAGAGAAACCAAAATGGGTACAGAGACAAGAAATCTGAAAGAGAAATGGAGGGATAACAAAAGAATCCTAAAACAATACAAAAGTGATGACAAACACTGTGATATCAAGGAAATGAGGAGAAAAGCAAATGATTTCTCTCGAAATCATGTATGAACATACAATATATATACAAAAAAAAAGACTCGAGACAATTCAAATGGATGGTAAAACTTGATCTTTTATATAATGGTCTTGCATTCTTGAAAAGTATTGTGGTTCTGATCATTCACAAAGCAAAATAAGCATTCAATAATGTCTTGTAGAGAAATCAATTCAAACGTAGGTTGTAATATGATATCAGTTTGAAGTCCTTGTGTTGAAAGTGACGCGTTGATCTGAGTGAAGTAAACTTGATCCAACAAGTAAACAAAGTCGGAGTTGCTGGATAGTTCTGTAAAAATGTAAAATCCAATAAGATACTCGTGCGTAAGCGTAAGTGTAAAGGACAAACAAGTGAGGAATGTAAAATCCAATTGCTTGTCCAAACTGTAAATGCAGTGCAAATCTGAATGGAAATAACAATGCAACTACAAAACACGAATATGAGAGGAATATAACGATGAAAAGAGAGAGTAAGAGAAAAAGATAAAGAAGGGAAATTGATGCAACAGAAAATGAATAGAATAATGATTGTAAACTCAAACGTGATGCAACAATATATGTCGATGAAGGAATCCTAGATATCAACACGAGTACGAATCAGAACAGAAAATTCAAGGAGACGTGCAAGAACGACACAAAGTGTCTGTGGAAATGAAAAATGGATGCAAATGTGAATAGGATAATGAATCCAAAGGCAAATCCAATTGTGAGAGTAAATGCAAATCCAGCAAGAAAGTAAGCGTGAATTCAATTGTGAATGCAACAGTAAATTCCAATGGTGATAAGGAGGGTGATGATGGAGGTTGCGTATCCAAGTGTGAAGGAAAGGAGTGAATGCAAGCGTGAAAGTAAGCAGAAATCAAAGAGTGAATCCAAACGTGAAAGTAAGTGAGATTGGAATGATGGTTGTGAAGATACTTGAGAATAGGATAATGATAGAGGCTGCGTATCCAAGTATGAGTGAAAAAGGTGAATGTAAGAGAGAGTCCAAGCGTGATTTCAACGGTGAATGCAAGTGTAAAGGTTAGGTTCAAGGTAGTTGTGAATGCGATTGTGAATGCGACTGTGAATGCGATTGTGAATGCAACCGTGAATGCAATTGTGAATGTGACTGTGAATGCGACTGTGAATGCGATTGTGAATGCGATTGTAAATGTGACTGTGAATGCGATTGTGAATGCGATTGTGAATGTGACTGTGAATGTGACTGTGAATGCGATTGTGAATGCGATTGTGAATGCGATTGTGAATGCAATTGTGAATGCGATTGTGAATGCAATTGTGAATGCAATTGCGAATGAGTATGAAATCGCTAATCGGTATCCTCCGATAAATTGTCCCTAACCCCACTACAACCCTGTGTTTCCAGATCCCTTGTCTATAGGAGAAGGAAAAAAAATTCAAACAAGAAAACTTTTTGAAACCCTTAAGAAAATATTTGCATTAAACAAAAAAAAAAGGAAAAAAAAAAAGGAAAAAAAGGAAAAGAAAACAGAGAACAATCCAAAGTAGGGAATCTCAGTCCCAAAAAGAGAAAAAGATGCGACGTGAGAAGGAAATTGAGGGCGGAAAGTACCTGCGAGCTTTCCGCGTTCCTCTTGCGCAAGTCCAAAATGTTTCTATATTTATCCTTGCAATCAACGTTAGTACGTACATACCCAGCATCCCGCAGAAGGTTGGAAATTGCTTTCCATTTGTTCTTCCTTGCTACTGCAGCAAGTAAGATTCTTTCCTCTTCCTCACTCCAAGGGGTACGGTCACGGCATGTTGTATGCTCAGATCTCGGATAGCAGTGATCCGGAACAAGATTCCCTTGGAAATCTACCACAACAACCTCTCTATCAATTTTCTTTACCTGTACAATGTTAGTAAGGGAAAAAATATGATCTGCAAAGTTAATATCATTACTCATTCCATCTTTAATATATTGTTTAATCTGACACAACTTTACCGCTGTGCACTTATCCTTTGTTGAAAGATGCTCCGGATACTTTTCCTGAAAGGCTTGTTCAAAAGTGTTAGCAAGATCAGGGATTTTATTGTATATTTCTAATAAAACTTTAGTATGCTTCCTTTCATATGTTTTAAGATTTTGTTTCTTTGTTTTGGAAGGGTTATATAATTGTCTCTTTAAACGATTATAAAAGTCATCCATATTACGAGATAAATCAACACGTTTATTAGAAAGCTCAATGCCATGAAAAATGCCAGGAACTTTCAAACAATCTTTAATCAATGGTAAAGAAGACAAATCTTCATCAGAAAACATCGAATGGTCATCATAACTGGGATTGGGATCAACAAGACGATTCGCCACAATGGACCCTCGTAAAGATCTTTTAATGTACTTACACTGAGACTTGGAATAAGGCTTCCAATGTCCAACAATGGCAGTGGGTTCCATCACATTATCAGAATTACCTGGTCTTAACTTACCTTGAAGTAGGCTGCTGCAAAGAAATCCTGATCGAAGGCTGTGGATCCCAAAAAGCTTTTTCGGATATCCAGCCTCGTATGCTCTTTGTTGAAATCGTGATCTCATAGAATGGTTATTCAAATTCCAAATCTTTTCATTCTCGATGGATTTCAACAAACCTTCTTTTTTCAATAGATTGAATGTAGATAATGTAATCCCAAACTTATTTTTTAAATGTCGATTGAAATAATAAATAAAGTTTTTGGGGGACTCATTATCGATTCTTCCATCTAATGAAACACAATGATTGGAGTATGTCATACCTTTTTGTAGTCGTAAATCCATTTGAATCTGCACATGGCGAAGAGGAGTCACTCGAACCTCCATCCTGCCTATAAAATTAATCTGAATTAGAAGGAAAAGCATATAAAAAGTATGTGATAATCACTTACCATCTCTGTATCGAATGATTTCAGGGGGTGCTACACAAATAATAAAGTTAGA
This sequence comes from Bacteroidota bacterium, assembly GCA_027487625.1. GTDB lineage: Bacteria > Bacteroidota > Bacteroidia > UKL13-3 > UKL13-3 > CAISCU01. The sequence continues at coordinate 3,938 of JAIYDG010000038.1, forward strand.
ATTGAATAAAATCATGTTAAAAAACAATAAAAAAACTTACCTTGAGTTTGAGACCTTGTAATTCGCTGATTGTTGCTGATACGGATGTCTTTGATGGTGATTTCGGCAACTGTGACGCTTCTTGAACCTGTATACAAACCAAAAAGATACAGAGAGGCTTCCTCATCTCTGGTTGTTAGTCCTTGAGGTATGTTTTGAATAATAAACATCACATCAACAAGAATGGCTGGAGCTTTACCCTCACTAGTGGAAGTTTTTGCCGCAACTCTGTTCACGGCTCTGGATGAATCTAATAAAACTTGATTTTCTTTTCTTGTTAATGGAGTCCCTGTGAATTCCCTATGCAAAGCTCTCAAAGCAGGAATAATGATGTTGTTAATACTGCCAGATGAATATTTTTTCTTATCATTGCAAAAGGTGATGAATTTGCATGCAATATTGACATCAAGAGGATATGGAATGCGGGAGATTTTATCACAAAACAGCTGATACATATCCTTTACCCATTTGTGTTTCCTAATAGTATTCTTTGAATACTCAAACTGAACCATCTCCATCCTCTCAATGTCTTCTTGGCTTGTTTGCTCAAGCAAGGCTGCAAATTTCACATTTCTCTTCTAAAATAAATCGAAAAAAGAGTGCATAGCAAAGATGAGAAAAAAAATATCATATAGAGTCTTTGTAATCGATAAAAGAGTGTATTTTGTCTAATGAAAGCTTAAAAAGAGATAATAGAGATACTGAAGAAAAAATGGAATAGTTCTCTTTCTCTTTTTTCAAATTTTAATTTTTTCCAGTGTATTATCATATTTCTACATAATCGAAAGCTTTTATCTTGACATACTGCAAATGTGCATAAACAGCTCGATTGTTTTGTTTACTAATGTATATAGGAATTGTATTCACGTTCGTTTTGATGGATATACTCTCTCTTTAATGAAAGTATATATAGATATATACATACAAAAAATCCGATTTATTTGAATTTCAAGATATGGATATCTATTTTTCTATATTAACCTTGCCATTGGTAGCAGCCAAATTATCACTCATCTTTGAAAAACCCTTTCAAGTCCTTCTATACAATCAGGACATTATCATATGAGAAGCAAATATAGTGCATCACTATACTTTGTGTTCTCATAATCACTTTTACATATATAATCTTGATTCAATATCATATATGCATGGAGGGTGAGGTATTTGAATAAAACCACAGCTTATATTGTGGAATGGAAAGGGTACCGATGTGTAGGATATTTTTATTCTGAAAAACAATACAGCTTTGATATTAGCTATCAAGGACAACTTATAACCCTTTGTAACAGATTAGAACAATAAATATTGGATATTCACTATCAGAGGATATTCAGATAATAGGAGGGGTATAGTCACAAAGAGAGGGACAGTGAGTGTTGTGTGAGACGAATAATAAATACACTGGATACAACGTTTCAATTTGACTACAAACAATATTTTACAAAAAAAAGCAATTAAATCACTGTGTAATAATCATATAATCACTGCCAGTGAGGCCAGTGTAAGTGTAGATTGAGTCGAAATGAAAACATTTAAGTGTATTTGCACACACGGACATGGTGTCAAATCCTTGGTGCAGTGCTTCGAAGTATCCTGTTAAAGTGGATGATAATCATGTTAATATCATGAAAAACACAGAGGGATGCTGGTAATGATTCAAGGACGAGGGTAAATGAAAATGAAATGGAGGGGGGGGGGGTTCAAATGTCTATCGAGTTGTAAATGTCATGATATAAAAAAACCATTTTATTTTGTATAGCAATTGAAAACTGAGATGCGACAAGTTTGTGGGTAATGGAATGTAATGATGATGAAATCTATATAGATTGAGAATATCCAGTATTTTGAAAGTTATGGCATGCAAAATAAACGAAAAATAAACTCGAAAAAATAAATCAAATGAAGATGGGGATCATTTAAAATAGAATATCACGTCCAAAAATGAAATCAAATTGAAAATCAGGTGTATATGACGAAATATGATGTGTATGAAAACAGTCATCAAATCAACGATGAGGAGGAGGAATGATCATGATTCAATGCTATATACAAAGTATACTTTTACACAAGGTCATACTGGCAATGAGAGGATGAGCAATGAAGATGGCGTATATATTAAAA
>JAIYDG010000540.1 GCA_027487625.1 Bacteroidota bacterium
ACCTATTTGTTCCCAATCCCATTGGACGACCATCTATAGTCACATTATCCGCACCTTGTAAATTCAATAAAACAACACCCGCAGCAGATGTTGATACAACTTTATTCACAGTTGATGAATCGGCAGGTTTAATTAAAATTGATGAATAAATTGCTCCACCAACAGAACCTGATGAATCTAAAGAAACTGAGGCAGTTTCAATGGTGTTTGAATGAATTGCAATTTCAATAGTACCAGCATGAACACCAATATTAACAGCTGTAATCGCAGCTCCTAAGGTTCCATAAGTTGCAGAACTTGATGAACCTCCCGTTGAGATAACAGATACTTGAGACCACGCTTTGTTAAGCCCAAATACCATTACAAATAAAGAAATAATTAGTAAGATTTTTTTCATATGCACATTGTTTATAGATACCAATTTATAGTTTTTATTTCATAAACAAGCATTTAATGAAAAAAATTGTCGCATTTGCATTTTTTGAATAATTTTTGATATAAAAATCATTATTAATAAAACTTTTTGGAAACAATTTTGTAGAGCACATGTAAAACAAAAAACAGCTTCATTTCTTTTCGATTAAAATAAATCTTGGTTGTAATTTAGCAGCTTTATTAAAAAACAAATGTTATTAAATTTTAAAGAATACGGCAGTGGAGAACCACTTATTATTTTACATGGATTCTTAGGCTCGCTCGACAATTGGCATACGCTTGCTACTAAATTCGGAGCTTATTTTAGAACATTTGCTATCGACCAAAGAAACCATGGAAAATCATTTCATTCAGAAACACATAGCTTGCAATTAATGGTTGATGATTTGAAGGAATTTATTCAATATCACAACTTAAAAAATGTTAACTTATTGGGTCATTCAATGGGTGGAAAAGTAGTGATGGAATTTGCACTTCAAAATCCAGATTTAACAAACAAAATTATTGTTGCCGATATCGCTCCAAGAAAATACAAAGCAGGACATAATGATGTATTTGCTGCTTTACATGCTGTTGATTTAACTAAAATTGAAACAAGAAAACAAGCTGAAGAAGCCATGATTCCTTATCTCCCCGATTTTGGAGTGAGGCAATTTGTATTAAAAAATCTCGATAGAACAGAAAATGGAGAATACAAATGGAAAATGAATTTAAGGGTGCTTTATAGGGATTATGAAGAAGTAACAAAAGAGATTGAAGGCAACAGAAGTTTTGAGAATCCAGTATTGTTTTTAAAAGGCTCCAATTCACTTTACATAAAAGAAACTGATATCCCAAAAATAGCTGAATTGTTTCCCTATTTTAAACTAGAAACTATTGAAAACGCAGGTCATTGGTTGCATGCAGAACAACCAGAAAAAGTTTATGATGCTGTCCTTAATTTTTTAGAAAGTTAAATTACCTCAATCGTATTCTTCTTCCCGATTTAATCTTAGTTTTTACTGAAATTTTATTCAGTTTAGAAAGTCTTTTTGCACTTACTCCATAACGGTTCGCAATTTTAATGAGCGTATCATTTTTCTTTGCTTTGATATACTTAGGCGTTTTGGCTTTTAGCTTCGCTGATTGGTATTCGTACAAATGTTTGAAACAACCTTTATCAACTTTAAAAGTATCATTTAATAATGATCCACTTGGGAAATGGATGATTTGAGCAGGATTGATTTTTTCACCTAAAAACCTAACCTCAAAATGCAAATGTGGACCAGTAGATCTACCAGTACTTCCAGCCAATCCAATGATATCCCCACCTTTAACTGGTTGTCCAGGATAAGCCAATAACTGAGAAAAATGTGCATATAAAGTTTCGAGTCCGTTGTTATGCCTAATTAAAACCACATAACCATAATCAGCGCTCCTTTTTGCAATACGTACAACGCCTTCAAATGCTGCATAAACAGGGTCACCAACTTCCATTCGAATATCTGTACCAAAATGAAATTTGAGTCTCCTACCCCATCTTCTAAAACCAAAATTTGAAGTAATATCCCCAATTGCAGGCGGATGAAAAGCACAATCTGCAACATTTCCCAATACCAAATGAATGGTATCATGCATGTTTTTTAAATCTACCTTATAAGGATTGATAGTAACAGTATCCCAGCTTTGGTAAAATTGGTGAGCTGGAGCAAATGCAGTATCAAATAAAAAGTTTCTTGGACGAATAAAATCCCAATATTTTTCAGAAGGACTTACAATAACAGAATCATATTCATCTGCTTCTTCTTCATCTTCTTCAAATTCAACAACAATTGTGGTATCAGGCTCTAATTCTAATTGAACCTGAGCTTGTGAAAAAATCCCTATTAAAAGAAAAAAAGAAAGAAATAAACTATACTTTAAATTCATTGATGATAACGCTGAGTTTGGTTTGATAAAATTTCCAATGCCCGCAATTTATCTTGAAAGAGTTGAGTTTTTAGTGTTTCAATTCCTGAAAAGCGAATTTCGTTGCGGAGTTTATCAACAAACGACACGCGTATGGTTTGATTATAAATATCTTCACTAAAATTAAAGATGTGGACTTCCAAGCTTCTACCTTTCCCCTGAATAGTTGGATTATTGCCAATATTCATCATTCCACCATAAATTTTTCCATCTAATTCCACTTCAACAACATACACTCCATCTGCGGGAATGAGTTTATGTTCGTTAAAGACATTTAGATTCGCGGTAGGAAACCCAATTGTTCTACCCAATTGTTTACCTAAAATAACTTTTGCAGTTAAACAGTATTTTCTTCCTAAATAAGTATTGGCCTGATTAATTTCACCG
>JAIYDG010000471.1 GCA_027487625.1 Bacteroidota bacterium
GGGTAGCCACCGCCCTGCGCGAAATTGGCTACCGGGGCGACAACTGGATGCAAATCGAATGGGCCAAACCGGATGCAGAGGATGTGGTGACGGCTTATCGGCACAATTTGGCGTATTTGCAGAAGCTATTCTAGTAAATAAAAAATTAAGGTATCACCCTTTATAACCAAACACTTTTTTGTTAAATGCTTGTGCACAAAGGGTGAGACCTCAATTTTTTGTTTTCAAATCACTTATACTATTCGACAATTTTTATTTCAACTCTCCGATTTTTGGAACGCTCCGATTCTGATTCGTTAGAATAAATGAACTCTGTTTCCCCCTTACCGATACTGATGATTCGTATCGGGTTGATTGACTTCGAGATCAGGAAATATTTTATTCCATCGGCTCTTTTTTGAGAAAGTAGCATGTTAGAAATATCTTCGCCTACGGAGTCCGTATGGCCTGAAATCTCTACTTTAACCGTCGGATTAGCCAATAGTAATTCACTCAATTGATTCAATTGGGGGTAGGACTGACTTAGTATTTGATCACTCCCACTATTAAAATAAATGTTTTCCAGAATTACCTTTTTGCCTACAACATTTTCCTTTTTGCCTAGTTTGGATTGCAATTCTGGATAGCTCAAGTAGGAATTGTTGTTAGTCAAACCCGTTTTGCTTCGCTGGAGTAGAGCATTATCCCAAGAGAGATCATAACCGTTGAAATACAAATCAATTCGCCTCAGTGATTGGATGTTTTGTTTCGCGTTGTCAATAAAGAGCTGTAACTCCAGAGCGGCACTAGATTGCAAATTTCTGGTTTGACTAGCGTAGTTGTCATAAGCGTTCAGCGGCCGTCTTGCTTCACTTGCGTATGCGAAACCACTGATGGTATACTGATTGCCCTGGTCGTCAAAAGCATTACCTTGTTGAAAAACCACATCGAAAGGAACGTCTCCTAGGTTTCTTAGGGTATAATTCAAGCGCAGTCCAGTACCAATTGGCTCACAGCTCTTGAGTTCAACTCCCAGAGAAGCAATAATCCGGTTTTGGGCATTATTAGGATCAATTACAGAAGGGAAAACGATTTCACTGTAGGGGACTTCATTCATTAGCACTGTTCTATTCACGGAACTGCCGCAACAACCAAACCAGACTGCACCCCGTACTAATTTGGTTGCTCTTTTATTTAATTTTTGGAAAGTTAAAGAAGCATTGAGTGGAATGCCTGAAGGCATTGAATTTTCTATTTCGTGCCTCCATCCTTGGTTTAAAATACAATCCCTGTTGCCTTGGCACGAAGTGTAATAAGTATTGTGACAATTATCTACAAGACACAACTGATCTGGATAAACGATCGCCCCCATATCGTCATAAAAATGCATGTATGAGCGATTTAGAAAGAGCATCCGATCATCAGGAGCTAAATTGGTAATTTTGAAATTCAACTGAGCTGTAGAGCCTGCTCGAATAATATCAACTAGCTCAAATTTAAAATTATTCACCACTTGAACGGCCTTGAAAGTACCTGGAAGTGCAGTTGTACTTGTTTGCCCCTTGGAATTATTATTCGTAGACTTAGCCCCAGCCTTAGTTCCACTACTTGAGGCGGGGCTGAGATTAATTTGGCGAGGCGCACTTACAAAACGTTTATCTTTGGCAACATCTAATTCGCCCTCAGCCGTGTCCATAATTTTGATGGTCGGGACGTCTACCCCCGCAACACAGCCAATTTTAATGAAATAATTTTTTCCTTCATCCACTGCAAGTACTGTTTTTGCCTGGATAATAGACTCATTATTGAGTTTTACTTGAAAATTGTAGTTGCCACTTGCACAAACCTCAGCTTTAAAGCGCTCTCCTGGTTGAAGGGTAAGTAGCTGTTTGCCATCTTGGTATAGGTAAATTGGCTGGCTACAAAATCCATCAAAGCGGTAAAAGAAAATCGAACTACATTGAGCCTTGAGGTTCTGAATTGCGACAAAAGAAACCAAGGAGTAGAAAAATAGAAGTTGTTTCATCTTCATTATTTGAGTGATCAATGGTTAGTCTTTCAAAATAGCGTCTCGACTAGCTCTAATCTGCCCAGAACTCCAAAAAGCCGTGAGTTTTTGGAGACCTTGTTTTCCACGCTGGCTCAACTCCTCTTTTTTGCGAGCTAAGCCAAGTTTTCCAATATTTTCTAGATCAAGAGCTTTACAAATATCGTCCATGTGTTCAAAATAGGTATTATTCAAAAGTAATTTGAAGGTCGCTTGATCATCTTGGATGATTAGATAGGATAGGTCTTGTCCTATTTGAGCTGGTCCTGCTTGTGCTGAATAAATTTGAACAGTTGTAAGTGGTCTTAAAAATCTTAACCTACATACAAATAATTTTTCGCCATTTTTGACTAGCCAGACCTTATTCTTGGAGGGAATCCTGCCAATTTGCTTTGCTGTCAGGCAGCGGATGGATAAAGCATCATCACTGAAAAGTTTTTTGATTTTTGTAGGTGTGTAATCGCCGCTGAGTGATTGCTTCTTTCGAAAGATTCGGAAGAGTATAGGTTGTACATAGATGTATTCAAAGAAATTAGTAGCCTTGAGTGCGCGCTTAAAAAACAGGAAAGAAATAAAAAAAATCAGAATACTGAACGCAAATCCAAGCCAAGGAAAAATAAAGAAGAGGAAAATTAAAAATAGGGCAAAACCCTTTTGAGCAAGTTCGAATAATCCATCAAGCAGTGGAAGTGGCGAAAGAAAAATAAGAATTTCGAGGAAATATCTTACCGTCATAACCACAATAAAATAGGGTGCAACCAGGCCAATCAACAGCAGTGTTGAAAAAGGTATGTCTAAAATACCGAAAGTGATCAAGCCCTGCTGCATTGGGTTTTCAGGTTGAGCCATATTTTGAGCCAACATCAGTAAAACAAAAATGAAGTAGCTTGCTTGATCTTCCAAAAATTTTGCTGCCAACGCAATTGGTTTAGATACTTTGGTCATACTTGGCAGGGTAGTAACCAACACCATTATAAATGACAAAGCCAAAACCATGTTGTTATTTAGCATTGGGTTTGATGCGAACTGAGAGTTCTCTATTCCAAGCGTGGAAACCAAGGCAGTAATAAAGAGTGTCCAAAATGGAGACAGAGCCATTGGCGCGGCGAAGCTGAAGGTTTCAATGACATCCAGATTGTGATACAAGGCTGGAAAAGGATCTGATTGGGCGTACAAAAATAGGGGGATATTCAACGCCATTAATAGCAGAATAGAGGCTTTCATGCGAAGCAAATAAAAATTAAAGTTTTTCATTTGAGCTAGTTAAATTTAATGTTACATATATGAAATTGAATGTCCTTAAGCCTACAAAACTTAGAAAAATATAATCGAGTTTTTTGAAGTCTTGAATTTGTCGTAAATTTAAAAATTCGAACTAAATGAGGTGCTCAATCCTTGCTCAATCCTTGCTCAATCTTTTCTTAACCTATGGAATACACCCGTGAAAGACTTCTCATACTGTTAGAAGAAGCATATGGCCCAATTAAATCAAATAGTGAGACAGAGTTCGTACATGCTAGCCGAAAACAAGTTGCCGAGGACCTTGGTTACAGTGAAAGCCAATTCAGCCGCATTCTCAGCCCCGGCGTCAACATGGATAATAGTCCCGATACGTATAAACGTGTTATCAACCGCCTGCAACTAAAATTAGAAAACCATCAATTGCGAGAGCAGATTGCCAAAGCAGAAATTTCCCTCTCAGTATTACAGCAGAGCCTCGACCAGTCTCAAAATTATGCTAGCAAAAGAGTCTGGCAAAAGAAAATCCTTTGGCTACTAATTGCCTTCGTACTAGGGATTATAATCAGTGCGGGATGGTTACACCTAAATCCAAGAGTTGAACGCATGTCACCCTATGTATTGAATGAAGCTCAGTGGCGCTCGCTCATGAGCTGGTATAGTAAGCACATCTCCACCAAACTCGCGTTGGAAGGGTTGCTCATCAATCTAGATATGCGTACCCAAGCCAGTTCAGATAGTCTCCTTCTAGAAAAAACAGAAGTGGCTCGAAATCTAGCTCACCAAATCATTGTTGAAGGACGGAATGAACTAAAAAAACTACCGCTGAGTAATGAGCAAGGTCTCAATCCTGGTAACTATCTCGATAGTATTTACTCCTTGAACCAAATTGACGAAGATTTTAAAGTGCTCATGCCATACTTACTCAATAAAAATCTTCCCCCGCGTGACTTCGTCACCTTAATTGAATCACAAATCATTAATGCACAATTACGTTCACTGGATGCATTGAAAGAATGACTAATTTTCATATCTTAGCTTTCTTGCTTTCCAATCCAAATTCGACATTCATTAATCACCACTCATCTGTATCATGAATCGCATATTCTTTCTCCTTTTTCCTCTAATCTTCAGCTTGGCACTGCTTGTACCTCGCCCCCAAATCGCCCCCCTTAAACTTTACCTCCCCGACGACCTGGAAGTGACCCTCTGGGCCGAAAGCCCCTTATTCTACAACCCTACCAACATGGACGTGGACCTCAAAGGCCGAATTTGGGTCACTGAGGCGGTCAATTACCGCAACTTCAACAACGATTCCACCCGTTTCCGCCACCACCAAAAGGGAGACAGGGTGATGATCCTGGAAGATACCGATCAGGATGGCAAAGCCGATCAGTCCAAAGTATTTGTGGAAGACCCCGACCTGGTTTCACCCCTCGGCATTGCGGTGATGGGCAAATACATCCTGGTATCCTGCGCTCCCAATCTGATTGTTTACACCGATGAAGACGGCGACGATAAGCCGGACAAAAAAGAAATCCTGCTCACCGGTTTTGGCGGCAAAGACCACGACCACTCGCTGCATTCCGTAGTGACTGGCCCCGATGGCAAGTGGTA
>JAIYDG010000247.1 GCA_027487625.1 Bacteroidota bacterium
GGATAATAGCAGTCATATGTTCTTTTATAATCATATTGGAAACTCATTTTCCCTAAATATTTTATGCCATTGTATGTCAGATTTGTTTAATTCATTCCGAAATTATATGAGAAAAATCGTTTTATGGTTGTATTTCGGCACTTATATGCAATTTTTAATTATTATGCAGGATTTTCTAAACTAATCTAATTATTACAAAAGAGTATTTTTAACACTATTTTCGAATTCAAAACTTTAATTAATATTCAGAATACATGAACACATAAAGAGAACCATGAAAGAGGTCAGAAAGATGTTTTTTTTCAGTGTTGATATGATTCAAATATTTACTTATGAGTTAATTTTCTGCAATTTCATATTAAGATTTTTAGATTAGCTTTCTTTGGATTTTGTGAAAAAACTAAGTCGAGCGACAAAAACGCACTATGCCATCCTGAAAATATTTTGCACTCAGGTATTCTTATTGCATTTTCACGTGAAACGTCTGCATTTTCTATGATGAAAATTTTATATCTTGTATTCGAACTGATACCGATCAAGGTTAATGACTTTACAACTAGATTATCTGTAGAATTCATTATGAGTAAAAAAATAATGATTTGAATTGCATTTTAAGGTAAAAATAATGTTAATAAGAGATTTTTCAATATTTGTAAAACAATTCAGTAGCTATTGGTTTCAATTATCATTATCATATACATAATATAATTTTCTCAGAGACAAGTGAAAGGATAAAAGCCGATTGAAAAATATCATGTATATTTTATAAAAAGCATCCTGCTTTCCACCCTTAATAATCCAGATTCATACATGCTATGATCTACAAGATCTCAAGTAAATGGCGCCATAGAAATAGAGCAAAAATATATTTTAAACATTTAAATTGAGTTCACGATGAAAAATGGCGCCACTTTGTACAGACCACAATTATAATTCGAATGTTTGAATTAAGTTTATTGTAGAAATAATGGCGCCATTATTTGGTATTTTAAGCCCCATTCCTATATATTGAACGAAGCAAAATGCTAAATAATTAATAATCGTGGGACGTTTTATCATTGGGTCATATTTTCATCTACTCTTGATATCCACTTCTTCACAAGAGCCTTCAGTTAATAGCAAACGCATTCAGCTTTCTTGCAAGTGGGGAGATACATTATTTCGAGTAATATTCGTTCTCAATAAAAGATTTAGGTGTTTGGAAGATTTTTCCTGAAGGGATGTATCTGCGTGCTGTTTGTTTTCGACAGCAACTGTTACTTCATCAAATAAGGTGGTCTTATGTCCTCTAGATACAATGAAGTATACCAACAGCAATAGTTTTCTTCACAGTGCCCCCGAGCTTGAAATTATTTTTGTTTTGAAAATACTCTCATGCTGGTTATTTTTCTTCAGGAGCAATTCTATATTTATCCATCAAGATGGTTTTCACTATCTTTACATATGATTTTTTCTTTCACAACCGAAAATACTCATCGAATTTCATCGTACCTTACGGACCATCTATACTGGTGCCCACCCCTGCATGAGGAGCCTGATTAGAAACCACCCGCACTTGCCAGGTATGATTTATATAACATACCTTATCACCATGGTTTTATTTTGAAATATAATGGATCCTTCTCATTATCTCCCATTCCAAAATTGTGAGAATATCCTTTCAAGAAATTACTCAGAAAGTTAGGAGCAGGTAAGGTGCTCCATAAATTGTTCAGTATTTTTTCATTATCACCTCAAGTCGATGTGCAACCTCCGTTCAATTTAGTGGTGAGATTTTCTTTTACTCTTACCTTTGAGTCACTTGCTTAATTCATGTAGATATACTAACTCATTGTTTTCTTTCTAAATTACCACTTATAATTCTAAGGTATTGATATTTTTTTCATAATCAAACATTACCTTTCAACATAGGGGAGGGGCAAACGCAAGCTGCCATCACAGACGGATCCTCTGCGATCAACCAGCTGGCGGACATGCCGAACCTGGGCTTGGTAGCGGCACTCCGATGGAGAGCAGCAAGACGTCGCGGCGTGTCGCTGCTAGGGCCAGGGTCTTAGTCGGCTGGTAGATCACAGAGAATCCGGGGCAGCTTGCTGGGAATCTACAACGCCAAGAAAAAGAAGGTAAGTAAAAAATATCCTATGATGAGATCGCTACCACCGGTCCGTGCCAGAACGGCAGCTTTTCTCCAGGGATTGGTTGTCCCAGTCCGGCCGGCTTGAAGAGTCAGCAGGTATATAATATCAAGAACACATGGATGGCATTTTTGTAAAGGATTTGTAGCAACATGTTAAATGGCTTCATTCTTATCACTTTAATATGTTGTATATTCCAATGATATTTAGGTTATAAATACAAAGCGATGGGTATTGTGTCATATTTACTCAGACTAGGCGATTGTGATATAATCGACTATGCGGTACTTGCGTAGCAGTATATTTCTTGTAATAGTCTTTGTCGAGCGAAGGATGACCGGTGTGTGTGTGTGGGGGGGGGGGGGGCAAGGGAAAGATGAGGGGACCTATAATCGCAAGATTGCTGATATGAAAGATTGGTTTTGGATTGAATTGCGTTTTAGAGTGTCTGGGCAATAGTAATTCTTGAAAATATTTGCTTGGTCGTTGATAAGAAGAAATAATTCGAGTAGACTTCGTTATACATAATTAGTTGAGGATGTAAGACATTTAACATATGCTACATCTCCTTTACATAAACCATGATGTTATTGATCATCTTAGTACCTGTAGATAACACTAGCCGGGCGGATTGTGGTTTGGATATTGGTTCCTAACACAATCGCACCCGACGACTAGTGGGCCGAGCGCACGTCATACCCGGCGGCTGTCGGGGGTCTGATGTTGGCGATCGAGGAATCATGGGAGGCGGACAGGGTCTGTGCCCTGCATTCCGCCTCCCACGCGTGCGCGAGCCGACACCAGCCGAGCAGCAGCCGAGCAGCAGCCTCCCCTCCTCTGCCTCTGCATCTGCCTCTGCATCCGCCTCTGCCTCTGCATCTGCCTCTGCCTCTGCCTCTGCCTCTGCCTCTGCATTCGCCTCTGCCTCTCGTAAGCACGAAATCGAGCAATTACAGATTTTACCTTCACCCCAACCCACGAACCCACCCTCATGGCCTCATTAAATCATTCAATTTGAAATTTCAAGTGATTCACCAAATTCATGAGATTGTTCAACCACAGAAGCATTGTCGATATTCAAATACACTCCGCATAACCGAATCAGCGATGGGCGACCTACAAAGACAAGCAAATGTGTGAAGGAATTCGACGAAAAGAGAGGCTCCCCAGACTTGTAAGATTAATTCGCCGATTGGAATTAAGTCATAAATGCAATCAATACATGTGAATACTCGATGAAGCAAGAAAATCAATTCACCAAAGATCTCATCAATTCATGGAAAAATTCAAAAATAAAAAACATGAAGAAAACGAACCTGGTAAAGTGTGTCCTTGCGAAAGCCTGTCCAAGTTGCTGACCCTGCTAATCACATCCACATGCACAAAGAAAGTCGCACCTTGACCGCCCGTACGATAGCGGACAAGAAAAAGGACACAAAAAATGACTGCTCACTCTCTCACAACATCGATAAACGAGGAAGAAATGTATGACTACTAACAAACATTCCCGTTGCTGCTGATGAGGACAGCTTTATCGTCATGTGAAATATTGCATCGAGAAAATGTGCCAGATGCACAGAAGAGTAGACGAATCTCAAGAGACATGTCAGGTAAACAGGCGCATGAAGATGAACAAACAGAGTATGAAAGATAGAAGGAAACGAGAAAAGTCCATGAAGCTGCAATGAACAACTCAAACAGGCAACGCAAA
>JAIYDG010000692.1 GCA_027487625.1 Bacteroidota bacterium
GCCGTGTTTGGGTGTTTGTTATGTTCAATATAATGTGTGGGCTTAGTAGTGGTATTTCCAAAGGCGGCATCAAGTTGGAGAGTTTGTCTCCTCTGCCCTCAAGATTCGAAGGCAAACTGGAACAAAGACATTAATCCCGACCCATCAGACCGGCAGAATAGCAGACCTTATGAGCGAGCGAAAGGCCGTGTTTGATGCGCAGCAACTTTACAAAGAATTGGCTGACCGGTTTTTCAAGAACCAAAGCGACCACAGTTGGAGTGGGTGGGCATTGCTTCAAAAGATTAATCGTCTTTTGTTTGAATCAAAAAAGCACGAAGAAGGACTGCAATTCTGGAAAGATATGACTAGATATTTTTCTGACAAGCTTGGGCCAACAAACGATCGGACACTAGTCTCTTGCTACTCTGCTTTTACTCATCAATACGAACTTGATAATCAAACTTCGTTGCTGAAAATGACCGATATTGCAGATTTCATGAGAAAAAATCACAATGCAGACTGGAGTAACAGTGACCTCGACCGGGACAAGGTCGCTGGTGCGCTGCTTTCCATTGTGTACTCATCTCGAAAGGATAAAGACAAAGCTTCTACTGCAGGTCAGGCAATCAGCTATTTGAATTTTGCGGGATATTCGCTGTCTGGACTCGATCTTTCTGGCGTGAAACTTGAAAAAGCAAACCTTTGCCGTGCCGTACTGGATGGGACAAGCTTCAAAGGGGCTGATTTGAATGGCTCTCGATTCAATGAAGCCTTCCTTGGAGACTGTGTTTTTGATGAAGCAAATATGAAGGACGTCTATTTCGGTCCTGGGTCCAACCAGCTCTTGATGGAAAATGATGGGGCTCTCTGCGCTGCGGCCTTGAAGACATCTGAAGAATGTGTGTACGTAGCCTATGGAGGAAGTGACAAGATAATCCATGTGAGAGATCCCTCGACTGGTAAAGAATTGTTCACTCTTGAAGGACATCGCAGCTGCATCACGAGCCTTTTTTCTCTGGTTTATCAAGACGAAATCCCATGGATTGTATCAGGTAGCAAGGACGGGCAGGTTTGCATTTGGGACATTTCGAAGAGGGACCGAATCCATTCTCTGTCTGTTCACAAGGAGCCAATCTGCAGCCTGTGTGTCGTGAGAAAGGATAAGGAACAACACATGGTCGTATCAGCTAGTGAAGATGGTCTTGTCTTTATCTGGAATGTAGAGTCCGATTCCAAGTATGAGCTGCAAGCAACTCATGCTGAAGGTAATGTGAAGCTATGCCTTTTCAATGATTTAGATCAAAAATTATATTTGGCAACTGGAGATCAACAGGGACGAATCCAGATATTTGATCCGTACGCCAATACTTTCGTCTGCGATCTAACGCCAACCACAGAAAGCTCTTTGGAAGGAGTTCGTAGCATATGCTCTGCGATTGGCCCAAATAAAGCGACATTGTTAGTGGTTGGCCACGCGGATGGAGTGTTGTCGGTTTGGAATTTTCAGCATGGAAGGAAAATGATGAGCTTGAAGGGCCATATTCGCAGTGTCGAAGATGTTTGCAGCATAAGTGGACCGCATGGTGAGTGCTGGCTGGCATCTGGCAGTGAGGATGGTTCTGTCAGTATTTGGGATCTTGAGAGTGGGCTTTGTGTACGTACACTGAAGGGTCACAAGCAGAGTGTTTTCAACGTGTTTGTAATCAACCAGAACTCTCATGGTGTTTTGCTTGGCTCTGCAAGTCAAGATCAGGTGATAAAGTTGTGGGATCTTGAGAGTGATGTGATGATCAAAGCCAATCTCGGACAAATGACCCGCGTGGATTCTCTCTGCTCTGTGAAAGGGCCTCGGGGCGAACTGTGGCTCGCTTCTGGTGGTGAGGACAAAATCGTTCGTGTGTGGGAGCCACTGACGGGAATGCAAGTCAAGACCATAACCGGAATAGTTGGCTGTATCAAATGCATGTGCACGGCATATGGTCCGAAGAAAGAAAACTGGCTGATTATTGGAGGAACTGATAAGAGAATCATTGTTTGGGATTTGGGCAATTGGAAGGAGGTACGAAGAATCAAATGCAGTACACCCGAGGTGCATAGCGTGCGATCTTTGCAGAGAGAAAACCTGGCAAGTGAAAAGATATTACTTGCATCCGCAGGAAGTGACAATGCTGTCCGGATTTGGGATTTGTCCACTGGCAATGAGGAGTTTCAACTTGATGGCCACACCAGAGATGTGATGAGTCTCTGCAGTGTGGTGTTAGAGGATGGAAGGTTCTGCATTTTGTCTGCCAGCCAAGATAAAACAATAAAGATTTGGGATGTGGGCTCGAGGACTTTGATTCGGACTCTCGTTGGTCACACTGGAGCAGTGCGAAGTGTGATTTGTCATGAAATACCAAAACAGAGGGCATTAGTGGCTTCTGGAGGAGACGACAAGACCGTGCGGATCTGGGATTTATCTTTAGGAACGACTTTGAGCATACTTGATGGATATACAGGATCGATTGCGAGTGTTTGCATGATACAAGGGGTAAATGACGATTTATGGCTTGTCGCAGGCTGCCAAGATGGGCAGGTTTGTGCGAGAAACATGAGGAGTGAATGGAAGGCACATTTTTCGAGACGACAGACTGGATCAGTA
>JAIYDG010000326.1 GCA_027487625.1 Bacteroidota bacterium
ACAGGAAATTATGATGTAAAAGCATTATTAAAAACTGAGTGTGGAGAAATAGAAGTTTTAAAAAGGATAACTATTATTGATTGTAGCTCTAAAAATTGTAAGGTAAGTATCAATACACTAGATTCATGTAGTCAAAAATTAGTTCAATTTAGCGTAAAGGCTGATTCGGCTATTAAAAGTGTAAATTGGTTTTTTGGTGATGATAATGCAGGTTTGGATAACTCATCAAACAGTTTAAACCCAAGTTATACTTATGGTTCAGTTGGTAAATATACGATACAATTAATAGCTGAACTTTCATGTGGAATAGATACTGTATTCAAAGAAATTGAAATTGTAGATTGTACAGTTGATACAACCATTATTCAAACATTTTTGCCTAATGTATTTACTCCTAATGGTGATTTTATAAATGATACTTTTAAAATTTCAAGTAATAAAAAATTAGAACAGTTTAATCTTATTATTTATAATCGTTGGGGCCAAGAAGTTTTTAGTAGTAACAATTACGAACAAGGCTGGGATGGCAATTACCAAAATAATAATTGTCCCGAAGGAGTTTACTTTTACTTAATTTCATATACCTACAACAAAAACATTTTTAATAATAGAGGTACTGTTACTCTACTTAAATAATGACTTCTTAAAATCACTTATCTAGTATAGAAATTGCAAATGTTTATTACAGATTTTTGCTGTGTATAGTTTAATAGAAGAGAAATGATGTACGAAGAATCAGGGATGTTTTAAACCTAATAGGTAAATTCAAAAGAACTGCTTGTTTAATCTTCTATTTTAAGATTTTAGTTCACTAAACTTAGACATATTATTTTTCTCCATTTTATTTATTTGTAGAAGTTTAACTAAGTTTATTCAAAGTTGGAAATTGTTTAAGATTATTGCACTTAACAAGGTTAAGAAATTGTTTAGCTAGTTTTAAAATTTGGCGTTTTCCCTTGATTATACTATGTTTATTTAACTGTTATAAACTTATGGAAATTTCAAGTCGAAATAGAAGTATTATTTTATTTGTATTTTTATTTTTTAATGGTTTTACTAATGCCCAAATTAAAACTTGTGATTGCGGAAATGACTTTGAGTTTTTAGCTAATTCTTACATAAAGGACTATTCTGGTTTTCAGGACTTTTCTAAGCTGCATCCAGATTATTTGAAAACGATTAACAAATTGGCAAAGCAAGCTAAATCTATAAAATATATTCAAACCTGTGATTCAATCATTAAAAAACTCATTACTTATATTAATAATGGACATGTAGTTTATGGACAAACCAAAGAGAATCCATATTTTGAAAGCAGTAACACTAATCATTTACAAGTTTCTTTAAGCCCTACATTGAACTTCCTCAATAACGAAACGGTTTTGTTAGAAATAAAAACCTGCGATCTTTACTATAAACCACTACTAGATAGTTTATTACTAACGAATGAAAAAAAGCTAAGTAAAACAAAACATTTTATTATTGATTTACGCGGAAATGAGGGTGGTGGTGATGCAACATTTGATTTATTAGTACCCTATTTATATACCAATCCGATACTAATTCATACAGCGCAATTATGGGCATCTGAAAACAACATCAAATTGTTTGAATCGTTTTTAACAAACCCAGAGATTCCTCTTGAAAGTAAATTGAATATTCAAAAGATAGTAGATAAGGCAAGAAACAATCCATTAACATTTGTGCCATTATCTGATAATAAAGTGGATACTTTGGTACTTGATTCTGTAATGGAATATCCTAAAAAAGTAAGTATCATTATAGACCGTAATTGCAAAAGTTCAACTGAACAATTTTTATTGCTTGTCAAACAAAGTAGAAAAACTGTAATTTACGGAAAAACTAATAGTGGAGGAGCATTAGACTATTCAAACCTAAACTTCATTGTTACACCCTCTTCGTATTGGTATGCCTCAGTTCCAACAACAAAGACAACAAGGCTTCCTGAAAATCCAGTTGATCCAAACGGTATTAAACCCGATCAATTGATAGATGGTAATAGATCAGATATTATAAAATGGATTTTGTTGAAGTAATGCTTTTTGTAACATGAACCTAAACTAAATTACTGAAATCGTTAAAAGAAAAATTATGACTGAAGAAAAAAAAAGAAAATCGGGAAACGGATTGGCAGTTGGCGCTGTACTTGGACTTTTAGTTGGATTTATTTATGGAAAGAAGTTTGGAAATATTCCACAAAGCATAGCACTTGGATTGGCAATAGGTGTGGCTATAGGTGCTATTATAGATTTTATTCTCCATAGAAAATAATCTTGAGTTTTTGATTTTATTTGAATTAAGAATAAACAATGGATTCATACATTGAAAGGATAAATAGCTTTATAAAGAATCTTGATAAAGAGACACTCTTGGCATTAAGCAATATTTCTTCTGAAAGAAAGTTTAAAAAAGGCGATTTACTCCTCAGTGAAAATGAAATTTGTAGAAAGAGTTATTTAATCCTTCATGGCATTGCTCGTAAGTACTATTTAAATGACGGAAAAGAAGTTACAACTGAACTTTATTTTGAAAATGATTTAGCCGTTTCTTTTGAAAGTTATACACTTCAACAAAGCAGTAAAGAGTATATAGAAGCTTTAACAGATATCACTGTTTCAATTACATTTTATGAGGCTTTTCAGGAAGCAAAGATTAAGTATCCTAAACTATTAGCACTTGATTTAATGTTTGCTGAATACTATGGAATGTGGCTAGAAAATAGATTGTTTCAGTTCCATACAATGTCAGCAACCGATCGTTACCTCGATTTAATTAAGAAGAGTCCGCATATTGTGCAATTTGTTCCTCTAACTATAATTGCTTCTTATTTGGGAATTTCATTAGAAACATTAAGCAGAATCAGAGCTAAAATTTAAACTCGATTTTTATTTGACATAAGTCAAATTTCTTGACTTATTCTCTTAAGAGTTTTGTAGCAACATTTTAAACACTGAATGATGAATTGGATTTATTTGTTGCTTGCCAGTTTTTTTGAAATAGGCTGGACTACAGGACTGAAACTAATGGACAACCATAAGAACCTATTATGGACAACTATTTTTTACATAAGTATTTTAACAAGCTTTTATTTTTTACAGTTAGCGCTTAAAGAAATTCCAATTGGAACTGCATATTCTATTTATACAAGTATAGGTGCTGTAGGCGCAGTAATTGTAGGTATGATATTTTTTAATGAATCCTTTTCATATATGCGATTGGCATTTATTTTCATTATTATGTTGGGTGTAATAGGGCTTAAAATTTCATCAACACATTAATATGAAAACAAGAGTAATTGGATTTGATTTGGCTCGTGCTTATGCAATTTTCGGTATGTTTATTGTGAATTTTAATACGGTTTTTGGAAGTCATACCAACCATGATGGATTAAGTGGTTTTCTGAATTTATTTAATGGGAATTCTAGTACCTTATTTGTAATGCTTGCAGGTATGGGAGTTTCACTCATGACAAACAGACTTGATTATACACTACAAGAAAGAAAGAATTTAAAAAGCATCATCTCAAAACGTTCTTGGTTTCTATTTTTGTTAGGTATAGTTTTTTATTGGTGGTGGCCAGCCGATATACTTCACTTTTATGGTGGTTATATGCACATTGCGGTCCTATTTATTTTTCTTCCTAAAAATTGGTTATTGTTTGCAGCCGCTTCTGCAATTCTTGTTTTTCATTTGCTTTTAGCTATTGTACCTTTTGAAACGGGTTGGAATTTTGAAACATTGATGTATGTTGACTTTTGGACAATAAACGGATTCCTTAGAAATACATTTTACAATGGATGGAATCCCATTTTTCCATGGATTGCTTATTTTTTTATTGGGATGTTTTTAGGCAGATTAGATTGGAGTGATAAAAATATTGCCAAGCGAGTATTGTTATTGGGTATTATAATTTATTTACTCATATTTCTCATTCAAAGCAATGCAATATTCATTACTCAGGATAAAGATTTATTGTTTTATTTAACAGCCGATTACCTTCCACCTTTTTTACCTTTTATGTTAGGAACAACTTCGTTTGGGTTAATACTGATAAGTGTATTCATCTTTATAGGTAATAAAATTGGGCATACTAAAATGGCTAAGGTTTTGGCATCAACTGGTCAAATGACACTTACCCATTATATTTCTCATTTGGTTTTGGGACTTTTCTTACTATCATTACTTGCAGGAAAATCACTTAGTTTTAATCTGATTAAGGAAACTCCTACAAATCCATTACTTATTTTGTTGTTTGCTATGTTTTATTTTGTTTTAAGTTGTGCCTTTAGTTATTACTGGTTAGCAAAATTTAAAACTGGTCCTTTAGAAATGTTAATGCGATTCTTTTCTGATGCTAAGAAGATTTAGAAAAGAAAAAATATTGAATAAATAAACTCAAAATCTTTTTCTTTAATTTTTTGTTATGATGTTTTGCCCTATTGAAATTAAACTATTTGCCATTTCAATCGAAACATTCCTTAGTTAAATTGATTTGGTAAATTTTAAAAGGTTCGATGTCAATTTTGCTCATATTAAACAGAAGCTTAAATCTTATATATCAAAACTAATGTATGATCAAATTCTAAAAAGACTTTCACAATTTATTACACTTGACAAAACCGAACAAGATTATTTCGTTTCTAAACTTCAAGTCAAAGAATATAGTAAAAAAGAATTGGTTTTGCAGGAAGGACAGGTTTGTAAATATGCTTATTTTATAAATACCGGTTGTCTTCGTTATTATTATAATGTAGAAGGTCAGGAAAACACGGCACAATTTTTTTTTGAAAATGGTTGGTATACTGATTATGATAGTTTTTTAACGGGTAAACCAACCAAACAGAATATAGAAACTCTTGAGAAAACGCAACTGCTTTTAATTTCTGCCAAAGACTTACATCAGTTTTATATAGACATGCCCAAATTTGAAAGATTCGGGAGATTGATGGCTGAAAGTGCTTTTTTAGGCATTCGTCAACGTAGTGAGATGCTTGAAAATCAAACGGCAGAAGAACGATATCTTACTTTAATGAAAGATAGGCCAAAGGTTTTTGAAAGAATACCACAACATTATATTGCTTCTTATTTGGGCATCAAACCGCCTTCCTTAAGTCGTATCCGTAAAAGATTGTTGGATAATAAGTAGCATCTTCCAAAATCTTTGCTATTTTCATTTCTTAACCTGGGTTAACGTTCAACAATAATGGACACAACACCTTTGTATCGTAATAATTAGCTATAATTTAAACGATACAAAAAATGAAAAAATCAATCGTAACTCTTGCAGTGAGTATAAGCTGTCTTTTTGCACAATTTGCTAATGCTCAAACATTTATTGATGTTGGTATTGGTTTATCAAATCAAGATAGAGGCGCTCTAAATTTGGCTTTTAGGAAACAATTCTCCGAAAAATTCAGAGCGGGAGTTGAACTTCAAATAAGTTCGGTAAGATACCGATTTATTGGTGCTAAAGTGATTGACGAAGGTCTTAGCACTTCCTTTAGTATTCCATTTTCTATAAGAGTTTATGAATTTGAAAAACTACGCCTTGATTACTATTCAAGGATGGGCATTCGTTTTCAAAACGTTAGCCAATCTTTCGCAGATGAAAATAAATTACAAGCTAATAATTCTTTTGGTGTAAATACAGAACTTGGATTTCAGGTTAGTTTAGCGTTGTCTGAAAAACTCAATATCCAATCTGGAGTAACACTTCCTAATTTGTTTGAGGTTAATCCTGAGTTTATTTACGAAAATAATGTAACGAATCTATTTGCTGGCGTTGCTTATAAACTTTCTGAAAAATCAACATTTATGTTTAGGGCAAATGCCGGGCCATCAGCAGGTGCAAATGGCGATTCGCAAAAGTTTAACTGGGGGTTGCAGGCAGGTCTCCGTTTTTCTTTAAATGGTTCTCAAAACGCTTCAAATCTTCGTCTTGATCCATCTTATTAAACTAAAATTTCAACAATTAAACTTAACTCATTTAAAATAAAAATAAAATGAAAAACTTAATCATTTCACTATTATTTCTTTTGATAGCACTAAGCTTAAAAGCACAGAATGATGTAACTAATGCAACAAAAAACCACAAAATAGGCTGGTTCGTTACACCTGAATACAGTTCAATGTTTCTTAAAGACCATATTGGGCATGCTGTAGGCTTCTCTATGGGATTAAAATTATTTAAAGACCATCTTAAAGTTGGTTTTTACAATTATGCTAGAAGTGGTCCTATCAATTCATATTCTATCAATACACCTTTGCCTGATGGTAAAACTTATAAAGGTAAATCTTCTGTTGATTTGCGTGCCGATCACGGAGCTTTCGGTTTGATGATAGCACCTTCGTTCATCCTTCGAAAATCAAACATTGAAATTGATTTCCCTATGTACATTGGGTCAATAGGTGCTGGCTTTTATTTATCTGGCGATGATAGAAAAACTCCTGATAATAGAAGAGTAAGCGACTGGGAGAATGACCTGTTTGAAGGGAAAGATGCTGCTTTTGCAGGGATGATGGAGGTTGGTGTTAGAGCTTTTATGCCTACTAAAATAAATGGGTTGAATTGGGGACTTGGTTTGCACTATCTGACGGTACAAGATTGGACTACTTTCGTAGACCCATCGGGTGATTTTTATAATAATAAGTTTAGGGCTTCTGTTTTTGTAAACTTTGGTTCAAAGCGATTAGAGTAATACTTTAAAATTAAATCGGTGATTTTATGCTTAATTCAATCAGTCCTTTATTAAAAACCAATCAATGAAAAAATCAATAAGTTCGTTAATAATTTTTGTCAGTGTTCTGGTTTCTTTTGTTGCAAATGCACAAAATCCAATTTCTCAAAAGATTCAAACTGAATTTGGATTAGGGTTGGCTACCTCTTTTTTGCATAGTGGAAAAGAACTTATCCGATCTCAGGAACTTAGAGAGCAAGGCCTAAGCTATTTTCAAAACAGTGCAGGTATTAGAAAGAATGTTGGCTCTTATGGAACACCAATTGGTTGGGTTCTTACTACTGCCTATTATCGTCCTATAATAAAGGTGAAGGGTTTAATGTTAGGCACCGCATTAAGAGCATCACTAACAGGCACTCAGCCAAGTTCTGATGGTTACGAAGAAGGCTATTTTTTTAATTATATAACGATAACGGGAGGTGCAAAATATTACCCTTTCACTAATAATAATCTTTTCTTATTGGGTGAATTTGGAATGGCTTCTGTGCTTACCAAAAACAGGTTTATTAATAGTGAAGGAAAACAAAATTATTTTCATCAGTTTGGGATAGGAACAAATTTATCTGCAGCTATTGGCTACTCGTTAAAACCATTCAAGAATAGCGAAAGATCTTTTGATATTAAGGCTCTTTACCAACTCAATAAAACCAGAGTAGAAGTTGATAATATTGGTAATGATTTATGGCGATTTTCAGGTCTCAATCTAATAGCTTCAATAAATTTTTAAATAGAATAAACATGAATAAAATAATCTTAACTCTTGCAGTAAGTATTAGCTGCCTAATCTCAACATGCGTTTTCGCACAAAATTCTACATCTCAAATCAGATCCAAAAACATTTATGGTGAATTGGGATTTGGTGCTGGGCAAACCATCATTTCTAATGATACTAAATCACATTTAAAAGCGGCATTAGGTGGTTCATTTGAGCCAGTAGTTGCAGGTAACCTTAGCACAGCTTTTTATTATGCACCATCAAATTGGAAAGGCCTAGGCGTGGGTACTCGTTTCATGTGGTCGGGTGGCCCTGGAGCTGTTGGTCAAAATGGTGATGATTATTTCTTTAATTATTACAATTTCTCGGTTTCTGCAAAGTATTACGCTTTAAGTCGGACCTACGACAAGGGGTTGTTTCTTCGATTGTCCTTAGGAACTGGCCAGCTTACTACCAAAAGAGCAAATGATGCAGCAAACTCCTTCACACATCAGTTTGCCATTGGAAACACCATTTCAGGAAATATTGGTTACTCAGTTCCGCTTGGAAAAAACTCAATAGGCCTAGAAGCGCACATTGAAACATCAACTCGCAGTGGCACTATCAACGGACTTGGTGACAGGAGCCTAAGAAGCGGTCAAATTGGAGCTAATATTATTTAAAAAAAAAAAAAAAATATCAAATGAAAAAATTAACAATACTAAGCGCAATAATTATAATCTGCTTGATTTCGAATTTTGTAAATGCACAAACATCAACAGATAAAAAAACAAAACTGCCCATTTATGGCGAATTAGGTTTGGGTTTTGGACAAACTCTTTTTTGGAGAGATATGAAAACACAACTAATAAATTCATATGGAGGTAGTTTTAATCCAGGTACAGGAAACAACTTAATGATGGGATTTTACATAGCTCCAGATAATTTAAAAGGCCTTGGTTTTGGTTCAAGAATTAAGGGAACATTTGGAACTTCTGTAAAAGGAGACAATGGTGATAGTTACATTTTCAACTATTACAATCTTGCAATTACAGCTAAGTATTATGCATTGAAGAATGAATTTAATAAAGGACTATATGTTCGTGGTAGTTTTGGTTTTGGGCAATTTACTACTAAACGAGTAAATGAAGCAACAAACTTATATAAGCATCAATATGCAATTGGTACCACATTAATGGGTGCTATTGGATACTCCATTCCTTTTAAACGAACAGCTTTAAGTTTAGAGACAGAATTTGATTACTCAAACCGAAATGGCACTATTGACGGTAAAGGTGATGCAAATTATAAAAGCGGTCAAATTGGAGCTAATATTATTTAAAAAAAAA
>JAIYDG010000529.1 GCA_027487625.1 Bacteroidota bacterium
GATGAAATTGAAAAAGCTCATCCTGATGTATTTAATATTCTACTTCAGGTTTTAGATGAAGGTTTTATTACTGATAGTTTAGGGCGTAAAGTTGATTTTAGAAATACAATCATTATTATGACATCGAATTTGGGTTCTCGTCAATTGAAGGATTTTGGCTCAGGAGTAGGATTTTCAACTCCGGGTAAAAATGCTGATTTTGAAAAGAATTCTAAGATTGTAATTGAGAACGCTTTGAAGAGATTTTTCTCTCCAGAGTTTTTAAATAGAATTGATGATGTAATTGTATTTAGTTCATTAGAAAAAGAATCAATTACCAAAATTCTTGATTTGAACTTAATTAAACTTCATAAACGTATTGAAGAATTAGGATTTAAAGTGAAAGTAAGTGATGAAGCAAAAACGTTTTTAGCAGAAAAAGGATTTGATCCGGATTTGGGTGCTCGTCCGCTTGCTAGAACTATTCAAAAGTTTGTAGAAGATCCATTGGCAGAAGAATTATTGAAAATGGAAATGGGTGAGGGTGATACTTTGGAAGTTGATTTTGATAAAGAAGCCAATCCAAATGAATTAAAAATTTCGATAGCAGGTAAGAAAGTTACTCGCAAGAAAAAAGATACCTCAGCAAGCACAGATAAAACTGAATAGAAAATTGCTAATTTAAAATAAAAACGGTCTCATTATTTTAATAGTGAGACCGTTTTTTTATAAGTTATCTTGAATATCAAGTTTATTCAATTCGTGAATAATGGTATCAAGTTCTATAGCACTATCCAACATCATTTTAATAATCTCTTTGTTTTCCGGATCATCAGTATTGTTCTTGGAAATGGCATCACAAAGTCCTAATAAGTTAGCAACCGGTTTGCGTAAATGATGACTATTTGCATAAGAGAAATCGCGCAATTGCTTATAGGCAGATTCAAGATTTTTCGTACGTTCTTTTACCTTTTCTTGGAGACTAAAATTCAACTCATTGATTTCATTTTTTTGCTCCGAAAGTTCAATTAAACTTTGATGTAAAGCCTCTGTTTTTTGTTTAATTTCAATATTGGCTAATTCAAGTTTTTTATAACTCATTTGAACATTCATTTTACTTAATTGAATAGCAATTATAAATGCCAACAAAAAGACAATAAAAAGAGAAATCACAATGATTATATATCTCTGGTTTTCTGATTTTGTAATGAATGTTAAACGTTCTTTTTCTTTTTCTTCTTTAAGTTGAATAGCTTTTTGTTCGAACTCATGTTTTGTTTTAAGCTCTAAAGTTTTATTTTCAACTTCATCATTAAATAAACTGTCTTCAATAATATTGTGCTGTTCTAAGTGGTAAATTGCTTTGGCCAAATTACCATTTTCTTTGTGGGCCTTATACATTTCATCATGAAAAGCAGATGAAAGATCTTTTCTCCCAATTTTTTCACAAATAGTTAGTCCTTTTTGATAGTAGTCAAATGCTTTAGTTTTATTTCCTAAAGCTTGATAAAAATCACCCATCGAAATATAACTTCGTGCAATTCCATATAAGTCTTTGTTTTGCTCCCTAATTTCTAATGAGCGCAATTGAAGTGATATGGCTTCCTGAATTTTATTTTGGTTAAATTTTACTCTTGAAATATTATCCAAGTTATGTGCTATTCCTACATGGTCATCATTTTTTTCTGCAATTTTTAATGCCTCGTCATGGTAAAATAATGCCTTTGGATAATTTTTAAAATAGGAATAGTTGGTTGCTAAATTTCCTGCTGCAGTACTTATACCATTTTCATCATTTATTTCTTTAAATAGTTGATAGGCTTTTAATTGTTCAATTAATGATTCTTTGAAGCGTTTTTGATTTTTATATAAAATTGCAATATTCCCTCTGCTTACAGCAATTCCTCTTTTATCTTTATGTCTTTCTTTAATGGCTAAAGATTTATAGTGAAATTCCAAAGCTTTAGGATAATCACCAATATTTTTAAAAACTACAGCCATATTGTTGTAAATTTTGGCTTGTCCTTTTTCGTTTTTTAATTGTGTAAATATGGCTAATGACTTATTAAATAAAACCATTGCTTCTGAGTAATTCCCCAATGTTACTTGAGCAAAACCCTGGTGTCTGATTGCTTCCGCTTCAATTAGACCTAGATTTGCATCATGAGCCATTTGCTCGTTTGTTTTAGCCAATTCTAATGCAGAATCAGGATGATTTGTTAAGAAAATTGCAATTATATCATTTATGCTTTTTAAGTAAATACTATCAGTTTTAAAACCTGGTTGTTTACTTAATTTCTGTGTAAGCTGTTGAAGGCTGTCTAATTGTTTGTTTTGAGAACTAACTAATAATGGGAATACGATGAAAAGAACAGGAATTGTCCTCAACCTCAGTTTTCTAAGGATTAAAAAGAAATTTAATTTTATAAACATACAGGGGTGTTCACCATTCATTATCCTTGCAATTATAAAGGATTGATTTCAAAAATAAGTTATTAATTATTAGGGATTTTGTTCCCAAATTTTAATTTGTTAATGATGAAAATGTAGAGGCAGTTTGTCTTTATTAAATTGATTTATTATTTATATAAATAATAAATCAAATCTCATTTAAAGTACCTTTGTTTTTCATAAGATTGAATGGTTTTCATTAAAGATAGAAATCAATTCGAAGGATAGTTTATTTTTAGTCATATCAATAAAAGGCATTAATTCTGATGTGAAATCTATTATAAGTTTCTAAAAATCAGTTGTTTTTTAAGATTTTGATGAAGGTCAAATAAGCAATCGATATGCTTATTATTCCTCAATTGCTTTCTACAAATCATGAATTTTGCTTAAGTTCGAAATTCTAACTATGAAAATTCAACTGATTCAAACAGGGAAATCACATTTTAGCTTTGTAAATGAAGGTTTTGATGAGTACTTCAAAAGACTCAAGTTTTATACATCATTTACTTATCAAGAAATTCAAATAAAAAAAAAAAAAAAGTCTTCGC
>JAIYDG010000511.1 GCA_027487625.1 Bacteroidota bacterium
GCACACGGCAACAAGGTTCATTATTCAACAAACGTATATTTTTCATTTTTGTTTTCCCAAACCGATGCCACTCTACCTTTGATCATTCCACTCGTTTCAATTTTATTAGCAAATGCTGATCTGAGTGGATCCTTGTTATAGATATCGTCAATCGGTTCGGAGGTTGGAAATCTAGCAGTTCTTGAAGAGCTTTCGCTTGGCAACAACAAGGTATAAACCATCAATCCGGCTTATATATTTTTTTGAAACGTGCGATCCAGTGACCCTAGTGAATAATTTGAAAAAAATACACCCTCTAAGCACTTTTATAACTCAACCATAATTTCGCCTGGCGTTATGGTAAAACATGATGATCATAATCGAGAACTTATTTTATGAAACTAATTCTCCATGAAAAAAAATGCAGCTTTCCACAATCCCTTACTGCTTGACAGCGCTCACCGCTTTAACCCGATTTCTGGTGCACCAAAACCCAATCCCAAGTGACACCAAATGGCTATGGTCGTATTACAACTTTGCAAACTCTTACCTCGATTATTCCTCTCGAGGGTTGGAAGAGCTTTCAGAAGACATTTTAGAAACAGTGTCTCACTTCCCAGGAGTAAATCTTGAAAGAAATGGGGCAAGTCATCTCACGTGTCTTGCTGTTTTTCTTTCGCCTCAGATCTTGTCCCTACGTTGAAATTGTTCTTGTTTTTTTCAGAGGCTTTTCTTTTGTAAAACCTAATCTATAGGCAATTCACTTTACGATCAAGCTCGAAACTTATCCTCTCTATTCCAACCTAGATGACTTTTCTTCCTCCAACCATCATCATGCTTTCCGTAATTCAAAAATTGAATCTCGCCGACAACAAGGTACTTGCGAATATGAAGCTATTTATACGGATTTTCTGAGCCTTCTCAAAACTTTGCTTGATTGTTCTAATGCATTCACCTCCGTGACCCACAGTTGAGTTTTTTGCCAGATTCCATTGCAGAACTCTCTCAACTGCACACATTACAACTGGACGGCAACGAGGTTTGTCACCCAAGTACTGTATTATTATGGTATTATTTCCAAAATTTTCCAAATTATGATGAAGCAATATTGGCCTTAGACGCGCTCTTCTGAACAATTGTCGCACATTGGCACATAGTTGACCTTCTTTCCTGATTCCTTTGGTCGTCTGACTTCACTGACATCGCTTAGCTTTGAAGGCAACAAGGTTTGAAGGATTAAAAATTTAAAGCTGCATGCATCAGCTGGAATCATGTGCTGACCAAAGTGTCTGTCAAACTCTGTAGATCTCAGCCCTTCCCGTTTTTGATGCAGGGGCGCAACTTCGCGAGCTGATATTCGGTCGAAATCAGGTAAAGCTTTGTGTGGATCATAGAAAAGAAAATATTTTGAGATGAATGCTGATTATTTTTGTCATTGTCAGATTCAAGAGCTCCCCGAAGGCATCAGCGTCCTTGTGAATTTAGTGGATGTGCTGTGTCCCAACAACAAAGTGAGCAACATTGAACCAAAAGCATCAGTATATCGACATTCCCTCCCCCATTTACTTGCAAGATCAATCAGTGTGGCCCGTTCTGTTGACTTGGGCACATTTTTGATGAATGGATACGACTTTCTTTCACTAGATGTCACTTTTACCGGCCGGCATTTCCACACTGACCAACATCAGCCGCTTCGACATCAGCTACAACAAGGTAAGCTTTGGAAATCAGAGAAATGATTATATTATAAAAGCAATCAAGAGGAAAATCCGTTAGACGGGTCATAATCACAAATTATGATATTTTATGCAGTTATCAGTGGTCCCAGATAGCTTTGGATTTATTTGGCAGCTTGAGTGTTTGGAATTGAATGGAAATCCGGTAAGCGCTTTTCTGCAAACATTCCAGTCAATACATGCAGAATGATGATTGCTTCGATAGGATCCGATGCCTTTTTTTCGAAACACTTACCGACCTCCAAGATTTTCTCATGGCTACCTTCCTTAGGTGACTTCCTTGCCTGAAAGCATCACCAACCTGATCCGAATCAAGGACTTTTCGATCTCGAAGGATCATGTGGGTTGGCTGCTGCAATTTCGTCCCTTTTTCATTCCCCGACTGATTGATTCAGATCTTGTCTATTGAATCAAAACACACTTTCCTTTTATCATGCATCGATTTTCTTCTCCATTTGGTTCGTTGATTGTTCCCTTGATCTTTTTCCGTCACAGAACTTGGTCGGTTATTTTTAAGGGTGTATCTTTTGCTTCGGTTTTTTGAGCAGGTGCTGAACTATTTTTGACGGATTATTTAGTTCAATCGGAGAGCATACACACTCAACACACGCTATACATTTACTCCCAGCCGCGATTTCTCAAATTTACCCAAAGGTCTTCACCTCCCTGCGGGCATGCGTTCAATGGAAAACGTCGAGTCCCTCTCTCTCAACAACATGGACATCCACACACTCCCTTCCGATTTCGCTCCTGTCAATGCCAAGTTTATCTCCTTGAGCACAAACAATCTATTCTACCTGCCTGACACATACTAGATATACAAAAGAATAAAATTCATGTCCAACCTTTGGTCCTCGATAGTAATATATTGTGTAGCAGAATCAAAAACTATAAAGTAATGTGATTTGTTTATTGTTTATTATCCTTTGTCTTCGTCTTTGTTTGATAGATTTGGATGAATTTCTTCAATTAGAATACCGTCTTCTGCCCTTACACGCTATCCTCGCTAAGCATCGTACTCAAACTGCCTATATATGGAATACTTGAATCTGGATTCGAAGAGCTCCCATTCCGTTACGGACGAGAAAGGAAACCCAAAACAAAAACA
>JAIYDG010000330.1 GCA_027487625.1 Bacteroidota bacterium
GTCTACACTTACCTCTAAATAGATGGTAATGGTATTGTTTAACCAGCTTACTTTTCCCTCAAACCATCTTAAATCTTTATTTAATTCAAAAACGCCAAGCTCATTATCATTTAATAAAATCGGTTTTCTATAATCTGCTAAAATTTCTAATAATTCAGAATTTTGGATGTTCTCCTCAAGTACCTTCAAAACCATTAAACGATTTGCAATTGTAGGTAAATAGCCTTCAGGTATAGTTTTATCTTTTAATTCTCTTATAAGTAGTCGATATATTGTTCCTGTTTTAAAATTATATGGCCATGAAATACCAAATTCACTTCTTTGTTCTTCTGATAATAACCAAGTAATCTGTCCATCGCCTATTTTTATAAGAGAAGTTTCTACTTCTATATATGCTAAAATGAACTCTAAAGATTGCCATGAATCACCAATTTTTACAGCACCTCCACTGAAATCACTAATCAGAACTAAAACTTCTTTTTCAGTTTTTTCATATTCGTTTTCATACTCAATATAATCCTTGCCTTTGTTTATCAGATTGATTGTATTCATATTTTAATATTGGGTTTATTTGATTGTCTAGTCATTTTGTTTTATGCATTTATTCATTATTCAAAATTAGTATGCAATCAACTTATTCCTGGTCTATAAGTTTCACTGTTTTAGGTTCGATACCTTGTATTTTTTCAGTCCAAAATATACTGTTTAGTTGCTTATATCACCAATATTGATTAAATAAAAAGAAACCTTTTTCTCTTGTTTGCAGGAGTATAAAAATGAAAAAATAAAGATTGATAAAATCATTCTCATGGTTTTATATCGGATATTTTTAATTGGTAATCGATTGATCAGCTATTTGAACGAAAATATGTAAATGAAATTTATCCATGATAAACAAATGAAGGTTCTGCTTTGACCATAAGAGAAAATACCTCCTAATATCTTTAATGCATCCAACCTTGGATTTTGAAGTTTTTCTGAAACAATTTACTTTCTTCTTCATCAGTAGCAGAAATAAACCAAACTTCTACTCTTGCAGCATAATATTTACCCCAATCACCCTCGTAAATGGTAAAGTCTTTTGTTAAACTAAATCTTGTAATAGTGTCTGATTTGTTTTCTATAAAAACTGGGGTTTTCAGTTTTACTTCCTCAGAGGATAATTGTTCATTTGTAGTGATTTCAAAGATTTTAAGGTATATGTTTCCTTTTTCAATTCTTCCTGTCCAGAAATCGTATTGGTAAATACCTGGTTGACTAGAATTATACAGCACTAGGTCGGTTTTACTTTTATTTAGATTTAGAATGCTATCAGATCTATAATATGAAGAACCATTAACAGGGTTTTCGATTTGAATATTTTGTGGAATATATAAATCATCTGCCCAATGATCTCCATCAATCATATTGATTGTAGTTGAAAGAATAAAAAAGATGATAGAAGCAACAATTGTCCCGCTAATTAATGCTCCAATGCTTAATATCCCTTTAACCCACATTCTTTTATATAATAGGGAAATGGAGGAAATTATCAATATCAGAATGCCAAGAATAAGCGCAATTCCAGCTGTATTTTGAAAGTAATGATAATGGCCATTATCGAAACTTGAAATTACCATTATAAACAAAGTCGCACCAAAAAAGATAATTGGATAAATCCAATTGTTAAAAAAGGCTTTTATAAAATTAAGTATTTTCATTGTTGATAAGACTTATCTTTCCAATTGCATGTATTATAATGATTGTTAGTTTCGTATAATTCTTCTGATTTGGAATCAATTTTTTTTCTTTAGATATAACAGCACTGAGTGTTTAAAAATGGGTGGATAATTAAATTTCCACAATAGATTAATTGATTTCAAGCTTACCGAATCGGTTTTATTACCAATCGTTTTGAAGTAAATGGATAGCTCAAAGGTAATCCAATCGCCAATCCAATTAAACTAGGTTTAACAATAGAAAAGTACCTATCGGAATTGAATGTACCTTTGCTGTAGTTAATGGATACAAGAGGTGCGATAATAATTGCTGATAAAAGTGAAATACCACCAATGGCATTGAATATATCACCCCCATTTTGATAATATTCAATATACTTTATTTTATCAATTGGCAGATAAGTAATTTCTTCTTTTGGGAATCTAATTGTTTGTTGAAATGAACTGTCAAGATTTGAGATTTCTAATTCTTCGTAATTTTTAATGAATACAAAAGAGCTGTCATTAAGTTCTTTGAAGCTTCCTCCTAAATAATGTTTTGATTTAAATTCATACAAATTGTTTCCTACTTTTGTTATACTATCTAGCAGATAAACATCAATACCTTTTCCTTCTTTTAAATTGAAACTATTTTGCTTATTGATTTTGTGAAAGAGATATTTAGCTTGTGATGCTGAAGTTTGTCCGGTTGAATAATTTTGAAAAAATAGGAGGCCAACTATTAGTGTGAAGAACTGTTTTTTCATTAAAGTAGATTTATAAATTGGCTTCATTTTAAGGTTATTACTGTTCAACAAGATTCAGTTTTATGTAATAAATCATCTATTACTTAAAATTAAAAACCAATGGAAATACAAATGTTACGATGATTGTCCAAATAGTATAAATGGGCAAAAATTTAGCAATGCTTATTTCAACTGTATTAATATCACTTTCATTTCGAATGGCTACAAAAAGTTCCCTTGTTACAATAAAAAGATTGATTAAAATAAGGATATTTCCACCTAAAACAGCCAATCTGTTTGGAGAAATTCCCCATTCTGAAATTCTAAATATAATAGCAGATAAGGCAATTCCATTGACAATAATAGTAACCAAGGCAAGTAAAAATAATAACCAGGTTCCGATAGTGTTTTTTGAATTTTTAGATGTACCTGTTATTGCAAAAAGTATAATTGCCATCACACTAAATAATAACAGATTAAAAAGGAGCAGAAAATCCCTGTCTTTATATGGGTCTTTCCCTATACCTATAATGGCAATTAAATATGCAACCAAAGTAAGTAATACCAAAGGAGTAAATATCTTGGCAATAACCGGAGAAACCTTGTTTACCAATTGAGGATTTGTTTGAATCAGATAGGTTCCAACAATAGGCGAAGCAGCAAGTCCTCCTACAACAATATAATTAAAATAGAATTCGTAGATATCTGCACCAATCAAAGCAAATAAACCAAGACTAATAGCTGTTAAAATTATTCCCGCTAAGAGTATAATGATTGTCATTACCATTAAATCACCATTATACCTTAAAAAATCCAAACGCCTTTGAGAATCATTAAGTTTATCACCAATAAATGTAAACCCTAATACTGCCCAAATAAATAATGGCATATGAATACAGACAAGGAGTAAGGTGTCGCTTTTTGAATTGTTAGGAAGAATATTTATGAACAGTATGGAAGCCAGTATTGCAAAAATTGCGATTATGTTGTTCCTAGTTTGATTTTTTTGTCTCCATGCAAAGTAGAAACTCAAAATTGGAAATACTATAAATGCAATGTTTTTTGAATAATAGTTAACTGAATCAATGCCAGTGAATACAGGAATTTTAGCAATGATTCCAGCTATGATTGATAATACAATTACAACTAACAATTCATTACCTGATCCCCATGAAATCTCCTCATGATCAAAGTTTAGTCGTTCATTCCAGATTTGTGCTGTTTGATTTGTTTGAATATCTTGGTATAGTAAATTAAACTCTTTTTTAAAAGCAATTTTGTTACTACGATACAGTTTTTCAAGTTCTTTTGGATTGTCTAAATTACTAATGATTTCTTCTTTCATAAAAACTTAGTTTGGCTTTCAAATATGGCATTTTGGGTAAACTTTTGTCTATTTAGTTTCAAATTAAATTTAAACTCAAGGGATTTTAATAGTCAACTATTTTAAAAGTAAATATCTTTAATGATTAACATAGTAGAGTTTGATGATTTTTGAATCTGGCCTAATATTGCTAATATTATCTTTAAATCTCCCAATCAGCATTGGTTTTTCATTTTTATGATACAACTTAAAGTATCCAATTCCACAACTTCTACATGTTAGATCTTAACGAATTAAAATATCATTTTCATCATAGGATTTTAAAACACAAGGGCAACATTTTTCTCTATTTTTCCAAGTTGATTTATATTTTTCTTAAACAGGTTTTGAAACGAGCTTCCTATTAACAAGGTATACCTTTTCTTCACCATAAGCTGAATCTTCAATAAGATTAACAGCATACACTTTTATTGTATCTAATTCTTTTACTTTATATAATTCCTTTAATTGTCCGAAAGCAGAAAAAATACAGAGGCTCCAAATTATCGTGAGTATAAAAGATTTCATTTTAATGGGTTTACTTTTTTAGAGTGAAATGTTTCTCGTTACAATTCTGTTTATCTTTAGACTAAATGAATCTTTTAAAAGGATTTACAACTATGGTCAAAGAGATGTTTGTTCTTACTTAATTTTAAAAGTAAAGTAGTGAATTGAAATCAATCATTCCTCACCTTCTCTTTTCGAAGTACTCACCAAAATTGTCACAATTTGATACTAAATCATCAAAGTATTTAGGGTATTCCGATTTCAATTGTAAATAGTAAATATTGGCTTCAAGTTCTGTATTGTAATTGTCTTCCCCCCAGTTTCCAATATGTTTATACTCTATTTTATTTTTTTCACATCGAACCACCATTCGTAAACACAAAGCTCTAAATTGATCGGTTTTGGAATATTGTTTTGCTAACAAATAATATTGTTTCGCTAAATTAGATTGCCGAAACTCAAGTTCGTCTTCTATTTCAGAGGTACTATATGCCGACCAATAACCCATCCTTCGCATCATATAAACATTCCCTAAACGACCCATATTATAATAAGCATTTGCAATCAGGAAGTAATAATAATCTCTGTCCTTCTCGTTTTTATTTTCAGCTTTTTCTAAATAGTTGATGAGTTGTTTTGTAACTGTGTATTTGTTCAAACGAATTTTATCTTTTGCTTCTATAAAAGTAGGAGTGTATTTCAAGTTGTAAAATGGACTTTCATTAAAAATATTTTCGCTCTCTTCCCATGAAGTATAAGCTCGACTCCAATATTGTTGACCTGCTTTTTCAAAAGCAAGAAGTGCATTTTTTTTTTTTTTTTGGCGGATATACTTTGTTCCAAGTAAGTCGTATAATCTTGGAATTTGCTCATTTAGAATCTCATATTTAAACACCGAGAAACTGTCTTTTTGATTCTGATTTTTTTTGATATTTTCTATTAGTAGTTCCGTTTGGTCCGGCGTGTAAACTACATCGATATAATCAAAATAGTCGGTATAAAAGTCTGAATAATATCTTCCTTTATTTTTTGTGGTTTTCCAATAAACCTGTTTTGAATTGAAATCCGAATTTTCTTCGTAATATATTTTTGTAAGTCTTGAATACAATATTGCTGCATCACTCGTATTTCCGAGGTTTTCCAGTTCTTTTCCTACCGCAAAAATTAATTGCTCATTGTTTTTATTGCTTATAAGTATTTCTTGAATTTCAGTTGGAATAATTGCTTTTCCATTTGTTTGATTGGCTGTTAGAGCAAGTGCTTGAATAATTTGTAATTGCTCATTCAATTCTTTTGTTGGAGCTATTTTTTTAAGTTTATTTATTAATGCTAAACATGATTCATAATCTCTTGTGATGAACTGCAAATATGCCTTACTTGATTGCCATAAAAATGTGTTTTGAACTTTATTTAAATCAACAGAATTAATAAATTTTAGCACTTCTTTGGCATAAATTCTATCGTTTTCAGAACGATTTAGAATTTGGTGTACCGAAGCTTCTTTTTCTTCCATATTCCATGAAAATAAAAATGGTTCAAACATGGTATAATAAGGAGTAAGCACATAATCCTCAATCTTGCTAATTTCACGTAAAAGCAGGAATGAAAGTCCATCAGAACCCGGATTTAATTCGTATATTTTTGTCAGATATAAGAGAGCTTTATCTGGTTTTTCTATTGCAGTTAGTATGTACACATTTGCTTTTTCTTCATTTGTTTTGGCATGTTGAAGTACTTTGTCAATAGAAATATCTTTTTTATAGTGCTGGTGACAAACAAATCGTTTATCAATAGCATGTGCAAAGACCTGTGCTAGTTCATAATTGGCCAGGCCTGGGTCATCTTCAGTAAAACTTTTGAAATACAAACTCCAATAGTATAGAATATCTTTGTTGGTGGTCTTCTCAAAAGAAGAAGCAAAAATAGTTTTGATTTGTTTGAAGTGCTGATTGTACCAAGCCAACCTAATTGCTAAAAATGCATAACGTTTTTTGAGGTGTTGATTTCGGACTTTTTTAGAAAGTTCAATAGCATTATCCATAAGTTCCTTCCGTTTTGGTAATGAAGAAAAACTCTCCTTTTCCCAAGGGTCATCTTGCCATGAATTAAAGTACTCACATTTTTTGGCAAATCGTAAATAATTGATGGCATCATTATCTTTTTGTTGATAGAGATATTGAATCATGCCGTTAGCCGATTTAGCATCAATTTCAGCTTCTGATAATTTATAAATAGCCTCCTTTACAAAGGATATTTCAACTTTTCCTTTGCAGTAATCGAACCATAATTTTGTATTAGGTTCTATATAAGTTTCAGGTGCAATTTCATTGTTATGCTCAAATGTATTTGATGAATAATAGAAATCGGCATATTGATAAAAACCAAATCCTTTTGGATTAAAAAGTGAAATACGGGTATCTTCTCCATATGGATAATAGCCGCAGGCAACTAATATTTTACTTGCCGAAATCAGTATAAAAAGAAGAAAGTTCTTCATTGGTAAAATTGTTTAGTTGTTCTTCATCTAAATGAAACAGAGTGATGGTGGTATTGTTGTCAAAGTTTATATGCTTTTTAAGCAATGTTATGGCCTCTTTTATTTTAGTCGAATTGGTTTCCTCGTACTTAATTTTATCACCGGCACGTAAGTAAGTATTGTTGATGAGGGTGTCTTGCGTAACGCTATACCAAAGAGGTTTTTCTTGTTTTAATACATTTTTTATGGAATTAAAATTGGTATAAATTACCTCCGAAAAACGGTCGTTGTGATAGACTTGTGCCCAAGAATAAACTGGTAAAGCGATATCTAAGTGCTTTGGATATTTTGGCACATCTTTTAAGTAGCTACCTAATTCAGCTAAATCGAGAATTGAGTTTTTATCTGGATTTTCTAAAGGATTGATAAGATTATAACACATGAGTGTAAGTTTCTCAACAGGTGGAACTCCCATTTTATCTGGGTATTTATAGGGATATAAGCGTAAGGTGCATGAAATTTGTTTACCTGAAAGGGCTTTTAATCTTTCCAAGAAATGAAAATAGTTGTCTTTGGTTTTTAATGTCCAATCGCAGTCCATTTGATATTCATTAATAACATATCCATCACGGAATTTTTCTTTGGCATATTTATTTATTAAGAAATTGACATTGTCGGCAAGCACATCTATTTCTTGTTTTGTTGATTTCAGAAATACTATATTTCGTAAGTAAACAGTTGGAACTATAAACTTAAAACTTTTGCTTTCTCCATAGTTTCCCCACCAATCGGTTTTGGATTCTGGGAAGCTGCCTCTTTCCTCATTATAGTTAACTTCAAAGAATTTTACATAGAGTTTTTGTATAGCAAGTGAGTCGCAAATTTTGGTCTCATTTGTAGAGAGATAAGAATTACTTTTCCAATAGTAAAAAGCGCGTTCTGTATGTTCTATTTTGTGGTTTGTACAGGAAGTAAACTGAATAATTACTCCAATCATCAAAAGGTAGAGGAAGTAATTTTTCTTGGGAAAAAAGTGGTTTTCAATTTTTCCTTTGTGTGATTTGCTTATCATTAAGAAGGGAAATTATGATGAGATGAATTTTTTGAAGTAATAGCTGTACATCAAAAATAACGAAGAGTATGCCATATTTATTAGTGGATTTCGTCTAAAAGCAAAAAATTATTGTTTGTATTTTTAAAGATAATTGGATTGATGAGTTTTTGGGGATTTTCATTTCTAGCATTTATCTGTAGACATTAGATCACTTATTGGTTTTTTAAATTTCAAAATACAATTCGATATAATACCAAACTACTTTTTGAAAATATTTCTCAGAACATACTCCTGATATAAAAAATATTAATGCTAAATAGGCGGATATTCGCTTAATCCGAAATTCATTTTTCATTTTATTTAGAAATAGAATAGCTTAATAATTGTAGGATTTTTTAGGTATAATTTAAGGAGTCAATTTTGTTAAATGTGTTGCTGTTCCATCACCTGAAATAAATAGTGGAATAGTATAAATTTTCCCATTTTGGTAATAACATTTTATACATGTAAGCTGGTTTGAATTTTTCGATGATTCAACTTCTACTAATTTTATTGAAGTAAAATAAAGGGTGTCTTTATCATAAACAAAAGTCCCAGTATCGTAATCTGAGTTAAAAGGGCTACTTGAATGGTAAGAATAAATGTTTCGTTTATATAAAACCATGGTTTCATGCGAAAGGTCAAAATACTTATAATAAGTTCCATAAATTTCTTCAGGAATAGGCTTCTGACAAGCACCTAAAAGAATGATCATTATTACTAATGGAAAGTAAATTTTCATTGAATATATTTTGGTGGTATACAATATTATATTTTTGTTTTTCTATTATGTATTCTGTATAAAGTAACAGGCTGTTTTGCTCTCAGGTTCAAAAAATACATATAGAATTCCGTCTCCCCAGAAATTCATTTCTTCAAAGTAACTTTCATATCCTTGATTAACAATTTCAATATTCGTTCTTGCTGTTTCTGGTCCGCCATTTAACTGACAAACAAATCGCATGGTTTTGCCATTTTTCGGGCATTTTGGATAGGTAGGGCCTTGCAACCAACTGGGAATTCCGGCATGACCTGTTCCAAAAAAATCATATTCTACCTTTAATGAATAATTAGTTGTTTTATATACAATTTCGGTATTACGATTCATTTCTTCATCAAATGAGGTATCGGCACTTTCTATCTCCTCATTGTTTAATATGATGGGATGATTTGGGTCTGAATAATCAAGGTATAAAAATTGAAAATTTAAATATATGGGACATATTAGGTGTAGTTGAAATGGGAGCCATTTGAAGTATTTGTCTTTAGGGTTAATACTTCCTAAATATTGAAATGAAACTACACAATTCTGCGTTGGCATTTTAAATTCTTTTGGGATTTCTCCCCCTAAAACATGCAAACCTTTGTTATTTTCGGAAAATTTTAAAATTTGATTTTCTTCATATTCTTTATAGGGTAATCCAAGCTCTTTTTGAGTTAATTTTTTCTCAGATTTTTCACCAGAATCATATTGGTAAACAGTAGTTAATTTGTTGTTTTCATAAATTAATTCTAAGCCCATATCGGCATACTCAAAGGTTTCAAGGTTGGTTGATTGAGACCTTAAGAAGTTTTCACAATCTTCATCACCATTTAAAAACACTTCCCAACCTAATAAATACTGAGCCTTGGTTTCAGCTCCTTTTTTGATTGGAGTTATTGAATTTATTTTTGTTGGCATTTCAAAATCAGCTTCGATTTCCTCCTCATCATCGTGTTCAATAGTTGGAAATTGCTCTTCTAGTTTTTTGATAATATTTTCAGGAAGAAATTTCGAATACAATGGTAAGAGGTTTTCTTTGTTTTCAAGGAAGTACCATGAGTCCTTGCTTTTTATGGCCAATTGTTGACTTATTGAATTGGCTTTTATTTCTCTTTTTGAAGGATTGAAAGAAACATTTTCGTTGCCATATCTTTCAGCCAACATTTCATAATAAAAATTCAATATTTCTTGCTTTTCAGTATCATTTTCGGGGAACTCAGCGTATTGAATTTCTTGCTTATAGGAAGTGGTAATTAAAGAATATTCAGTTTGGTCTAAATGAATATCAAAAAGCACATCGTTCAATTTATAATCAGATAAAATTATCTTGAGATCTGCACTTTCATAAGCCGCTTTCAAAGAAGCTTCAATTGTTTTTTTTGGTACAAATTCAAATAGTTTAGGGTATAGAAAATTGCAAGTTACATGGGCATTTTTTTCGACTATTGATTTTCCAAATTGCTCGATAGCTTGAACTAATGATGGGTTGATTGTCATTGTTGTTTAAAATTAGTTAAATATAGAAACTATTCTAAACTTTTAATAATGGAGGCTTTTTGATATATTTATTATGAATTATTATTTCTAGAAATTATGTTCTAGTTTCATCTAAATTAATAATGGACTAGTTCTATTTAAAGTTTTTATTGAAGAATAATTAGCTTTAAGAGTAATTATTCATCCAGCCTTTCCGCTGCTCTCAAATCTGAAATAAAGTCCTTGCCAAATGTAAGTTTTTTTACCAAAGCTGAATTTGGTTCAATAATTCTCCAAAACGGGGTGATATCATTTAGTGAATTTGTTTGGGTGTACTTTTCATAATTGGCTTCAGCAACAATACGTAAGAAAATGCCAGTTGTAACCGGACAAGTATATTCAGCATTGTTTTCAATTGCGAGGTCTTTTCGCATGCTTAGTACTGAAACCTTTTTCCCTTCAGGAATTTGTTTGATGTAGTTGTCAATAATTTGTGGAGTTGCAATATACATCTCACTATCTGCTGGTATATCTGCAAATTTGATGTCGATATGTTTTACTTTAGCTTCCTTTTTCTCTTGAAGCTTATCGAGCCATGATTTTTTAGTAGCCATTTTCTTTGCTCAGTTTTTCTTTTAGGTTTAACAAATATAAATCCATTGTTTTATCGAGGTTTACAAATAAGTATGTTAAGGTTCTTAAAAATGGATTTGAAACAATAATCACTTCTTCAAACCTAATTTCACAGCTATTTTTATCAGTAGGTTTAAAGGTGCCAATCCAATATCCACTGAAATTTTGGGGTTCTATAATTTCAATTTCAAAAAGTTCATTTAGCTTTTTCTGATTGATTTTAAATGTAATTGGTTTTCCTTTTTGTGGAATTTCTGTCCAAGTATTTTCATCAATTACTTGTATTTCTTTTACATCTTTTCTCCAATTGGCTTGGTTTTTAAAATCAATAATTGTTTGATAAACAAGTTCTGTATTTGCATTTAGTACAGCTGTTTTAGTAAATACTCGGTTTTTTGGTAAAATTAAACCAATTAAGAAAATGAATACAATAAGTAAACCGAAAGAAACAAATAGATACATCATTATTTTTTTCATTTATTAGTAATTATGATGCAAAACTCAAGGTCTTTTTGGGTAAGTCTTTGATGTTTTTTGCTATTTTATTGGAACATAAAAATCGGTAACATAATTTTCTGGTTTATTAAATGGTGGGGTTTTGATATACCACTCAAATGCTGGTTCATCTTCGAGTTCTAACTTGTATTCAAACAAACAAACATTATAAATATAATCATATACTGGATAGAAGCCTTCATAAGCTCCTTTATATGTAAACACTGCAAATTTTCCTCCTTTAATTTTTTTGTAAGCTATTTCTCCTTTCGACTTAATTTCTTTAGTTACCAAAATACATGCATCAAAACGAATGAACGCTTCATCAGTCAAATCAGGATTATCGTGAACAATGCCAATTGTTACAGGTTTTAGTTTTAAAACCAGATTAGAAACTGCCCATAACATTAGCTTTTGAAATGAAGCTTCAACTTTATCATACGATCCATTGTGTCTAATATATGCTAGGTGTAAATCTGGAACCATTTTAATTTTTGGTTGAGAAATATTTAGTGAGTTCAGATTTATGCCTGCATTTTGAAAAATTTCTTGTTTTTTTAAAGTAAGTTCAATAATGGTATGTCTGTATTCAATAGGTGATAAGTTGAAGTAATCTTTGAAAGCTCTAGAGAAAGTTTCATGATTTTGGTAACCGCAATCAAATGCAATTTGTCCAATTTCATCATTTGAGTGCTTGAGTTTTATGGCAGCTTTTTCTAAACGGATTCTAGTTAAAAAATCTTTTATAGTATCACCTGTAAGTGATTTAAAAATTCTATGAAAATGATATTGTGAAAGGTTTGCTTGTAAGGCGATATCCTTCAACTGAATAGAAGTATCAATGTTTTTTTCAATATAATCTATGGCCTTGTTGATACTTTCAAGATATGAATTCTTAGTGTCGGTTCTCATATTGTAAAATTACCAATTTCATTTTTCTTGGTTTGATGTTTATTGCTTTTTTAGGGTTTTAAAATTTTAGAATTATCTTTTACTTTTAAAACACAATATCTGCTAAATGCAATTTGTTGAAAGAATATTTAATTTTTGATTTAGCTAACTCATTATAAACTCTTCATTTTCCTTATTTTAATGCAGGTAAAATATACTTTTTAATCAATTCATCGCTGAATGATTGAGAATTGTAGTTTCCGCCTGTGGTAACAATCACCATATTCAATTCTTTAAAGATATAGATTTTCTGTCCACCGTTTCCTTGTGCAGCAAAGGTGTAATACTTATTTCCATTTGATTCTAGGTATTTATTCCACCATAAATATCCATAATCAACACCCTGTACAACGGAATGCTTTTTTAATGATAAATTTATCCAGTTTTCTGAAATAATTTGTTTGTCATTCCATCTTCCATTGTTTAGATACAATAGTCCCAATTTAGCCAAGTCTCTTGAAGTTAAATAAGCCTGACAGAAGG
Organism: Bacteroidota bacterium; assembly: GCA_027487625.1. Lineage (GTDB taxonomy): Bacteria > Bacteroidota > Bacteroidia > UKL13-3 > UKL13-3 > CAISCU01. The sequence goes on from JAIYDG010000330.1 coordinate 12,684, forward strand.
TCTCAACGCTTGATTTATCGGGTTTAAAATTCCAAATAAAATTTGAAATTCCAAGTGGCTTAAAAAGATTTTCTTTAGCGAAATCGGGTAATGTTTGATTCGTTGATTTTTCAATAATTCTACCCAATGTAATTGGATTTCCCGAGCAATACATTCCCTTTCCTCTGGCACTGTCAATCATAGGTAAGTCTAATGTAAATTTCACCCAATCTTCAGAATTGTTCATAGTTGTTTCATTACCTACTGAATTAGGATTGCTTACATCGCAATCAAGTCCACTTTCATTTGTAAGCAGGTTTTCAATAGTAATTTTTTCTTTTTCTTTTGATGGGTTTTGTATTGAATACTCAGGAAAAAATGAGAGCACAGTTTCATTTTTACTTTTTATATAGCCTTTATCAATTGCAATTCCAGTAAGAGCCGAAACAATGCTTTTGGTTGCAGAGCGCAGCTCATGAACTTTGTTTTTGTTGTGTTCATAAAAGTACTCTTCAAAAACCAGTTTGTTATCTTTGATGATTAAAATGCTATGTGTGTTTGGATATTTTCCTTCGACAATATTGTTCATCATTTCATCAACTAATAATTTGTTTAAGCCGGCCTTTTCTATATCTCCGGTGCTTAAACCATCCTTGTCGTTTTTGGGGATTTGATAGGTATAATGGTATGGATTGTGATTGGTAATTCGGGGATACCACATTTCTACAAGAAATTCTACTTTATTAGAGACTATGTAAAAGCTATCACTGTTTGTTTTATACCCAGCAATCTTGTTTTGTTTATTCCTAAAAAAACTGATTTTTTCATTCGACATATTCAAGAATAAATCCTTTTTAAATGGAGTCAGTTTATATTTACTTTCATTGATGATGGCATACAAAATTGTGTCTTTGGGAGAAGCTGCAATTGTAAGAGTGGAATTATTCAAGTACTGATATATTCCTTGATAATCTTTTAATTGATGATAGTTTATGTTATATGGTTTTTGAGCCTCACTTTTGGAATTTAAAAGTATAAAAATACAGATGGCTATTGCTCTTTTCATTGATTTAGATATTGTGTTTGGTTTGAAACGATAGTTTTTTAAAAGCAATTAATCGAATATAGAGTTTATATTTTATCAGGAAAATAGCATTGTTAAGTTTGGGCTATGTGAATTTATTTTAAAAATTGTTTCAACCTTTATTATTCATAGAAAATGCTTGTTTTACTATGTTATTAGCTGCCGCCTTGTTTCTCAAGTATTGGTATGCAAAATTATTCATAATTGGTATGTGCTAGCTATGTGTTTTATGTTTTAATTTTACATGGTGTCAAGGATAAATTATGCCATTTTTGTTTTGCTTTTTTGCATGCTAAGTGCCTGGTTATCTTCATGCAATAAAAAAACGGAACTCATTCTTTCGCAAACAGTTGATACTTTATCAAAACCCTTAAGTATGAAGGGTTCGGGCAGTCTGATATTTACTGCCTATTCTCCATTGGCAAATAAACCTGTTCAGGTATTTTATCATATACCCAATACTGCCAATAATTTTAGTCCGGTTTTAATGGTTTTTCATGGTGCAGATAGGAACGCAAGTTATAGCAGAGGTGAATTGATAAGTAGTTCAGATAAATTGGGGTTCATTGTTATAACGCCTGAATTCAGTGATACCTACTATCCAAATGCCGATCAATATCAAATGGGTAATCTTTTTGTTGATGGTGATAATCCAACAGCCAATACTTTAAACGATGAAAAATTCTGGACTTTTTCAATAGTGGATTCTATATTTTCTTTTATGAAGAACAAAATTGGCAGTTCTGCGATTAATTATGATGTATTTGGACATTCAGCAGGAGGACAATTTGCTCATCGTTTTTTGTTGTTTAAACCCAATGCAAAAATTAATCGATTAGTAACAGCTTCATCTGGTTGGTATACCATGTATGATAATAAAATTAATTTCCCTTATGGAACTAAATTAAGTCCTGCTGAGTTTGCATCTTACAATAACTTGTTTAACAAGAAGGTTTTTGTTTTGGTGGGTGATTTAGATACAGACCCAAATTCATTCGACCTTAGACATAATGAGATTGTAGATAAACAAGGGCTTAATAGATTAGAACGAGCACAATATTTTTATGTAAAATCTAGAGAAGAAGCTGAGAAAAGAAATAGTGCTTTTAATTGGAAATATTATTCTCTAAAAGGAGTCGGACATGATTTTTCTAAAACTTCTTCGGCTGCAATAACTCTACTATATCAATAACCAATAATTTATAAACAGATCAAATCATGAAAAAAGTTTTTTTACAATTGATTGTTATGCTCATCTCAACAAGTGCGTTTTCGCAACTTAATGTTGAGAATTTTTCTTACGGTACACCAACAGCAACAACGGCTGATTCACTTACAAATCCTGCATTTGGGGGCTCAGCTTGGAGAAGACATAGTGGAACAGGAAATCCTATAACTTATAAGGGAACTTCATTAAGTTTTCCGGGTTATGCTTCTTCAAATATTGGAGGTTCAGTTGGCTTTAAGTTTTTAACTGCTAGTGCTGAAGATGCAAATAGATCAATAATTCCTTACACTTCAGGTCAAGTTTACATTTCGTTTTTGTTGAATATGTCGAATGCTGGCGGTACAACAGCCGATTATTTTTTCTTTTTAATGGATACTAGTGCAATTACTTCTTTTAGAGCAAGACATTATATTAAGTCTGGATCAGTTGCAAATACATTTAATATTGGAATTAATAAAGGTTCAGCTGCTACACCAGTTTATTCTCCTACAAATTATGCTTTAGACTCAACTTTGTTAGTTGTAGTAAAATATAGTTTTCATCCAACTGCTAATGATACTGTTTATACTTTTATTTTCCCAGCAGGTTCAACTATTCCTACTACAGAGCCAGCGCCAACTTTGGTAACAACCGATATTACAACAGCAGATATAGTTACACTTAATGCGGTTGGAATTCGTCAAGGAACCATTGGAACTATGATTGGAACAATTGATGGAATTCGTGTTTCAAATTCATGGGCAAACTCTCCTTTGCCTGTTAAATTTATTAGTTTTGATGCTCAAACAAATGATGATGGTGCTACAGTTTTAAATTGGAGTACTTCTTCTGAAATCAATAATAAGGGATTTGAAATTGAATCAAGTAATAATGGTAAGGAGTTTAAAACCATTGGTTTTGTAAGTGGTGCAGGAAATTCAAATTCAGTTAATCGTTACCAATTTCAAGTAACAGAAAATTTTGGTTCATACTACCGTTTGAAACAAATTGATTTTGATGGACAAAGTAATTATTCTGAAATCGTTTCAGTAAAAGGTTCTGATGATGAAATTCAATTTAGTCCAAATCCTTTTAGTGATAATATCCAGATATCAACCAAACAAGAAATTAACTTAATTGAAGTAATTGATATGACAGGAAAAGTAATTATCAGTAAAAATCCTGAAGCTAATCAGTTCAATTTAAACACTACTGAGTTGTTAAGTGGAATTTATTTCATTAAAATTTATAACAGTGAGAATGTTATTTTGAAGAGAATTATCAAATCAAACTAGGGTTTATTTCAACATAAAAATGGCCGACTAATTATCTTTAGTCGGCCATTTTTTATTTTAAAACCTATTGAAATATTATTGAATTATCGAATTTCTACTTCAGTTTCATATTGATTTTCATCGAACTGTTTTTCGCTTTTTGCAATTACCAATGTTGCTATTGCATTACCAATTAAGTTGGTTATCGAACGACCTTCACTCATAAACTTATCTACTCCCCATAAAAATCCTAGTCCTTCAAGTGGAATAGAGCCCACAGATGTTAATGTTGATGCCAATACCACAAAACCACTACCTGTTACGCCAGCAGCTCCTTTTGAGGTTACCATTAAAATTCCTAATAACAACAATATTTCACTCATACTTAGTGGCACATTGTATAGTTGAGCCAGAAATATGGTTGCCATAGATAAGTAAATCGATGTGCCATCTAAGTTAAATGAATAGCCAACAGGAACAACTAATCCAACAATTGATTTACTGCATCCTGCTTTTTCCAATTTATGCATAATGCTTGGTAATGCAGATTCAGATGAAGAAGTTCCCAAAACAACCAGAATTTCTTCTTTAATGTATTTCAAAAATTTGAGGTTACTGAGTTTATAATACTTCATAATTCCACCTAAAACCAAAAAGATAAAAATGGCCATGGTGATGTAAACACTCATTAGGAGTTTTGCAAGTGGAATTAAGGTAAGAAGTCCAAACTTTGAAACAGTAAATGCCATTGCACCAAAAGCTGCTACTGGCGCAAAATACATGACATATTTTAGCAAGAGAAATACCTTTTTAGAGACAAAATTTAACTTTTCTATAATAGGTGCTTTTTTGCTATACATGTTGAGTAAAATCCCAACAACAATAGCAATCAGTAATATTTGAATTGTTAGGTTTGATTGAAGAAAATTGATCCAGCTAAAAGGCATTTTTCCTTGTTGAGCATATTTGGAAACATCTCCTATCGGGATTTGTGTTCTGTCTATATTACCAGGTTTTACAAGCAATGCCACTGCAATTCCAATTGCCAATGAAAAGGTTGAAATCACTTCAAAATATATCAAAGATTTAAGTCCAATACGTCCTACCATCTTCAAATCACCCATATAACTAATACCTAAAACAATGGTAAAAAAGATAATAGGAGGAATGAATAGTTTGATTACTTTAATAAATACAGTTCCTATGATTTCAAGCTGCAATCCAAATGCAGGAAAGAATTGTCCAACCAGAACTCCTGATACAATTGCAATTAGGACATAAAAAGTGAGGTTGCTGAATAAACCTTTCAGTATTTTAGCCATGAAATTAAAGTGTCAATTGAACATAAATACTACCCAATAAACTGCGTTGGCTTTCGAATTTTAAATGACTGATTGTAGTACTTATTTTGAGGTTGTTTTCATTGATATACTTACTGAATCCATAAGAGAATTCTTCATTGTTGCGGATTAGTGAGCTATAATTCCCGTCAAACTCAGGATTTAATTTAGCATAACGAAAATCAATTCCATACTTCTTGTTCCACACATAACTAATCTGAGTATTAAAGCCTGTTCCTATTGATAAGAGCTGACTGATTTCGGTTGGTACAATCGGGTTTAATCCTGAAACATCATAAAAACTTCCATCAGTAACTTTAGCTGTTGCAATGATATATTCTGCAAGGACTGAAAAACCTTTGTACTTCAATAAAACATCATAATAAAGTTTTCTATAATCAGGAAGCTTGTTTTTGCCTTTGTTATCGTATAAGAAGAAGTTTCCATGTCCCTCACCTGTTTGATGAGTAGCACCTTTGTTGATGCTGCCTGCCATGCCAAGAACCACTTTAGGTTTGTTTTCGTATTTAATATCAGCCACCAATAACTCATTCCCTTCAGTAAAGCTGCCTAGTGGAAGAAAATCTAATCTTCCTGAATACTTTACTCCACCTAAATCGTAATCAGTTCCACTAGCACCAAATGAGTTTCTTCCATCACCTGAGGTTATTGCTGCTTTTGGACTAAATACCATATTGCCTAAACTAAAATTTGATTCCACAAACAAACCAAATTCTCGTCCACTTGAACTAAACCTTGTACTCAATAAACTTCTATCCAAAAACTGTAATTGATTTTCCATGAAGCCCATTTCACGGTTATTGGCAAAACTTAATTGTTGTCCAAATGTGAGTTTTAAATAGGAGTAAGGTTGATAAGCTACCCAGGCATCCAATAAAGGATTCGACAAACTAAAATCGGTTTGGAGTAGGAATGAAATTTTCTCCTTTGCAGCTTTTCCACTGATATTAAAATAACTGCGTTTTGAGTTTAAATAATATTTGTTTTCAGCAGTACTATCTTTTCTGTAAGAAAATTGAGGCTGAATCATTCCTCCAATTTTAAACTGATAATCACCCTTATTAAAATTGAATTGAAGTCCTTGACCCATTTCAAAATTAGTTTCTGGGATGCTTTGTTTTTCCTGTGCTTTCATGTTCAAACTAAGCAAGGCCATCAAAGTGAAGAAAAGAGTTTTTATGTTAGTATAATTTTTCATTGCGCATATATCTGTAAATAGGTAAAACAGCATCTTTATTTGTTTGAAGTACACCAAAACTTACAAAACTATTGGGTGCTTCTGGTTCTAAAACTTCAACAATCAATCCGGCATTTTCTTGGTTCATGTTTACCAAAAAACTTCCTTTATTGAATAGTATATTTTTAGTAATTATTTCAGTTTTTATATTTTGACTATAAACGCCTTCATCTTTTTCTGGCGATTTTTCATATTCTTTTACTAAGTATGATTCAACTTCTAGTGTTTTATCACTTGTTAAAGTTTCAGTTTTGATACCTAATATGTGAAGCTTTGTTATTAGCTCTGTTTGTGAATTATCAATCAGATAATAAAACGGACGATTTCTACTAAGTGTTGCAGTTGATTTCGATGCATTATGAATTTCAACTTCAATATTTATTTCATTGTTAGTTTCTAAATCGATTACACTTAATGGTTCATTTGTAATCTCCTTTTTACTTTTAACAACAACCAAAGACAAGGTATCGGGTTTAAGGATTTCTTTTAATTCGGATGCATGTTCGTATGCAGATTTGAGGTAAGATAAGCCAATTGTAAACCCAGTAAAAATTCTTCTTTTAAATGATGTTCTTCCAATGCCAACGCCTCTTACTTCAATTAAACTTGATATGGTATTTGCCAATGCATAAGAAGTAGCACTAGAACGAGCACTGTTTGAGCCTTGGTTGAAGTGAATTTCTCCAAGTACTTTATCTGATGTGAGGTATTCGCGGTGTTTTAATCCTTCTTTATCTAATGCCAATTGTGCATTTTTTACAAAGACAGAATTGGTATAATTTCTTAGTTTTTCAGGAACATTCAAATTACCTGAACTCATAAACATTACATCCTGACGTGATGATATTCCAAAATTACCTAGTTGAGCATATTCTTTTCTATAAGGTCTAAATTCATGAAAATCTACAGCAACATCAGCATTAAAATCACTGAAAGTTTGTTTTAAAAATACACTTTCTTTAATAAGTAATTTAGTTTGGTCGCGATTTAAATCTAATCCATTTGCAGCATATCTGTCTTCTTTTTCATAACCATCAATATTGGCCATTGGAACCATGCAGATATGAAGTTTATCTAATAAATACAGGTAGTTCGGGTCATTTAAAAGTTTTTCTAACAAAAACAACATGGCTTCTGTACTTGCCATCTCATCTCCATGTAAGCCACCTTGTAACCAAACTTTAACTTTGTTTTCTTGGTTTTTTTTGTTCAATGAAACCATTGGAATAGCTTTTCCTTTTTGAGATTCACCAATAAAAGTGATAGTTAATATTTCAGGATGTTTTAATTGAAGTTCATTTAAAAACTGAATCAGTTCTTCATAAGATGTATAACCCTTTGTCTTCTTTAATGCTGGTGTAGTATTTTCAATTTCAATCTCAGGAAAAAACTTTTGTGTTATTTCTTTTGATTGAGGATTGAGTTCATTTACAAATCCAAATGCAATAAATAAACAGAAAATGATTCCTATTTTTTTCATGATTAAAAAGTAAAGGTTGTCATGATATTAGTTATCAATTCGTGATTATTGATTGGAGCACTATTTATATCTGTGCTACCTGGAGCAAGTTCTACATAAGTTAAAGAACCCTGTATTTTAAAACCATAATTGCGCATCAAGTATTTAGATAAACCAATGGTATAATACTTTGGTCGGTTATAAAAAGTAGGATTGTTCAAGAATGAATGTTCATCAGCTTTAAGGTAAGTGTATCGAGCATCGATAGAAATTCTGTTTTTGAATAAATATCCAGCTTGAATATTATAAACTTTACCTAACATCATTCTACCTTTTACATAATTACTTACATCTTGAATATTGTTCACCAAAAAGCTATTTGAAGTTGTTCCATCATTTCTAACCCTCGTTGTGATGCTATTAGGAACATTGGCACTGCTTTGAACATATTCTCCTAAAACACAAAGTCCTTTATATTTAAACAAAAAATCGATACCAAACTTAGTGTAATCTGGAAAGGCTTCTTTACCTGTATTGTCTAAATAAAGAATAGTTCTGGCAGCTTCACCACGTCGACTACTCACACCATTATTTTTACTGTATGTTAATCCAATTAATAATTTAGGAGTAAGTTCTCGTGCCATATCAACCTGACGGAATTGTCCAAAATGATTGAACTTTCCAAAAGTTAATATATCTAATCTTCCACCATATTTAAATCCACCAGCATTACTATTAAATGTATTGGGGCCATCGCCATTGGTAATAGAAATTGCTGGTTTTAGAATGATGGTTTTAGTTGCTTTGAATTCACCTGAAACAAAAATTCCGAATTCCCTAGCAACAGCGAATGCAGAAGTAAGTCGGCTGCGTTCAGGTAATTGTAAGCTGTTTGAGGTCATTAACAATTCTAGGTTCTCTGTAGGGTTAGAGCTTTGTCCGAATTTAATTTGAAGATATTTATTTGGATTGTAAGCTACCCATGCATCAAATAAAGCCAGATTGGTTTCATCACCAACCTCGGGAGTGCCGCTAAAATCAGCCTGAAATCTATATTCAATTTTATATTTTGGAAGGTCTCCTGCAAATCTGAACCTCAAACGCCTCATTCTAAATCTTAAATACGATTCATCATTACTATCTGCATTGTATTTTTTGATTTCTAATGATGGTTGAATAAAGCCAGTTAGTGTATATGTTGAATTGTTTTTATCAGTGAACTTCAATCCTTCTCCTAATGTATATTTATTCAATTGTGGATTTTGAGCTTTTAAGCTTAAACCAATTATGATAAACAATAAAGTATAGATGTAATGTTTTTTCATATTAATTTATTCAAAGAATCCTTTAACAATTACCTTTTGATTGTCCATCATTTGTTTTCCTTTTGCGAATACATCAATCAAGTTAAAATCCGCATCAAGACAACAGAAATCTGCATCGGCACCAAGCTTAATTTCGCCTTTGTTTTTAAGACCTAAATTGGTAGCAGGATTTTTAGTGATAAGTTTAATGGCATCTTCAATTTTCACCTGACCATCATGAATAAGTTCTTTTACCTGTAAATAATTTTGGTTGATGACAGCCTTTCTGAATCCAATTAAATTTCCGTTTTCATCAAGTTTATCTAAACCAGCATTTCCATCACTACTGAAAGTCATTTTATCTATTGAAACTCCCTTTTCTAAAGCATATAAAACTGCTTTATAAGGTTCGGTATATTTAGAAGCACCGGTTGTAAGGTCAATCATTCCGCCTAGTTTGGCGAATTCAATTGCTTGCTCAAATAGTTCTTTGGTACGACCAACATGTGTAGGTGAAATGTTTGCAATAGGAAATTCATGTTCTTGTACCAATTTAAAAAGGATATCCATTTTTATCTTTTGGTTTCCTAAATGAATGTGCATGATTCCTTTTTTGTTTGATAACATTCCAGCTACTTTCACCTGTCTAAGAATTCTCAGTAATTCTATTTCTGTTGGATATGAAGACCTAAAATCGGAGATGGCAATTTTGCAACCAAGTACTGGCTCAATAAAGGTCATATCATCTTGAAGAGAATCGGTGATATAGTTTGGATCAAGACCGTAATATCCCGTAAACATATAGGCTGAAATACCTTCACTTTCTAGGGATTTGGTTTTAGCAAACAAACTTTTGATACTTCTTGCAGAACCATCTGTTCCTAATAAACCTACAACAGTTGTACTTCCACAAGTGATGAGTTCTGATAAGGTAATTTCTGGTGTCATTGACGCAAAACCATGTTTACCACCTGCACCTATGATATGAATATGTTGGTCGATAAAACCAGGAGTAAGCGTTTTTCCTTCAGCATCCCAGGTTTTGAAAAGACTGTTTTCAATTGAATCTTCTATAGCAAGAATTTTACCTGCTGCAGTAAGTATATCTTTTTTCCCAAGTGGTTCAGGGGAAAAAACGTTTGCATTTTTAATTAGAAGCATAAACCGAAATGATAAATTAATAAAGTAAGAAGAACCGCAAACACAGGAATTAAATTCCTTTTTACTATTGCCATCACAGGTACACCAGCAACTTCTGCTGTAGCAATAAGTACACCAGCTATTGGACTAATTGCTCGGCCCATTGAAGCAGATAAATTCATAGGTAATAAAATGGAAGTACTAGAAACACCAAATTGTTTAGCCACATTTGGTATAAGTGGACCAAATGCGAAAAAAGCTGCATTACCGCTTCCCATAAGAATGGCTGCAAGGAATATCATCAGTGTCATAATGATTCCAATACCTTTAGCACCAAATCCTAATTGGGTTGAAATAGAAATTAATCCATCCATAAAACCCAAAGCAATTAATCCATTGGCAAAAATTTCAGCTACGATAATTAGGGTTACAACTGATTTAAAAATATCACCCATACCATCAAGAAATATTTTGATAGATGCAAATACTGCTTTGATATTTTTTGTTCTGATGAATTCAAAAATCAATCCTACAAAAAGACTAATAATCATAGCAGTAGTTGTTTCGATTTTTAGCTGAATGGGGAATACTGTAAAAACACCTGAAAAACTCAATAATAAAATCAATGGTAATACAGGCAATAATGCATAAATAGCAGGAGCAATTTCTTTGGTTTTGCTTTCTTGTTTTACTTCAGCAAAATTGATTTTATCTTGTTTGTCATAATATTTATTGACTAAAAAGTAGCTAATCATCAAAACTAAATTGAGTATGATAGCAATTGGAATTTGTTGGTTAATGAAATAGGGAACAGTTTCAATTCCTGCTATTTCAACTGCTGATGCTGTAATCACAGAAGCTGGTCCGATACAAAAAGAAGTACAGCCAGTAATGATTGAAACAGCCGCTAATCTGCTTACACCAAGGTTTACTAAAATTGGAAATACGGATGCCATTAATAATAAACCAAATCCTGCGGCTGATGGAACACAAATAAAAATTAATTGTCCGATTGGAATTAAAGCAACAGCAGTTATGTTAGGGAATTTCTTTAAAAAGGCCAATGGTTTTAAAGCCACTTTTACCAAAGCTTCTGATGCACCAATTTTGTCCATATAGGCAACAAAACCGCCAATAGTCATAATCATTAAACCAACATTTGCATTGGTTTTAGAGAAGGAATCTTTGATAAATTCGAAAATATCAAAAATGGGTATTCCGCTATTGGTATCGTAGACTGCTGCTTTATTCCCAATAAAATGAGCTAGTCCTAACATCATTAAACCTGATATTAGCAAAACTGCCTGCGGATAAAAATCCTTCAACAAAAGTTTTGCAACTATTGCGATTACAATGATGGAACAAATAAGGCCTATATATAACATGGTTTGATGCTAAAAAGGGTCGCCATTAATTTTAGTTCCCGGAGAAAATTTCTTGCTTGTTGAAACCGTATGTTGTTCGAAATTACCAAGGATATCAGGGTTTCTTGTATACGATTCATTTGGGTTATCAGAGAGGGGAGTAATATCAAATGAAATGATTGTATTTCCTGCGGCATCTTGAATGGTAAGCATATCACCAGCATTGTTCAGGTTCATATCGCCTGATGTTGATTTTTGAATAGTTGCTCCTCCAAAAGTTCCTGTAGGAGTGCCGCCACCAAATATAACCAGTGCTTTTTGTGGTTGAATAATTGTTCCTGCTGGTATGGTATGATTTGGATTATTTGCAGCTAAACCAGAAGCATCAAATACTTTGAATCCACTAAGGTCAACCGGTTTTGATGAGTTGTTAATGAGTTCAATAAATTCATCTTGGTTCTGCGCATAAACACCATCTCCATTTGCATCGCCATCTAATGCTGAGTTTGAAGGATCATACAAAATTTCATTTAGAACTAAATTAATTGATGGTGGTGCATCATCATCTTCAATGTTTAAACCTACTATTTGAGTTCCATCTTCTATACCACCAAATATGGTATCAATTGCAATAACAATGTCTTCAGTACTTTCTTTTGATGTATCTTGAATTGCAAGAACAGTAGTTGAGTTTGACAAACTTCCTGCTGGAATAATAATGCTAAGGTTAGAGCTATAATCTTTATTGATTTCAGCTTTACCAGAATAACGAAGTTTAACTTCAATACTTGATGAAGAAGCTTTAGAAAGATTCACACTTAATTCAGCACTTCCTCCTGCTTCTTCAATTGAACTTGCATTGATAGATAGAGTTACAAGTGGACCTAAATCCGGCATAATTATAGGACTTACATCCTCTGTTTTGCATGACTCAAATGCTAGAAGCAATAAGGCTCCTGCTAAAATTTGGAATTTTGTTTTCATATGATTTGAGCTGCTCCTAGTTTTTGATGATTTTGTATTGCACCCAATTATTATTTATTTTAAGGTCTAATACGTAAACACCACTTTGTAAAAATGATAGGTCTTTTTGATTAGATTCTATGTTGCCTGATTCAATTAATTTTCCTTGTATAGAATACAATTTGTACTCATTGATATCTAAATCAGATTGAATATATAAAGTATTCACAATTGGATTTGGAAACAAGCTGATATTTGATTTCTGAATTGAGTTTAAACCGGTACTTTGTCCACTGATGCTAATGATTTTGGTTCCAAAAACCCTGCTTTCATCTTGTGCAGTTGCTTTTACTACAACCTCACCATTTGCTTTTGCAGTTAATATTCCATCAAGTGAAATTTCTGCAATGGTTGTATTGTCAACAGACCAACTAATATTTTTATTATGTGCATCTACAGGTAAAATGGTTGCAATCATTTTTAGTGTGCCTGCTTTTTGGGAGATGGTAGAAACATTTCCTTCACCATTTACTTCTATCGAACTAACAAGAATCAAGTTACATATTGGGAAAATACAATCGGCATCAAATATAGTTGTTGTGCTATCTGTGCAATTTAATTCACCATAGGTCCAAGTATTTGAGCTGTTTTTGAATGCCCATGAGCCTGTATATTCCCAAGGCTGCCCTGTGCCATTTAGGTTGATATCACCAAAAGTTTCAATCACATCACCAACTCTAAATAGTTCAACTGCATCGTTTCCATTTTGGTTGATTACACCAAATGAATCAACAAAAACATGGGTAAAATTCGACCAGCAAGAACTCATATAAGCTGCTAATGCTGCAGAATCTCTAATAACCACTATCTGACTTCCTGATGAAACCGACATATTTGGAAATCTGTATTCTTGTCCGTTTGTGCCATTACCATTGTTAGCAATTCCGATTCCATAAGCACTTAGGTTTTTGATATTTCCAGTTGCAACCATATAAATTGATTTACCAGATGAACCACCAAGAGGCGTAATAAAATCAGTAATACCTTTTAATTCTAAATTGGCTTGACACGAGTTGCAAGATTCAAAGCATGATTTATTAAAACTTGTATCTGAATTTACAATTGCATAGCGATAGATAGAATTACCTACCGATTTTGTGCAGGTGCTTACTGATGTGAATACTTCCTGTGTTAAATTGTTTCCAGATTTTACAGAGAAAAGGTATTCCAATGAATCTCCCATAATTGGTAAGGTTAGTTCCCAAAGTCCGTCTTTGTTTACATCAAGCATGGCATTACAATTGCTACACCATTGGTTGAAATTGCCACTAACAAATACGCTATCAATTATTCCTGAATAGGCATTTAAATCTACCTTAAAGCTTATTTGCCTAGCTATTTGAGGAATAAAACTGCTGCCATTTGTTTTGGTTCCAGGTGTAAATTTGGAAGTATTAATAGAAGCATGTTGTACAAATGAACCCGTAATATCTGGGTTTCTTGTATACGATTCATTTGGGTTATTAGACAAGGCATCAGAATTAAAAACCAATATGGTATTTCCTAAGTTGTTTTTTATAACAATAACTTCTAAGGAATTATTCAAACTCAAACCATCTATTCCTGCATCAGCTAGTATTCTTGCACCACCAAATAAACCAATTGGACTTCCACCGCCAAAAACTACTAAAGCACCTTGAGAAGGGATAACTGTTCCATTTGGAATGGTATAAACCAAAGTCCCAACTAGTGTATCATCCCATATTTGGTAACCACTTAGGTCGATACTGCTTGTTCCTGTATTTACAAATTCAATAAACTCATCTTGTGTTTGGCTATATACACCATCTCCATTTGCATCACCTTCTAATAATACATTTGAAGGGTCGTATAAAACTTCATTAATTATTAACTGAGCTTGAGAATTTGCTTCAATGAATAATACAAAAAGTAAAAGAAGTAGAATTTTTTTCATGAGATATTATATTAATCAGTTTGATTTTGTTTAATAATTAATTCAAAGTAATGGGGCTAAGGCTTATTTTTGACATACCAATTATTTTATTATTAAGATACCAATTATGCCCATATTATTAAAAAAGATAAAAGAGGAGTACCATAAAACTTTGCTTAAATCTAAAGGAGCCAAGGCTGATAAACTGTATATTCTTTTATATAAGATGCTTTCGAAGATGCTGATTAAAATGGAAATTCCTGAAAATTCTATTTTACCAGCAACTAGGGTTCTTTCTGTTGAATTGGGTCTTTCAAGGAGTACAGTTTTAAGAGCCTATGATATGTTGGTTCTTGATGGATTGCTTATTACAAAAAGAAGTTCGGGATATCAAGTAAAACCAAAAGATGAATTTATAAAAGAACCCGAAATGCCGAATGAAACAACGGAGTTTCAATTATCAGAAATTGGCAAGTCGTTTTTAAAACTTAGTAATTTTAGTATTTCCAATAGTCAGGAGAACCTGGCATTTAGTCCTGGTTTACCACCACTTGATATTTTTCCGGTTTCACAATGGAAGAATCTAACGAATATGTATTGGAAAGAAATTAAGTTTTCTAATCTCTCATATTCCCCATCATCTGGTATCGAAAAATTGAAGCATAATATTGCAGCTTATTTAAGTTTAATCCGAAATATAAAATGCGAGCCCAGTCAGGTTTTTATTATGTCGGGTTCATTACAATCTTTGTATTTATTAGGAACGATGTTAGTTAATCCAGGTGAACATGTTTTTTTGGAAGATCCCACTTTTCCTAATGTTCATGCGATTTTTAAAGGATTAATGGCTAATGTGCATGGAATTCCATTAGATAAAAAAGGAATTTGCTTAGAAGTTTTGAAATCACAAAAGCATCAAGCTAAACTTATACATGTTACACCATCTTGTCATTATCCAAGCGGACTAAAAATGCCTCTTGACAGAAGGTTAGAAATAATAGAATATGCAAATGAGAACAAATCATTGATTATAGAAAATGATTACGAGCACGAGCTGAATAACTGGGAAAATCCATTACCCTCAATATTTAGTCTAGATAAAAATCAAAATTCTATTTACCTCGGTACCTTTAATAGGGTTTTGCATCCTTCATTAAGAATTGGTTATATGATTGTTCCTCATCGATTAAAACATCCTTTGGAAGTAATGATGAAACATTCTCATCGTTTTGTAGCACCATCTATTCAGTTTGTTTTAAATCAGTTTATAGAAAAGAAAGTATTACATAATCATTTAAATAAAATGATTGCGATAACTAAAGAACGAAAGTTATTTTTCATTCAAACCTTTGAGGAGATATTTAAAGCAGCAGGTTTTACAATAGTTCTAAGTGATGTTTTAAGTCTACAAACCCTTGTTAAACTAGATTCTACCTATATTGATAAAGATTTGGTAGCAGTATTAAATCAGCATAATTTAAGTGCGCATTCTTATAATAAATGTTTCATTTCTGATTCAAAAGAACAAGGGCTGATTATGGGTCATTGTTCTATTCAAAGACATATCATTAAAAACAAACTCATTCGCATGCACAATACAATTTTTGAGATATAGGAGAGGGGAATATACTCATTCAATTTTCTTCAATATTTCACCATTAGCATTCCAAATTAGTACCTCTCCATTTATACTACTTGTGATGATTTTTTCTTCTTTTTCATTCCACGATAAGCCCCATAGATATGAAGAAGAATTGCCTTCAAATAATAATTTACCTCTGTTATTCCAAATCCTGAGTTTGTCGCTTACACTCGCTAACATTGAACCTTTTTTATTCCAAACTAGGTTTCGGTATTCTCCTTTGCTTATGTCGATACTTTGCATAAGTGCTCCATTTTCATCCCAAAATTGCAAGTATGTTTTTATAGAGCCATCACCATAATCACCACAAGCAAAAAAATTGCCTGAGGGATGCCAAGTTGCGCTTAATAGCAAAACATCTTCTGGTCTATGTTGAATTGATTTGAGAAGTTGTCCATTGGTATTAAAGAGTTTTATATTGTTGCCTGTGGCCAAAAGTATATTTTTTGTTGGATGCCAGTCGATTGAAGTATAACTTTTACTGTAATCTGTTTTAATAGTGTTTAGAAATTCACCTTTTTCATTGTAAATGATTATTTGCCCATCATTATCTGCTATTGCAAATTTGCTTCCATCAGCATTCCAATCTATGCCTCTTGCTCCATCAACTGAAATGCCTGTTAGTTCTGTCTTTTCTCCAGTTTCTAAATTGTAAATCGATGATTTGTCTTCAGATAATTGTGTGGTATAAACAAGGATGTTTTTAGTTGGATGCCATTTGATTCTTGTGACAGTATTTTTTACTGCTAAGCTTCTAAAAAATGAATAATCTGAACTCTTATAAATTTTTATAGAATCAATATTTCCTGCATAAGCAAAATAAGCTCCATCAGGCGACCATTCTGCTGTCCAGATGATTTGTTTAACTTCTAACTCTTGACCAAAACATCTATTATTTGTTTGAAATACATAGAGTAAACAAATAAAGAATAGTACCGCTTTTTTAAGAAGCATCTGTTAGATTTTAAAAGGTTAGGACTATGTAAAAGAGTTTGAATTTATTTGGATTTTCTATTTGTTAATTTCAATTTTACTTCCTTCACAAAACAGATAATTTCCAGATGGAAATTGGTGCTTTTTGCCATCCTCAGTTGTAATTTCAATTTTTGTAAAATTGGCCAATGTTTCAGGTTTATGTTTAGCTGCGTATAATTCTTTTTTGCTGATGTTTGATGGAACTGCAATTAGATTAATGTTGTTTTGAACTGTTTTATTAAAGCGAATTAATTCTTCATTTTCTTTTTTAAATTCTCTATTTTGGTTCCATAAAGCTCTTTCACTGCAATAATATTCTGCTTTTTCTCCATTTGGTTTTGTTGCTACAAGTTCAATGCTTAATACATTATCAAATTCAACAGCTATTTGCTCCTTATCTAAGTTAACTAAGAAGAACTTTTTCCCTGTTTTCTTAATTTCAATCAGCATTTTGCTTTCATCACGACTTAATTTTCCGCTACAATTAATAATAGTAAAATTGTCTTGTCTAGGGCCTTTTGATTGACTGATTTTACTAATTTTAATTGAATGAGTGCTATCTATTTCTAGCTCAAATCCACTTAAATCATTACTTTTTTTACTGATGTGAGAGTTTTTAAAATAGGAATTTGGGCTATTTTTATTTGAAAAAATAATGCTTTCACCAACCTTTATGAAGTTTTGTTTTAAATCAGCATGTTTGTTTATAAATGAAATGCAAAAGAATAAACAAACTAGTAAAAATAGTTGAGTAGGATTTTTCATATCTATCTAATGATGGCTTTATCGAATTTAGCGTTTTTAAGTAAAATCAAATAACGAATAAATCTTAATAATATTGATTCAATTCAAAATCGTGCAAATAAAGGGCAAAAAAAAATCCTGCCGAAGCAGGATTTTACTATTAAATATTGAAATTATTTCAATGTTCTTTTTACTTCAACTTCATCATAAGCTTCAACAAAATCGCCTACTCTTAAGTCGTTATAGTTGTTAATTGTTAAACCGCAATCATATCCACTGCTTACTTCTTTTACATCATCTTTAAAGCGTTTTAATGATGATAAGTTACCAGAGTAAACAACCACACCATCTCTAATTAAGCGCACTTTCGATTTGCTTGGAATTTTACCATCGGTAACCATACAACCAGCAACTGCACCCACTTTAGTGATTTTGTAGACTTCTCTGATTTCAGCATTACCAAGGATTTTCTCTTCCATTTTCGGAGCCAATAATCCTTCAATTGCACCTTTGATTTCCTCAATAGCTTTGTAGATAATAGAGTATAATCTGATATCAATTGATTCTGTTTCAGCCAATTTTCTAGCTTGAGGACTTGGTCTAACTTGGAAACCAACGATGATGGCATCTGAAGCTGAAGCCAACATGACATCACTTTCAGAAATTTGTCCAACACCTTTGTATATAACAGTTACTTGAACTTCTTCAGTAGATTGTTTGATTAATGAATCTGCCAATGCTTCTACTGAACCATCCACGTCACCTTTAACAATAACTTTTAATTCTTTGAAATTACCAATCGCTAAACGACGTCCAATTTCATCAAGAGTAATATGTTTATGGGTACGAATACCTTGTTCGCGTTGTAACTGTTGACGTTTAGTAGAAATCTCTCTTGCTTCTTGATCGTTTTTAGTAATAATAAACTTATCACCAGCTTGAGGAGCACCATCAAATCCAAGAATTACTACAGGAGTACTTGGACCTGCTTTTAGCATTTTTTTGCCTCGCTCATCAAACATGGCCTTAACTTTACCACTATAAACACCTGCTAATAGAGGATCTCCAACTTGCATGGTACCGCTTTGTACCATTACAGTAGTAACAATACCGCGACCTTTATCTAATGTAGATTCAATTACACTACCAATAGCACGTTTATCAGGATTTGCTTTTAATTCCAACATTTCAGCTTCTAACAAAACTTTTTCAAGTAATAGTTCGATGTTTAAACCTTTTTTAGCTGAGATTTCTTGACACTGGAATTTTCCACCCCATTCTTCTACCAAAATATTCATGGCAGATAATTGTTCACGGATTTTATCAGGATTAGCTCCTTCACGGTCAATTTTATTGATAGCGAATACAATTGGAACGCCAGCTGCCTGAGCATGTGAAATTGCTTCTTTTGTTTGAGGCATTACACTGTCATCCGCAGCAATTACAATAATTACGATATCTGTGATTTTAGCTCCACGAGCACGCATTGCAGTAAAAGCTTCGTGACCTGGAGTATCTAAGAAGGTAATTTTCTTACCGTTTTCTAATTTTACTTCGTAAGCTCCAATATGCTGAGTGATACCACCGGCTTCACCGCTAATTACATTGGCTTTTCTAATGAAATCGAGTAAAGATGTTTTACCATGATCGACGTGACCCATTACAGTAACAATAGGAGCACGAGGTAATAATGTTTCTGGATCATCAATTTCCTCTTCAACAGCTTCTTGAACTTCTGCTGAAACGAATTCTACTTCATAACCAAATTCTTCAGCAACAATTGCAATTGTTTCCGCATCTAAACGCTGGTTAATCGAAACCATCATTCCCAAACTCATACAAGCTGAGATAATTTGGGTGATTTGAAGGTTCATCATTTTTGCCAATTCATTGGCAGTAACGAATTCAGTAACCTTCAGTTTATTTTGTTCCTGTTGTTCTGCAAATGCTGCTTCTTCTCTTTCTGCAGCTTGATGATCACGTTTTTGTTTACGGATTTTAGAACGAACAGCACCAATATTTGGATTTTTACTTCCTGGATTTAATCTAGCTAAAGTTGCTTTTAATTTATCCTGAATTTCTTTTTCGCTTACCTCAGTTTTTTCAGGAGGATTTCCTGTTCCACGGTTGTAATTGTTTCCGCCACGATTGAAATTATTTCCACCTGGACGATTTTGCCCACCTTGGTTATTTCCACCCGGCCCGCGATTTTGTCCGCCTTGGTTAGTACCACCTGGACGATTTTGTCCACCTTGGTTGGTTCCACCGGGTCCGCGATTTTGTCCACCTTGGTTATTACCTCCAGGGCGATTTTGACCACCTTGGTTGTTTCCACCTGGACCACGGTTTTGTCCACCTTGGTTATTATTGCCTTGTCCGCCTCTATTGTTATAACCACCTTGGTTGTTACCTTGGTTGTTGTTATTACCCTGGTTTGGATTTTGGGTTTGGCCTGGGATAGGTTTACGTTTACGCTTCTTTTTCTGATCTAAATTATCACTTGAAGCTACAGGTTGTGCCTTTTTTGGAGGATCAACTCTGAGTTCAATTTTACCCATCACTTTTAAACCTTCTAGCTTTTCGTATTTGGTTTCAAAAGCTTTTGCTTCTTCTTCAGGAATTACTGTTTCAGCAGCAATAGAAGGTGGAGGAGTTGGGTTAATTACTTCAGGTTTAACTATGGTTTCTGGAGCTTTTTCAGTTTTAGGAGCAGGAGTTTCTTTATTTTCCTTAACTATTTCCTTTTCTTGAACTTTTTGTTCAGCCGGAGGAGTTTGTTTTACTTCTTGTTTTGGTTGAGCAACAGGATTTTGTTGAGCCGATTTCTTGTCGTCTCTTTTATCTTTCGACTTAGGTTTTTTAAGAGCATCTAAGTCAATTTTGCCAATAACTTTAAAAGTTTGTGCATCATCTTTTTCAAGTTCAGCTTCTACAACAGGTGGAGTTTTCACTTCTACCACCGGAATTGGAGGAGGAGGTGGTAGTGGGTTTTCTTCCACTACAGGTGGTTTAACTTCTTCCACCGGCTCAGGAGCTGGCGGTGGGGGAGGTGTTTGAGAAACTGGAGCCGGAGCTTCCTCTTTGGGTTTAGTTTCTTCAACTTGTGGTTTAGTTTCCTCAGCTTTTTTAGCTGTATTCACTAATCCCGACTTAATTAGAATTCTTTCTTCCTCTTCTTCTTCCTCTTCAACCACTGCAGGTTTTGGCTTGGCAATTTCATGAACAACATCTTTAGGTTTGCTTCGTTCTTTACCAAGTTTGTTAGCTTCTTGTCTAACTTTCATCTCTGAGGAATACTCAGACAATAATATATTGTACTGGTCCTCAGTAAGTTTCGATGTAGGTTTTGCCTCAATGACATGGCCCTTTTTGCCCAAAAAATCAACCAGTGTGGTCATTCCCACATTCAGTTCTTTTACTACGGCGTTTAATCGTTTTGTTCCGGCTGTTTCGCTCATTATGCGCTGATGCTCTTAAATTAGCTGCAAATATCGTGGTTATTCCTCGATTATCAATTAAAAGGCCTGAAAATACATGGTAATCTGTAACATTTGTTGCAAAATACCAGTAAAGACAGGCCTTTTTTTTATAAAATATGTTGCTTTCGCTTACATAAATTGTTTCATTTTTAGGCCTATTCGAATTCTGCTTCCAGAATACGACGAACTTCCAAGACAGTTTCTTCCTCTAATTCAGTTCTTCTCACTAAATCTTCAACCGGAAGTGCTAATACACTTTTTGCTGTATCGCAACCAATTCCTTTTAATTCGTCAATAATCCAGCTATCAATTTCATCGCTGAATTCTTCTAAGTCAATATCTTCCTCTTCTTGTTCTGCTTCTCTGTATACATCTATCTCATAACCAGCAAGTTTTCCTGCTAATTTGATATTATGTCCACCTTTTCCAATAGCCAATGAAACTTGGTCAGCTTTAATGGTTACTGCAACACGTTTACGGTCTTCTTCAATTTTGATACTAGAGATTTTAGCTGGACTAAGTGCTCTTTGAACCAATAAAGATGGATTAGTTGTATAATTAATTACGTCGATATTTTCGTTTCTTAATTCTCTAACAATTCCGTGAATTCTTGAACCTTTCATACCAACACATGCTCCAACTGGATCAATTCTATCGTCGTAACTTTCAACAGCAACCTTAGCTCTTTCACCTGGTTCACGAACAATTTTCTTGATACTAATCAATCCGTCAATAATTTCAGGAACTTCTTGTTCGAATAATCTTTCCAAGAAAACGGGAGATGTTCTAGATAAAATGATTCTTGGAGTACCATTATGCATTTCTACTTTGTAAACTACAGAGCGAATTGCATCACCTTTTTTGTAATGATCTGCAGGAATCATTTCTAGTTTTGGAAGCAACAATTCATTGCCTTCATCATCCAATACCATGATTTCTTTTTTCCAGATTTGATATACTTCACCGGTAATAATCTCACCAACACGGTCTTTGTATTTTTTGTACAATTCGTCTTTCTCAAGTTCCAATACTTTAGAAAGTAAAGTTTGACGAGCTGACAGAACTGCACGACGACCAAATTCCTTTAAAATATCAACTTCAGATGTAACAGCTTCACCAATTTCAAAATCAGGTTCAATTTTTAATGCTGCCTGATAAGCAATTTGGGTATTTACATCTTCTACTTCACCATCATGAACAATTGTTCTGTTGTGCCAGATTTCTAAGTCACCACTTTTATCATTAATGATAACGTCGAAGTTTTCGTCGCTGTTGAATTTTTTTCTCAACATTCCGCGAAACACATCTTCAAGCACACGCTGCATGGTGGCGCGGTCAATGTTTTTGAATTCTTTGAACTCACTAAATGAGTCAATCAATCCTGAACTATGCATACTTATAAATTTTAATTTTTATTAAAAAGGTTAATTAAATGAAACCATAACTTTGGTTTCTTCAATGTCGGAAAAGCTAATATTTTTTTCTGTAGGAGTTTTTGACTGATAAGCTTTTTTAGGGTCTTTCAATAAAATTTTTATTTCTTCTCCTTCAATTGCCAATAATTTTCCAACTAAAATGCTTTGTGAATTAAGCTTAATTTGTAATTCTCTGCCAATATGTTTTGTATATTGTCTGAATAACTTTAACGGTTTATCAACTCCAGGAGATGAAACTTCCAAAGTATAAGCTTGTTCACTAAAATCTAATTCGTCTAATTTTTCTGAGATTACTTTATTGAACTGCCTGCATTGTTCAATGGTAAGTGCTTCATCACTATCTAAAAATACTGATAATTTTTTACTTCCGGGTTTAAATTCAACCTCAACTACATAAACGTTTTCGGGTAAGAATTCTACCCCCCAATTGTTAATTTGCTCAATTACTTGCATAAATACCTAATAAAAGAGGGGACTTTCGGTCCCCTCTGTTTAATTCCCTACAAACATATGTATTTATACTAAATTATACAAGAAAATCTATAAAACTACTTGATAATCTGATTTCTGTCTGCTTTCATTACCTTAGTAAAATAGGCTAATTTGTATAAATCAAATAAAAATAACGAGGTACTTCCATTTTGAAGTTTTTTACGAATCCGATTAAAAAATAAGCCAAGAATTAAATAGATAATCAGTAGACTTCCATTTTTTCTGCTTTTAAAATAAAATCTTAATAGGCTAACATTATCAATTAGTTGCGGATTGTATTTCGTAAATTCAAGTATTTTTTTGAGGTTATAAATTCCTTGTTCTGTTTTTTTGAGATAAGTTTCATTCAATTCTAAATCAGTTATTTCAACATGATTTTTTATATGATGAAATTTTATTTCGGCACATCCTAAATTATATGCAAATAATGTGTCTTCATGCCCATATTGTGATAATCTGGTATCAAAAAGATTTTCAGCTAGAATATCTTTTTTAATTACAAAATTACTTGGCATGAAACTTTTTTGTGGTTTCTTCTGCCTTTCTTTTATTGATTTACTTTCTCTTTTTCTACCATAATTCCATTTTAACCGGAATTTTTTCTCTGGTTTAAGATTTACATATTCATGACCACCGCAAATCAAACCATGATTTTCTTCGATTGCAGAAAGATAATTCGCAAGAAATGAATCATCCTGAATTTTTACATCACAATCTAAGAATAATAAATAAGGTTGATTGACATAATCTAGAAAAAGATTCCTTATGGCAGAGCGACCTATATTTCTTTTTAGCTGAATGTATTGATCGGTAAAAGCAATTGCAGTTATGTTTTGAATTTTTATTTGTTCAGTAGAATTATCATCTATACAAATAATTTCACAATCGAGGTTCTGTTCTTTGATTTGCCTTCGTAAACTACTTAGCAAATCAAAAACCAACACATTATATATAGGTATGCAAATGCTTAACATTTAAACTAATCGTTGATGAGAAGTTTAATATAAAACAATGGATTTCTGAGTTTTGCCCGCAAATCCAAATCTTCAAACATGCAAGAGATTGTTTCTCTTAATGCTTTATTTTTATGAGCCTTATTCACTACAAAATTGAATAACCATGGGTATTTTACAAGTTTTTGCATGGTATGGCTCAATTTTAATTCATCCCATTGTCTGTCGTAAAATGCTTTATCGTATGATTTATTAAATTCGGCATCAAACCTATTTTCTTTGATACAATTTTGAATATGTTGTGCAGCCAACATTCCGCTATACATAGCATTTCCAATGCCTTCACCCGTAAACGGGTCAATTAAACTGGCAGCATCACCGGTTAATAGAAAGTTTTCTCCTGAAATTATTCTTTGTTTGGAGCCAAGTGGTAATCCCCATCCTTCTATTTTTCCTTTTAATTGCGCATTTTTAAATCGCTCTTTAATATTTGGATTATTTGCAATTGCCTCAAGCATATCTTTTTTGAGGTTTACCTTTTTTTTGCTTGCAGCAGAACTTAGAATTCCTGCACCAATATTAGCTTCTCCATTGGGTAAAGGGAAAATCCAGAAGTAACCCGGAAGCATTTCTTCAAGAAAATGAAGTTCAATAAAATTTTGATCATGTAAACCTTCAACACCTGAATAATAAGCTCTAATTCCTGCGCAATAATGATCGTTTTCTTTTCTAATATCCGATAAATTCTTCGCAACAATTGATCTGTCTCCCTCAGCACCAATCACTAGTTTTGGATGTTTTATCTGAAAAGAACCATCTTTATTTTCGAGGTTTAAAACAAGACCCTGATTTGTTTTTTCTATGGAATTTAAGGAAGTTCCTAATTTGATATCTGCATAATTTTTATCTAACCATGAAAATAGTTCAGCATCAAAATTTATTCTTTTACTAATGAAACCTGGTGCATGAGTTTCTTTACTTGTATCACTTTTAAAAGGAATATCTATTGATTTTCCGTTGGGTGCAACAAACTTTACTCCCCAACTAGGTAAGAACGACTGAGGTTGATTACTTAACTTGTCTAAAAATGCTGGGTTTAATTGTTTTAGCACATAAACCACTTTTCCGCTTAAGGCATCACCACAAACTTTATCTCTTGGAAATGTAGATTTTTCAATAATAGTATGAGGAATTCCCGCTTTGCTTAGAAACAAGGAAGTGGCACAACCTGCTGGTCCTGCTCCTATAATAATGATATCTTCTGTTTTTAACATAATAATAAGAGGCTGAATCAGTAGACGCTAATTTTGGTACTGATGCAGCCTCCGAAAATAGTAAATAAATTGAGGTCAAAAGTATTTTTGATAATCTTTAGTCCTCTTTTTGCAAATTTTACAGCTTATAAAGAATTCCTGCGTTTACAATTCCATTGAATCCATAACCAAAATCAGCATAAACACCAACTTTTTCGCCATATCTAATTCCCAAAGCTGTAAGATGATAAGCTGGAATATAGTCTTCCCCTTTTTTGCCGTTATTAGCATTTTTTGCATTTACATAACTAACACCAAAATGAACTCCTGAGTAAACAGATATTTTTGGATTGTCTGTATATTGGTAATTCACATTTGCCATTAATGTAAAGTAATTGAAGTTAACTGTTTCTTTAGTTGCATCAGAATAAGTCATTTTGGCTTCAATAGCGGCATAGCTTAAATCTGCTCCTAAAGTTAAATGTTTGGTGTCATACTGCGTAAATCCTAAACGGTATGGTCCAGAAATTGAGAAATCTTTTGTTGTACTTGGACCAATGCTACCTGAAAATTTTGTTTCTGCAAAGTTGTTAATACTTTCAACCTGATTAAAAGATTGAGGCATAATGCCATAACCTATTGTGAATTCGCGTATTTGAGCTTTTGCACCAAATGAGCAAAGTAGACCCAACGCCATAAAAGAAAGAAAGAATTGCTTTTTCATAAAACTTAAGTTTGATTGTTTCATTTTTTAAATTGTAAATAACTTGACTCAAAATATAATTTCGATTTTTTATCTTTGAGCAGGTTGCTACTCTCACGAATATACAAATTTTCTAAAAATTGATTCTGACAATATGTCAATGGCGTGATTTTTGGTACCCACATACCCAATTAATAAAATGGATATTTTTAATACTTTACCCGACTATTCAAGGGTTTGGATTTATGCTTCTACAGGAAAATTAAGTCCTGAACAAAGCTCCGATGTTCAAAATCTTTTAGACGGATTTGCCAAAGGCTGGACTTCACACCAGCAACAATTGAATGCCAAAGCAGCTTTGGTAAAATCATATTTTTTGGTTTTTATGGTTGATGAATCTGCCGCGGAAATTAGTGGCTGCGGGATTGACAAATCCGTTCAATTGGTTAAAGAAATTGAACAAAAAACAGGAATATCTTTTTTTAATAGATTAATTATTCATCTGGAAATCGAAAACGAAGTACATTTTTTTAATAAACAGCAATTAGAAAAAGCTGTTGAAGAAGGTTTAGTTCATGAAAATACCCATTTTTTCGACAATTTAGTTCAGACAAAAGGCGATTTTATTGAGAATTGGCTCAAACCTGTAAATAAAAGTTGGATTTGGTCGAAAATAAAAACTTTATCAGCTTAACTTTTCTTTTCTTTAAAAACACAAAACATTTTAGCATTTTAGCAATTCATATCATTTAACATGTCAGAAAATCAAAGCGAGAATCAAAAAAACGATTCTAATGAAAATAAAAATAAGAAACCGAAAGTTCCACCAATGCCTAAATTCAATTTTTATTGGATTTATGGAATTATTGCTGTGGTCTTTATAGCACTTACTTTTTTACCAAAAAATGGAGCTAATAAAACATCAAAAATTGAGTTCATCAACAAAATGTTATTGGCTCATGATGTAGAAAAAGTTGTTGTTGTAAATAAAAGTGTGGCTGAAATTTATTTGAAAAAAGAGGCCTTAAAAAACGATAAATACAAAGAACTAAAAGATCGCACCATCTTGGGTGAATCAGTTGGTCCGCATTACTTTTTTGAAATTGGTGATATTGCCAGTTTCGAAAAAGACATCAACGAAAAACAAAAAGATTTCCCGGCTAATGAACAAGTTGCTGTTGAGTACGTAACACAGAATAATTACTTGGGCGATTTTCTTTTAACCTGGATGTTACCTCTAATTATTTTAGTTGGTGTTTGGATGTTTATTATGCGCAGAATGGCTGGCGGACCTACAGGTGGTGGACAGATTTTTAATATCGGAAAAAGCCGTGCTCAATTGTTCGATAAAGATGGACATGTGAAAACTACTTTTAAAGATGTTGCAGGATTAGATGAAGCAAAAGTAGAGGTAATGGAAATCGTTGATTTTCTTAAAAACCCTAAAAAATACACCAATCTTGGAGGTAAAATTCCTAAAGGTGCTTTACTTGTAGGCCCTCCGGGAACAGGTAAAACTTTATTGGCAAAAGCTGTTGCTGGTGAAGCAGGTGTTCCTTTCTTCTCTTTATCTGGTTCTGATTTCGTAGAAATGTTTGTGGGTGTTGGTGCAAGTCGTGTTAGAGATTTGTTCAAACAAGCAAAAGAAAAAGCGCCTTGTATTATTTTCATTGATGAAATTGATGCGGTTGGACGTGCGCGTGGCAAAAATTTAGTTCAAGGTGGTAATGATGAAAGAGAAAACACTTTGAATCAATTGTTAACCGAAATGGATGGTTTCGCAACAGATTTAGGTGTGATTATTCTTGCAGCTACAAACAGACCTGATATTTTAGATTCGGCTTTATTAAGACCAGGTCGTTTCGATAGACAAATTTCTATTGATAAACCAGATTTAAATGGACGTGCAGAAATATTCAAAGTGCATTTGAAGCCCTTGAAACTTGCAAGTGATGTGAATCCTGAAAGATTGGCTACTCAAACTGCAGGTTTTGCTGGTGCTGATATCGCTAATATTTGTAATGAAGCTGCTTTAATTGCTGCAAGAAAAGATAAAACTGCTGTTGATATGCAGGATTTTCAAGATGCAGTTGACCGTGTAATTGGTGGATTAGAAAAGAAAAACAAGATTATTTCACCTGAAGAGAAAGAAATTATTGCTTATCACGAATCAGGTCATGCAATAGTTGGTTGGTTTTTAGAAGGATTGGATCCATTGGTAAAAGTAAGCATTGTACCAAGAGGTGTTGCTGCTTTGGGTTATGCTCAATATTTACCTAAAGACCAGTACTTATACACTACCGAACAGTTAAAAAATATGATTTGTATGACTTTAGGTGGTAGAGCTGCTGAAGATTTAATCTTTGGTAGAATTAGCACCGGAGCTCAAAACGATTTAGAAAGAATTACTAAAATGGCTTATGGAATGGTAACCATTTATGGTATGAATGATAAAATTGGAAATGTCTCTTTTTATGATGCTAACCAAGAATATGGATTTACAAAACCATATTCGGATAAAACAGCAGAAATGATTGATATTGAAGTTAGATTGTTAATTGAAGCATGTTTTACTGCAACTAAAAACTTATTGATTGAAAAAAGAGATAAACTGGAAGAATTAGCTAAGATTTTGTTGGAAAAAGAAATATTGTTCCAACATGATTTATTGGAAATTTTAGGAAGTCGTCCTTTTGATAAAATTGAAATAGAATTACCTACAATTGAAACAGAAGTTGTTGATACAATTCAAAACTCATCAGTTGAAGAGTCAAAAGTAGATTAGTAATTTATAGTATTTTAAAAGCCCATTTAAGTTCAAATAGGATTGAATTTAAATGGGCTTTTTTATGAAATTTTTCCATTAAGAATATTTCAAATGATTTAATTAAATTGCGTGTCTTGGAACAGTTTATAACATCGAAGGAAAAAATCCTGAAAAAGCTAAGGCAGGCTCTTAATGTCAAATCCAAAAGCCTGTATCAGAATATCGATTTTGAATCGAATATCTATTCTCGTTCCAATGAGGAAACGCAAGCTGAAACCTTTGTTAAAAAGTTTACGGAATTAGGCGGCCAATACGTTTATTGTGCTAATCAATTTGATTGTATCGATAAAATGTTGGATTTAATTGAATTCCGCAAGTGGAAGCATGTTTTTTGTTGGGAAGAAGAAATGCAAAACCTTTTGACAGATAGCGGAATTTCTCATCAGCAGGGTTCTGATAATATTGAAAAAACCCAGGTTGCTATTTTAGGATGTGAAGCTATGATTGCCAGAACGGGTAGTATTTTAGTTAGCAGTGTTAGGAATTCTCGCACAATGTCTATTTGGCCTCCGGTTTTGGTTTTTGTAGTAAAACGCTCTCAGCTTGTTGCAGATATTAAAGATGGTTTTCAGGTTTTAAGAAATAGATATGGTAGAAAAACCCCTTCTTTATTCAGCTTAATTACTGGTCCTGCTTGTACCGATGAAATTCCTGCTGAAATCCCCGGTGATTTACCTAAGCTGATTTCCGGTGGGATGGGTTCCCAAGAAATTGTTTTGTTCTTTATTGATGATTCCAGAAGAGATTAAGGATTTTGAGTTCAAATAAAAAAATATATTTTGCTTCTGATTTTCACTTAGGAATTCCCGATGAAGCTTCTTCTTTTGATAGAGAGAAAAGAATTATAAGGTGGTTAGATTTTATTAAACCAACCTGTGAGGAACTTTATATTGTAGGTGATATTTTTGATTTTTGGTTTGAATACAACTTAGTTGTTCCAAAGGGTTTTGTTCGTTTACAAGCCAAAATTGCCGAATTTACAGATGCCGGCATCCCTATTCATTTTTTTCATGGAAATCACGATTTATGGCAATTTGGTTATTTTGAAAAAGAATTGGGAGTAAAAGTATATTCAAAACCAATCACAAGAATCTTTGGAAATAAGAAGTTTTTTATTGGTCATGGTGATGGTTTAGGACCAGGCCAACACAAGTTTAAATTGGTTTTGGCAACTTATAGAAATCCATTTTTCCAAAGACTGTTTGCGTTTCTTCATCCTTCAGTTGGAATGGGTTTTGCAAACTGGCTATCACAAAGAAGTAAGTTAAAAACCTTTGATGGAAATTTCACCTTTTATGGAGAAAAGGAACACCTGATTCAGTTTTGCAGAAGCACTTTAGCAAAGGAACATTTCGATTTTTTTGTCTTCGGACATCGACATTTACCAATGAGTTTTAAATTAAATGATTCAAGCACTTATTATAATTTAGGTGATTGGATTGGCTTTAATTCATATGCAGAATTCGATGGTACAAATTTGGTTTTAAAAACATTTGAAGCCACCAACAATGAGAATCCAATTCCAAATATTTAAGGGCTTGTTTATTGCTTTTTTGTGTTTTGGTTCAATTCAAACAAATGCACAGGATTTAAGTAAAAACGATTCAGTTACATTTAGAATTGCTCTGAAAATCCCTATATCATCTAAAATTCTTACTTGTGATAAATTGGGGAATATTTATGTTATAAATGAATCTGACCGATTGGTAAAATATAATTCGGCTGGAGAATTATTATCAACCTTAAACTACAATTATAGTGGTAGCATTAGCTCTATAGATGTTACAAATCCAATGGAAATATTTTTATTCTATAAGGAATTAAATATGGTAATTCTTTTAGATAATAACTTGGCATTCAGGGGCAAGATAAATTTACAGGATTGGGGAATCACTCAGGCTGCCTGTATTGCTAGATCCTATGAAAATGGAATTTGGGTTTTTGATGCTGGTGATTTGCAACTGAAAAAATTCAATAGAGAAGGTAAACTTTTACAAAGTAGCGGAAATGCACTCGATTTTGCTGGAGCTGATAGGTTAAACCCCAGTAATTGTTATGAAAATGGAAACAGATTGCTTCTTTCCGATAGTTTAAATGGTTTATTTTTATTTGATGTTTTTGCCGGTTTCATTAAAAGGATTCCTGTTCAACATGTAAAAAGTGTCCAATTATTGGAAAAAGAGATTGTTTACTTACAAAACGAAATCATTGTAATTTATAATCTTCAAAATTCTACCAGAAAACCAATTCCGTCGCCGAATTTTACTGCTAAAAGTGTTTTTAAATTGAAATCAGACACCTTTATTTTCCAAACTTCCGACAGCATACTTATTACAAACATGGCTAAGTAGTTCTGTTTGATTATCTTTGCGGCCTCAATTTCAACGCATGTTAGATAAGTTAGAAGCAATTTATATTAGATTTAAGCAAGTAGAAGAAACACTTAGTCAGCCGGATGTAGTAGCTGATATGAAGCGTTTTACCCAATTAAACAGGGAGTACAAAAGTTTACAAGGTATTGTAGATAAGTACTTTGAATATAGAAATTTGGTAAGTAATATCAATGGCGCCCGTGATATTTTAAAAACCGAAAAGGATGATGAAATGCGGGCCATGGCAAAAGAGGAATTAGATGAATTAGAGCCCAAAATTGCTCCAATGGAGGAAGAAATTCGTATTTTGTTGATTCCTAAAGAGCCTGAGGACTTAAAAAATGCTGTTCTTGAAATCAGAGGTGGTACAGGTGGTGATGAAGCCAGTATTTTTGCCGGTGATTTATACAGAATGTACATGTATTTCTGCGAAAAACGCGGGTGGAAAACTGAGGTTGTTGATTTTACTGAAGGTACAGCTGGCGGATACAAAGAGGTAATTATTGAAGTTACAGGTGACGAAGTATATGGTATTTTAAAATACGAAAGTGGCGTTCACCGTGTTCAAAGGGTTCCTGAAACTGAAACTCAAGGCCGTGTTCATACATCTGCTGCAACTGTAGTGGTTTTGCCCGAAGCAGAAGAGGTTGACGTTTATTTAAACCCAGCAGATATTGATATGCAAACAGCCCGTTCTGGTGGTGCAGGTGGTCAGAATGTAAATAAGGTAGAAAGTAAGGTGATGTTAACCCATAAACCTTCAGGAATTGTGGTAGTTTGTCAGGTTGAAAGAACACAAAATGGTAACCGCGAACGTGCTATGCAAATGCTAAGAACTAAATTGTACGAGATTGAACTTCAAAAACACAATGAAGGTATTGCAAGTAGAAGAAAAACCATGGTTTCATCTGGTGATAGATCTGCAAAAATTAGAACTTATAACTATCCTCAATCTAGGGTAACCGATCATAGAATTAACTATACAAAATACAATTTAACAGATGTAATGAGTGGTGAAATTCAAGATTTCATTGATCAATTGCAGGTTGCAGAAAATGCAGAGAAATTAAAAGACGGTTTTGGAGCTTAAGATTAAGCTCCTAATCTGTAATTGATTACTTTTTGAATTTCGCTGTATAATTGAAGTGGATTGAATTTCCTCCAATTAAAAGAATCAAGTTCACCACCAAAAATTAAATAGTAATCAAGATTTTCTTTTCTGAATTCTTCTAAGACATGTTCTTGAAAATTCAATGCAACAATCCAACCTTCTTCATCTTCCACATCCTGAAACCATTCTTCATAGTAGCTATCATCGCTGCTATGGAAATTTAAAACGTTTTCGCCAACAAGGATAAACTTACTAATTCCGGCTTGGTTTAAAACTTCAACCACTTCTCTTTTCAGGAACATGATATCATTATTTATGGCATCATTCCATTCACCAATGAGTTCTAAAATGGCGAAATTTTTGATATAATCAGCAAAAATTATTTTTACATATAAGGTAGGAGAGCCAAATTCATCCCATTGAGGATGAATTACATAGTTGTAAACTTGGTTACTAAATTCAAATTCACTGTATTCTCTTTCATAAAAAGGGGAGTTGGAATCGTCTTCACTTCTGTAAATATCTCTCCAGCGGAAAAAGGGCTCTATTTCTTGCATATTTAACTACAAAGATAGGAGTTCAATTTTTTCCTAATGAATGAAAAGCAAGGTTTTTAGTAGGCAAATCGTAAAATCTGCTCCTGCTTAAGAATAATATTTCCAACAATTTGATCTAATTGGTCATAATAATTAACCTTTAATGGTGCACCATATTCAATCCATTGTTTTAGAATATTGCTAAAATTATGGTTAATTTCTTGAACTACAGTACAACCCATCAATTTTAAAGCCTTTGCATTACACAATTGTTCATATTGGTTATTCATAGGTATAACAAGTACCTTTTTATGCAAATACATTGCTTCTGCAGGACTTTCAAATCCACCATTAGTAATTAAACCATCACTGCTACAAAGGCTTTCTACAAAAGCATTATTATGTATAGGTTGAATACTTACATTTTTATCATAATAAGCTTTTTTACTATGCTTACTAAATACATGCCATTCAATATCGGGCACCTGATTTAGATAGTTAGTGATTTTTTCATCACTATATGCAGGTAAATAAACCGTAATATGTCCTTTGTTACTAAGGCCATTTTTCCTGATTTGAGAACGAATTACAGGTGTTTGTATAAAATCGTCGTACTGCTGAAAATGAAACCCAACTTTATCAGTAACAGGCGCATAGTTTCTAAGTATGAAATTTGCCAGCTTATTCGGCTTATCTATACGAGGTGTTTTGGGCGATAAAAAGGAAGCCTGGTGACTTAATCCAAAACAAGGTAATCCTTTTAAATGACAGGCCCAAGCAGAAATAGGTTCGAAATCGTTTATAACTAAATCATACTTATCTACCGGACATTTTCTAATATCATTTAAATATTCAAATGGTCTTAATTTTATGATGCTATCGATTAAATCTATACCACCATTTTTGCCAAATGTAAAACTAAGTCCTTTACGTTTGTATTTTATAATATAAGGAATATCAACATCACTTTGAGTGCCACTAACGAGCACATCTAAATCGCCATGATTAAGCAAGTGAGGAATAATTTCCCTAGCTCTGCTTAAATGACCATTTCCCGTTCCTTGTATTGCAAAAAGTATCTTCATTAGGTTATTTTAGAATTGTTTGTAAAAGCTTTTCGGGATTAAAGTTTGAGTTTTCATTAAGTTCGTCTTCAATCTGATCAACTAAATCTTCAATAGTATCAATGGTTTCATGGAAATGAATGATTTCCCATTTCCCATTATCGTATTCCAAGGCCGTTAAGTTTTCAATCCAATCACCACTATTTAAGTAGATTGTAGATCCGGCATTGGTTTTAACTTCTCTCATTTGAGGCTGATGAATATGCCCGCATACCACATAATCATATCCTTTTTCAATAGCAATTTCAATAGCAGTTTGTTCAAAATCACTTACAAATTTGATGGCAGATTTTACTCCATTTTTTATGTTTTTTGAGAGTGAAATTTTACCTCTGCCTAAAACTTTGCTAATCCAGTTTACTGCACTATTTAATAAAATAAGGGTATCATAACCAACAGCACCAAGTTTTGCCAGCCATTTACTGTGTTTCATAGTAATATCAAACACATCACCATGAAAAAACCAGGCCTTTTTTCCGTCAAGATTTAGAACTAATTTGTTAAGAATTTCAAGTTTCCCCATTTTAAAATCAGTGAATTTTCTTAAAATTTCGTCATGGTTCCCAGTTAAGTAGTAAACCTGAGTGCCATTAGCGAGCATTTTTAAAATTCTTTGTATGATTTTCATATGAGAATCTGGCCAATAGTTCTTGCTAAATTGCCAAACATCTACAATGTCACCATTTAGAATTAAGATTTCTGGGTCAATACTTTTAAGGTATTTGTTTAATTCTTTCGCCCTACATCCATAAGTTCCGAGGTGAACATCAGAAATACAAACAAGGTGTAGTTTTTTCTTTTTCATACACTTAAGATTTCCAAAGCTCCTAAAGTATTATTTCCTTAAAATCAATTTAGTGTGAATAAATCAAGAACATTAAAATTGTAATTAGAAAATGAGGTTTAATTAGTATTTTGTACCACTAATAATATGATACCTAGTTTAAGTTCACATCAGCTAAAAAGAGATATTCCGGCATCACTGGCTGTTTTTGTTGTTGCGGTACCATTGTGTTTGGGAATTGCACACGCTTCAGGGGCACCTCTAATGGCTGGTTTAATTGCAGGATTAATTGGCGGAATTGTTGTAGGATTAGTAAGTAATTCTAATTTAAGTGTGAGTGGACCGGCTGCAGGATTAACAGCAATTTCATTAGCAGGAATTCAAAGTTTAGGCTCGTATCAGGCATTTGTTGCTGCGGTTTTATTCGCTGGAATTATTCAATTACTTTTTGGTTATTTAAAACTAGGTTCATTGTCGAATTATATACCAACTACAGTTATTAAAGGTATGTTAGCTGCCATTGGTTTAATATTGATAATTAAACAGTTTCCTCATTTAATTGGGTATGATATTGAGGAAATGGGAGTAGAGGAGTTTGATATTAATAAAGCTGATTTGAATGAAACTTACCACGAGAAACCAGAAGGTCACGAAAATACTTTTACCTTATTATTTCATTCATTACGACATGTTAATTTTACTGTTTTATCCATAGGATTATTCTCTTTAAGCTTTCTTTTTTTATGGGAGAAAAAATTGGCTAAAAAACTTAGAATAGTTCCTGGTACACTTGTAGTGGTTATTTTGGGAGTGCTCATAAGTTATTTGATCAAACTATCAGGATTAAATATTCAAATGGAAACAGATCATTTTGTAAATGTTCCTGAGATTTTTTCAGCAAGTTCTTCGTCGTATTTTTTTCCTCCTGACTTTAGTAATATTTTTTCTATAAGCTTTGTAAAAGTTGTTTTTACAATTGCAATTGTTGCTTCTATTGAATCTTTATTAAGTATTGAAGCAATTCAAAAAATTGATATTCACAGGCAAAAGGTTGATGTAAACAGAGAATTACTTGCTCAAGGCGCAGGAAATGTGGCCAGTGCTATTTTTGGGGGTTTACCTGTTACTTCAGTAATTGTTAGAGGTTCTGTAAATCAGGCAGCCGGCGCTGAAACTAAGTTATCTGCGGTGTTTCATGGATTTTGGATTTTAATATCATTTTTGTTTTTTACCGGAATACTTAATCAAATTCCACTGGCAAGTTTAGCAGCAATATTGTGTTTTACCGGTTACAAACTTTTAGATTTATCTTTATTAAAATTATTTTATAAAAAAGGCTGGTCTCAATTTTTACCTTTTGTTGTTACAATAATTGCTATTGTAGTTACCGATTTATTAGTTGGGGTGAGTATTGGATTATTGTTAGCCGGATTGTTTATAGTTAGAGATAATTATAAATCTCCAATTTTAAAAGTGTATGATTTAGGTCCGAGAATGAAAATAGTTTTAGGTGAAAATGTTACTTTCTTGCATAAGAAAAAAGTTACTGATGCTTTGAATGCTGTGCCACCTTTTACTTTATTGGAAATAGATGGCTCAAAATCTAAATTTA
>JAIYDG010000647.1 GCA_027487625.1 Bacteroidota bacterium
ACATCACTACAGCCATTGTTGGATTTAACCATGATTTTGCTGTTCTCAATAAAATCTGTCCGATTACCATTTGCCAAAAAATCCAAAGAAGGAAACTTCCCTCCTGCCCTTCCCAGAAACATGAAATCATGAAATGCACAGGCAAATCGCGGCTACTGTGCTGCCAAGCATAATGGTATTCGAAATAATGCTGGTAAATAATATTAAATAAAGTTCCAATAATGGTTAAAACAGCCAGACTATGTAGGTGAAACGACCATTTAGCTAAGGTTTCCCAACTTTTATCTAAAGGTTTCGATTCGGCAAAAAAGTAAGAAATGGCTGCCAGAATAGATGTAACAAAAGAGATTACAACGGCGCTGTGGCCTAAATTACCCCAAAAGAGGTGTTCGTTTAAAAAAACTACTTCATTCATTTGGCCGCAAAGGTATGAATAAGCACTACTTTTCTATGTGTAAAATTTGAAAGTATGACTGAGTGAATAATGAAATTAGAGAGAAACCCGTTTGAAGTAAAAATGAGTGAATACATTTCCTTATTTCCTAAACTATTGGTTGAAATAAAGAAAACTAACTTTTGAATTTCTTGAAATTACTTATTAGCTTAATTTTTCTTTATAGATAAGAAGTTACTTTTTACGAATATCCGCATGTATACCAGAAGTATTTTTTAAAATCCAGTATATGGTATTGAGAATTATTTTCAATAAGTTTTTGGAATTAAATTGCTGTTTTCAATGAAATTAATGACCCCGAGGGTGGTCACATGTTTATAGAAAAATGCTGTAATCCAAATTCCCCCAAACTCAACAACGCGGACCTTTGGTCCGCGTTGTTGAGTTTGGGAAGGGGAGTTTCTCAATATTGTATTTTCTATAATAATGTCATCCCTTCAGGATTTTAAGAACTTGCTAAATGAAACATAAACTAAATATTATTCATTTTTTGTGTTTTTTTTGATTTAAACGAAAAATTATTAGCAATAAAGTCTTGGTAATTTGTTTTTAGGTAAAGAATTGGATAATCGTAATGTTTTAAAATTTAAAAAAAGTTTTAATAAGTTAATTCTTCATTTAAACTTGGCATTGTTAGCAAAACAAATTGACTCTTTTTATTATATTTGTTTGTTAATTAACTTGAACTAAATGAAAGCTATAGACATAAATACGACCTTAATTGATGGTTATTTAAAAATGTTAGATAATCTTAGTCCAAGTAATAAACTTGACCTTATCTCAAAGCTTACACAATCAGTTAAGACTGACATTACAGAAAAAAAGTCTTCATTTTTCAAGGCATATGGAGCATGGGACTCAAATGAATCAGCTGAGGAAATCATCAATGTAATTAATGAAAGTAGAACCTTTTACCGCAAAATTGAGGAGCTTTGAAAAAATACCTGATTGATACAAATACATGTATTTACTACATTTGGGCAAGTTTAATCTCAACAAGAAATTTGAAAGTGTTGACCCAGAGAATTGTTTCATTTCAGAAATTACTTTGGCGGAGTTGAAGTTTGGAGTAGAAAACAGCGAACAAATAGAGAAGAATAAAAAGGTGCTGGACAATTTTTTAACCGGGGTAAAAATAATTCCAATCTTTCATTCACTTGACTTATACGCAAAAGAAAAAGCACGTTTAAGAAAAGCCGGTAAAAGCACCGATGATTTTGATCTTTTAATTGGAGTAACATCTGTTACTCATAACCTTATTATGGTTACAAATAACTCTGAGCATTTCAAACGTATTAAAGGAATTATTTTAGAGGATTGGACCAAATAAAACTAAGAATCTAAATATTTTACTCACTAATTTATTCATTGAATTAGTAAATACATTTCAAAAAAGAACAATTCAGTTACAATTTATAATACCTATGATTCTCTTTTATTTAATTTTAAATAAAAATAGAAAAATCAAAACATAAAAAAAGCTGCCCATTTCGGAACAGCTTCAATTTTGTTTGATATTTTATTTTAAGTTTTCACCTGGTTATCGGTGTACTTACTCGGACATTTTAATAAGATTTTGGAAGCTTCAAAATGATCTCCATCCATCTTTCCTACAATCACAATTTTTTCAGAACGGTCGAAGTCGGCAGGCTCTGGATTGTGATAAACAACTTTGCTTTCCTTCCCCTTTTCATCAACCATAAAAAAAGTAAAATAATTGGGGTCTTCTTGTGGATTGTAAAACTTTTCTTTTTCTCTGTTTAATACGCCAACCACATGAAATTCTCTGCCTGGATTTTCCATAGCGACTTCAAAATTTTCATAAGTGCTAGCATCGCCATACATGCTAACAATGGCTGCAATTGCAATACCAATTAAAGCAATACCTAATATATAAGTCTTTTTCATAACTAGTCTTTTTTCTCTAATTTTTTAATTTTCAAATCGAGACTTACCATATAACTTACAATACCTAAAAACAAAACCGCTATTACACCTACAACTACATAAAACTTTCCAGTTCCTGCTAAATCAGGCTGTTCTGCGC
This sequence comes from Bacteroidota bacterium, assembly GCA_027487625.1. GTDB lineage: Bacteria > Bacteroidota > Bacteroidia > UKL13-3 > UKL13-3 > CAISCU01. The sequence goes on from JAIYDG010000647.1 coordinate 2,502, forward strand.
TTTTTGTTATTTGATTAAACAATATATTTTTCATGTACTTAACTTTATTAATCTAACCACTTTTTTAATTCCAACAATTTTACTCTGATACCTAAATTGGCAATCCAGAAGCCCATTAAAACCCAACCTATAACGGCAGGATAAAATACCATTCTTAACCTGCTATCTAAGTCATATTGATTAAACCCAGGATTTCCTCCATTACCAGGATGTAATGAATCTGTTAAACGAGGAATTACAAATATCAACACAACAAAAACAGGAAAACAGAATAAATTATAAATAGCAGCATATCTGGCTTTTTTTTCTTCGTCTTCAAATGAACCTCTTAAAACAAAATAGGCTGAATACATAAGCATTCCGATAGCTGCAGAGTTTAATTTAGGGTCGGATACCCAATAAGCACCCCAAGTGTTTTTTGCCCAAATCATTCCGGTAACAATTCCAATTGTGCCATATAACATTCCTACAGTTGCAAAAATGTTTGATTTAGTATCAGCTTCTAAACCCTTGCCTCCTAACACTTTAACAGCGTGAACTGCAGAAGCTAACAACAATAAAACCATTGAAAACCACATTGGTACGTGGTAATACAAATTTCTGATACTTTGTTCGAGAATCGGTAATTCAGGAACTGGCATCAACAAACCACCAATTATGGCGTATAAAATGAGTACAACCGATAAAATTTTCCAGGGACTAATCATTGCTGCGAAAGTAATACTTCTATTGAAAAATTTCCCTTAACAATGCAAAGCCTGAAGAAAATCAGGAATTTTACCAAATTTCTACTTCACTCTAGTCCAAACTTCTGTTCTACCAATAAGAGAAATGCCTATATATCCGCGAATGTTTAACTTATCTGCTGTTTCCATTTTCATATTACAACTGTAGGTTTTTCCGCTTTCAGGATCATAAATCTCTCCATTTTCCCAAACTTTACTTTTAGCATTGAATTTAAAGCTTTTCAATAACATCAATCCTTGTATTTTTCTTGAGCGTTTACTTGGATCAGGATTTTTATCGTCTAATTTAGGTTCGCCTTTTTCA
>JAIYDG010000328.1 GCA_027487625.1 Bacteroidota bacterium
AAATGATTTGATCTCTGATGGATGGTTTGGAATGAATCAGATGTTGAAGGGGTTTTTGAAAGGTTGCACAATCCGACACTTTGCAAATCGTACTTTCCGTTGGACACGTTGTTGTCGAGCCATGAGTAGCAAGTCTGTTCACGAATGGTGCTTCCGGCGCGGTTGGGTTGGTGGCAAAGAAAGTTGAATCCCTGGCGTGTGGCACCCTGCAACATTCCAGCCGAAGTTGAAAGGCCGAGGTTTCGGATGGTTGTTCCGCGGATGAGTCTACACAAGCAGATACGACGTTATTTACAACGTTTGTTTCTATCATCGTTCGATGCAAAGGCAAAATCAAGATTTTTTTTTGAAATCACAAGAAATTCTATATGATGCCCACTGAATTTGAGATGTTGTGAAGCAGCGACTCATTTTTTGATATCGAATAATCGACATTTCAGATTTTGATGAAACTATGATGAAAAGAGAAGAAAGGATGAAAACTGTAAGATTTGCTTACCCGTTTGAGCTCACGCGGATGCGAAACAAAGTACCAGCGAGGTTGGGGTCAATGCAGTACTCTCCTTGCGCAATGCGCTCTAACGAGTTGTGCATATTTGGTTTCGAAATTAGATGCAAAGTGACATTCTGCGATCTGTCTTTGGTTTCCAATAAAACATGTATCAAGTGCATGGAAAAGAATTGCTGTATTTGGCGAGTGATGTTTTGAGAAGAGCTGAACCTTGTGCAACTTGGTTCTCTTCAGCCTAAAGATGATGGATATTATGAGTTGGAGATTATTTTGAATTGATGCAGTTTTTTCAAAAGAGATAAGTAATTTTGATGTAAAAATGGATTGCATTTATGTCGCAAATTATCATGATTGACATTTGTTGTGAACTATTGCAAGAAATCTCAATTACCATGGCGAAAGATGCTCCAATAAGGGCGAGGGCAGCAACGAACATGATACTTTTCTTGAAGGCCATGATGGTAGGTGTGTAAATTTTTTTGTTCCTTTCTTTATGAAAACAGAGTGAGTTTCTGGAGATTCAAACAAACCACCAAGGTAAAGAGAGAAGACGTCTTGCAAGAATATTTGTTTTGAGGTTGCTGTTCTGTAGGATTGGATGTAGAACAATTCTCAAATGTCTTGTATCTTCTGTCCAAGTGTTTCAACTTGAGAGAAATTTACTGCCCCAGAAACTGAGCCCTGGGTTTCGCTTTTATACTCGTGCCATGATGTTTTTCGTGCTGCTGTGAAGCAATTTGTCTGTGGATGTGAGTCTGTTCGATTGAGGGATGACCGCCTCTTTGGAAATGATGGCGACAGACACAAAACCTGCACTTTGCTGGAATAATGAGCGAAAGTGTAAAGCAGAGACAAAAATCCATTTCGCGATGGAGAATCAATGCAAATGATGCATGATTCGAGCGATGTCCTTTACACAACATACTGAAACAACGATTAGTGGGGATTGACATCGAAATTGATACGTCAGAAAAAGCTATTCGGTCATTGGCGAAATGGAAGTGAAAGCATGATTTCTTTTTTTGCAGTTTCTCTTTTGGTTCATGCCTTCATGTGTGAATGTTCGTCTCAATGATTCCCTTTACTATCATACCATAGCGTGGAAGCAAAGATGAGAACATCGATTGATTGCCAACACCAGTCTTGCAAACCATGGACAACGCTGAAACCTCTTGACAAACATTCGACCGAGTTGCTGTGGTCTTGGGTAGTGCTTTGGCTCTGTATTTGCATCCATTTTCAAACAATCGGCTCATCGCATGAAAAAAAGGCGAGGAATATATAAAAGGCAGCCAGCAGTGCAAGGTGTGAGCAGTTTCGTTTTTCTGTTATGTTTGAGGAACATTAATCATCAGAACAAGCACAGATTTCAAGAAACAACACCACTTTTGTTGATACCTGAAAATGAAAAAAAATACCTTGAAACTCGAATGAAAGTCTTTCTTCGGCATGTCAAAAATTTGGCTTCAATCAAAGCTTTATAAATAGCTTGTCATGCGTTTCTTTGCCGCTGAATATCTATTATATCTCGATATTATTTCTTATTCGTACTGTTGATCTGTAAAATCCTTCTTCTTCTTCCTATCTTTTTGTGTGAAATTCTTTCAGAGATTCAACCAAGAAACAAAAAAGTAAATGAAAACTAAACAAGACCAAATTCAGCTTCCCAGAAAACCCGATATCGTAAAATTCTGCAAATGACCCGCTCCATTGCCATCCTTCTTGTTGCCATCGGCCTCGCCTCACAAATCGCAGCATTCCCCGGCTCTGAAAACGCTGCACCTGAGCTCACATCGCTCGGTTTGTAAAAATAACATAATTACATTTCACCACACACATATATCTATCTTCCAGAATTCAACCTTGAATTCACTTCAACTTGTCTTGAAGTTTGAAGGCACTGCGAATCATGAATATTATTGGTTGGGTTTTTGAAGTGATGATGCTCGTAAAATCGTTCCTTCCCAAGTATATTTCTTTTGCTTTGCTTTTTTTCTTTTCTATTGTCGATATTCTCCACTAAACCGAGTTTTCCATCAACAGCGCAAGTGTTTGACCGCACCCAAGAACGCTCGACTCCCAACATCTGTGTGGCGCCTCAGTCTGGCTCGTGGAGCGGCCTCGTCTTGAATCTCCGCATCCGCAACGGATACATCAGCGGACTCACAAACCCAAAGACTGGAACTGCTGCTGCCCAAGGTTTGCTTCAGCATATTCCTCCGATGCACAACAAAATGTCCACAATTTCAAACCACAAATCGTGTTGTTGTTTTTGCTGGGCTTTTTTATGTTGCCAGACATGATTTGTGAAAGTCTCTCCATCAACACACATCTTCGTGTTATCACACAATTGTGATTTCGAAATCGGACTTGAAGTTTCTCGGGTTCTCTTTGGAACAAGCGTGCATGCGAAATCTCAACACATTGCACAATAGATAATAGTCGAATGTGTTGCAGTTCAGTGATGTTGTGTGACATTTGCATGCAGGCTTCATCCAGGGTCAGATTCTGGGCAACAACGTCTTTTTCTGCGTCGTGCACAACAATGCCGAATCGACTGTTCGCAGCAGCACATGTTTTGCTTATCTCCGCGACCTTGACCAAGGAGAGCACCACGAGTATGCACCGACCTAGTGAGTAAATGGAGAAATTCCTGCTGCAAAGTGTTTAGAAAATCGATCTTTCATCAATA
>JAIYDG010000105.1 GCA_027487625.1 Bacteroidota bacterium
CTATATTTCCCTTCCACTTTTTCATAGATAGGGTTAGAACCAGCCCCCTGTGGTCGTAATTGCTGTAGGGAATTTTTGAAGCTCTCATTCTTAATATTACGGAAATCATTCCTAATTTTCTGACCCAGGAAACGAATATTTTCCCCATCTTTAATTTCTTTAACCAAAGATGGATATTGTGGATCAGAAGACTTAGCTAAAAGGACCTTGGCAGGTTCTCTATGGTCCTTATTCGGACTACTTTTCTGATTGGCTCGAGCATTATTGGTCCTTCCAAAATTTCTTTGCTCAAACAAATCGCCTTTCTTTTGCCATGAAGGCCTATTATTGACATTATGTGGGTGAAAATCTTTTCCCTCTGTTCTAGCTTTCTGCGACCGCGCAGAGTCCTTTTGATAGGCTCCGCCCCTATCTTTTTTAGCACTCTGACTGGCGGCAACTTCGCCTTGCGCCGCTGAAGCGGCGATCTGTTGGACCGATTTTACAAAACCTGCCAATATTGACTTATCACTTCCTTTACTAGCTCGTTTAGACTGAACACGTGACGCCGAATCATCAGAAGTGACACTATCCTCATATTGTGAATATGTTTTTGCTTTAACCTGATAAATTGGCTTCTGTTGTTTTCTCTCTAGTGCCCTACAATGTCGAATAATTTTTGCATCAATCTCATAATCTGAGAGTGGGGCCATACCTAGCTCCTCTCTTTGTCTTTGACGTTCAAATTCATCAGCCAAGGTAAGCCGTACTTCAGGAGGAAGTTTATCTGTTACTTTTTGGATGTAAGTGTGTCTCAGACCTTCCGGCGTCATGTGTGGATAAGCTAGAGCCATTGTTTCTTTCAATTTAGTTAGTTCATCTGCTACGTTACGGAATTGAAATTTAAAATTTGCACATTTTTCAATTTCTGCGGCCGTGTCGACTGTTTCGACATAATCTCTACCCAAACGATTAAGAACTTTAACAACATTCTTCTCTCGTTTCATTTCAATCATAAAGTACCTTTGTAGCCTACCAGCCAATCGATTTTGAAGAAGTCGAGTAAGCTGGTCATCCGTAATATTAAGTGAGTTTTTTAGAGCTTCAATTTCCATGAGAAAGTAGAGAAATTCTGCACATTTACCCTCAAAACGTGAGTAATTGCGTTGAATTGCTTTCAATTGCCTATCAAACTCATCAGGTGGGCAAGGAGGTAAACGCTTATTAAAAGGTTTAAAATGAGGAATATCATGGTCAATATTAGTAATACCTCCATCTAGGAGTGCTGCAAACATTTCGGCCCCCTTAACCCGTTCCTTTTTCAATGCTTCAACCAGGTTTCTGTTTGAATCACGTTTAATAAGTCTATCAGCTTTCAAGACACTTTGTTTTTCCTTTTTACGAAGTGCAACATGTGTACCGTATTGCAGATTCTTAAGAGTATGCAGAATTCCTCCCCCCTGCTCAGATTCCTCATCCGGTGTATCGTATGTAGCATCTGTCTCGCTATCAGCAGCCGAGGACTCTACCGCACTTGTCGCACCGGATGTGGGTTGACTTTTATCTTTATCATAACCTTTCGATTTAAGAATACCTTTGATTTTATTCTTATCCTTAGATGAAATAAAAGCTCTACTAGTGGAAGGGTCACGACTGGATTCCTTAGATTCCATTTTACCTCGTTCTTTACTATTATTACGTGATCGAGATCGGGTAATACGCATTTCCGGTTCACTCATTTTATAATGATAATTAAGAGTTGGTACTTACTTGACAAAATGACTTGGCGAAAATTAAAACACTTTTTGGCACACAATATAGTTCAGATAACTTTTTTCGTGAACTATTTAACAATTTTGATGCACAATATATTTTCTCTCTTAAAATAGTTTCTGAAGTTCTAGTCCAAGCGACTTAATTGTATCAACACTTTTTTCAATACTACTCCAGAGATTAAGATCGTGTTGTTGAATAATAATGATTAAAAGAACTATGATTATAATTCTAAAGAGCATTTGGACTTAAGATATGCTATACAGCATGAATTCTTTATTACATAAGAATTTTCTATATTATTTTGTTATAATTAATTCTAAGAAATTACAAATGGACAATGTAGCCTATTACCGTAGACGTACAAGAATGGACCCAATCTTGAACCGTTTTTGATTATCGATTGGTTGTCATATGACTTTTCATCCACTTGTATGTTTTATAACCACCTATAATCACCGATCAAGGGGTTAGATCTATTTGAAATAAGGAAAAATAAAAAGATTATCTAAAAGAAGCTTGACAATAAGGAATAGTCCTTACGTAAGCTCTAGCCGATTGGTCCAGTGGATTGTCTTTATCACCAGGGGTATGTCGTGGTGAGGCCAGCCCGATGATAATTGACTTTAACTTACAGTAAAAGTCTGACAATTCACCTTCCGAAATTCCCAAAAACGTCAAGTGGGCATGCGAGTCCAGATATGCACTCAAGCAATTCGCTCCCACTTTTCAACACAAAAATGATTAATGCTTAGTCTACTGGCTTTTGGCCATTTATTTCTACAAAGGGCCTAGGTCCTTACCTAAACTCACATCCCCCTTAGGGTCGGGTCCGGTTTCTAATTGGGCGCCAACTTGTAGTGACTGAGGAGTGTCTTGCGTCTTACCGCTGTGATATCAGTACAGTCCCTGAGTTCCACTGAGAAGAAACTTTAGTACATGCAAGCCCTTCCAGGTACCCTCATGGATTTCCGTCAATCGCTACTTAATCCCTTACCTAGCACATGCAAGGCAAACTCAATGACACGACAGGTTGGCGGGGAACTAATCCTTAAAGGAATTATTGTCCACTTATAAAACACTCTAGTCACTAACAAATCTCTTATAGTTTGACCCTAAAGTTATTTTGTTTATTACCTTTCAGTATTGAAACAATGTTGATGTGAATAAAGATTGTTGTATTTGAAATAAATGGAAAAGTATTTGTCAACTAAGTCTTTTTATTTAAACCTTCAATTAATGTAAAACATAGATAAAATTTGGTTAAGTTTTTTACAAGAGAGAGAATATCAAATACTTACAATGGATTAAGATGTTTACAGTTAGAATTATTATTCAAGAATGGCTTAATTGGAGAGAGAAATCATGGTTTTTATAAAAGGAATCCTTAGGCAGAAGGGCCTAGAATTAAGAGAGAACATTAGCTAATTGCAGAGAAGAGAGAAAGTGATGGTTCTAGGTGGGAAAGTAGGAGTACATTGGTGGAAGGGAAGAGAGAGAAAAGGGTGGAAAGAGAGAGAAAGAGTATGAGAGATGGTGTGTGTGTGTGTGTGTGTGTGTGTGTATGTTGTGTGTGTGTGTGGTTGGAAATTACTAGAGAACAGATCTTCTAGAATGATAAAAATGATACGTAAAAATGCACAAAGATCAAGGTCAGAGATAATGTCTAGAAAATTAAGTGGTTTTTTGCAAATGACGAAAAAAGGGATTTTTTTGCATAAAAGATAAAAAGGGAAATAAAAGCAAATAGGAAAATGGTATTTAATTTGTCTTTTTAAATTGAAGAATTTGTAGTAACGGTCTAGATCGTTACAACTCTCCCCCCTCTTAGGGGAGGTGTGGGTCAAATAATTTACCACTTAGGGAGGTTAATTTAAAAGATAATGATATGTAAAATTCTAGGGTAACTCACTCGACGAGAATAATTACAATGTAGGTTCGCGGGTAGAGTCAAATTATGGTACAGATTCCTATACAAACTTACGTTAAAAATAGATAGAAGAATAATTCATTCAAAGATTAGTTCTTAAACTATTTTTAATAAGAAATAGTAATGTAAAATCCTAAGTAGATATTTTCACAACAGATATTTTCACAACAAGGGGATACTTGCAACATCAAAAATTCAGAAAAATTCGGTTAAGAAATATTTAAAGATAAGTTCGCGGTAACTTTTTAAATTCACAGGCATCAACGTTTTTAACTTGAGACAAGGTTTTGAGATCTAGGCGGAAGGTAAATACTGGCTAATCTAATTTTTCCGGAAAAAAGTGTTAAAATTTTAACTAGAAAATGTCGAGATCTTTCATTCTTGTCTGGTCAACCAGAATTGTGGGACATTCACGTGTCTTTACTCGGCTTCTAGACTGCCTCCACCTGGCCCCGCTACTTTTGTCTTCAAGTTATTTATCAAGGTAATTTGCAGATTAAATTTCGTTACATTCATACATTTACTATACAATAATTTTACATTAGGATGACATTTACTGATCTGGGCAATTAGAAATTTTTTAATCACAGCACTTTGACGAATATGACTTTTCCCCTTTTTTGTTTTTCACTTTACACTAGAGCGTCATTATTCTTGCTCTGAGCACAATTTACACTTTAAGAGTCTTTAGTTTCACTTTAACTTCTTTAGATGTCATTTGGCCTCATTCCGGATGTCCGGCAAATGTACGACAGTCTATTTCCGGGGGGTGAGGCTATTGGCGAGGCCATCGGGTTACTTCGGGACTCGTACCTCTTCCTGCAAGGTCGAATCGACCCCAGTGAGGGAGGCCGAGCCATTGTCTTGGCTGTACTGTCACTGGCAATGACGGTGGGACTGATGTTCCAGAGACGCCTTGGCAATGTTCGGTCACTCTTCTTGATGGGTTTGGCCTTCTTCTCCCTCCACGGGACCATGTTCACATTATTCGGGCTCCCCTGGTTCGTGTTTCCCATCTTGGACTACCTCCTCGTAAATGGGAAGACAAGTGCAGTGGTGACCTTCATGTCACTGTTAAGCATCGTGGTGGGTTGGGGTACCCATTGCTTCAGTGAAGGGTCTACACTCAGGAGCGCGATGGGTCTGAACCTGGGTTATGGATACCCCACTACACCAAGTCCTGTATGGGGAGTTCTTTTGTTCGGTCTCTTGGTGGCTGGAGCTCTCCTAACAATCGGGTATAAATTATTTAAAAATCCATTTTTCTTAAATCTAGAATTTCAATGTACACTTTTGAAACTTTTAATTGCCTAGATCATAAAGTGGCTATTGTCTTTAGTTAGTTAAGTTCACTATTTGCAATAGGGTGTCACTTATTTAATAGTTCTTTTTTAATTACTTTTACAGCAATGGAGTTTACCGATGGAGCCCTATGCCTGAACGACATCCGCTCGATGCGTTTGGCCATCAACGACTTGCTGAAGTGGGTGAAGACGGTGTGCCCGAAAACCGGGGAGTTGTTGGCAGTGACGTCCATGCTCTCGCAGTCTACCGCGACCGTCTTGAAA
>JAIYDG010000126.1 GCA_027487625.1 Bacteroidota bacterium
ATCAGCTTGTGATACGAACAAATATCGTGTGAAAGAAAGAGATGGCTTTTGAATTCACAATAATCATACTTGAATCACATAAAACGATTTCATGGTCTACAAACAAAATTGAATATCATAGCTACGTGTGAGTCCATAGTCCTGTTGAAGAATTCGGGCAATTATTACCAACAGATCAGCCTTGTATGGAATCGCATGCTATTTTTTTTGTACTTGTGCTAAATCATGACCAACCAGGGCCAATCGTCTTTATAAATAAATTGAACAGAGAGACAACAGACAAACAAGTAGCATAGAACGTATCTATCTTCAATGCTGCTTGTTACAAGTCCAGTATCCAAGGTTATGTTTTTGCTCAATTTCGTTTAGTTATACACAACTCCTGAATTATATATATAAATTGATTCATTTTAGCGGTTGCGTGGCGAGGTCATATGCTTTAGAGTACTATCACATTAAAAGAATGGGCGATATTTTCCTTTGGTATATTTTTTTAAAAAAATTGGACAGACTAATCAACCGAAGCAGACGTAGGAAATATTGACTTGAGTATATCAATAAATTGCGATAATGTAAGCGTCAAATTTTTGTGCAGTATTTGCCAAACGTGATATTTGATTGAAATCTTCAGCCAGGTCTTTCAGTTGAATTCAATGATCTATCAATGATATTAATGAGATGGGTGTCAAAAAGCAGTCATGAAGGTTGGGTAGGTGAAAGGGTCGGATGGGATCATATGAAAATCAAATTTATGATAATAACGACTTTATTTCCATTCTTGGATCCCGTAATGAATATGATTCTTGATTTTGTTTTGAACTATTTTGAGGAAGGGGTAAAGTATCAAGCGAAAGAGAGGAAGTTTTTTGAATCGGAATATACTTGTAAAAAAAGTAGGGGGTGTTGGTAGGAGGGATACTTATAAATGCAGTGTTTATTGGATAGCAAGTTGGAAAGTTTGGATGGAATAGAGCCTTTGAGATCATTTTTGTATGTACTTGATGGTGAGGGTCAAAATCAAGTCTTTTCTCAAGATCAATGGGATGGAAAATGGGATGAGAAGCTCGAAGTATTTGTATATATCGCAGTCTACACTGGATATCTGTTTTGTCAGGAATATACTTTGAACATCTAGTCCATGAGGACGTACCATACACCTGAACAAGTCTTAATAGCACTTGATCCTGTTTTTCATTCCATCCTGTACCATTCACTCTTGGATTAATTAATCGATGCCATCTTTGACAACATTGAGTGGCTGTTCTGCTCCTACCAAGCATATCAGAGACTTTTTTCCATCGGTATGTTGGATTCTTTTGAATGCAGCATATTAACCTGTTGTCCTCTTCTATTGTCCACGGGCGAGACTTTGTATTTCTTTGTTTATGACAATCAAAATCATGATTGTGAATAGGTTCATTCATTTGCTTTTTGAATTTTGACTTTCTCTTTAGTTTTATGGAAATCTTCCGTTGGTGTTGATATTGGCCTTGAGGATTTCCAGATGCTGTAGTATGGTTTGTAGTAATTAGAGTTGACAGTTATAATGGTATCAGCCTCATACTTTGTAGAAAATCAAACGAAACGAATTTGATGGATAAGTTGAAACTCTCATCAAAAAATTATTTTTATGAGTCATAATCTAATCGAAAATACATCGATCCGCTATATTTCTGGTCATAAAAGTGCACAATTTGTGGTTTATTAATTAATAAAGGATGGATTAAAGTGGATGCAACAGTATGAATAAATCAATGAGTGGTCAAAATATTGGAAGAAATGAAAATAACACATCCAAAACATCAGAGTATGGTCAACGTGGTTATATATTTATAAATATAATACCGAAATGTATTCCTTATAGTATCATGTGCTCATAGGATTGCAAAGATCCAAAACTTGTTTAATCAAAAATATAAAGTCCAATGTCATTTATTAAAAACACCAAATGGTTGTTAATTTGATGAACTGTAATGAAAATCATCAATTTAGTCTAAGAAAATCCTTCAAAGGAGATTTGGAGTATATCCAAATTTTCAATTGTTTATCACGGTTCTCTTATACGAAGAAAAACAAACAGAAAGAAGATCTAAAGAAACAGAAAAATAGAGAGAAAAAACAAAGAGAGAGAAAAAACAAAGAGAGAGAAAAAACCGAAGAGAGAGGAAGGGATGACAGGTTCGTTTTTTCTTTTAAATATGTCCGCTACAGGAAATCCAAAAAAAGAATTACAAATTGGATTTTCATGAACATGAAAAAATCATATTTAATAACTCAAACAGTCGAAATATAAATGATTTTATGCACATTTCAATTATTAGAATATAAGCATGGTTGATAAAGGAAGCATTTAAAAGGAAAACCATTAAGGAAATCTATATATACTGAAGCAATGTTTGAATATATGCGAGCAACATTAGTGATCAAGAAATACTATTTATATGAACAAATTATACATAGAATGTTGCACATAAAACTCAATTCGGTCAGGAATTGTTAAATAGAAAATTTGTATTTATATTTTGGCCATGTCCTTGGATGGGGGAGGGGTTGTTGAAGGGTAAAAGGTCTCTTATATCACTTTACATTTTTAGGTAAATTATTCTAGAATAATAGCAAAGGAAAACATATGTTTAGGAATAGTATATAAGTAAAAGCATCAAAAATTTGAAAGTGTGGGGGTGTGATTCTTCAACAAAGATTTTGGCCACGACCATTCCAGGAAATGAGGTATCATTGAATAATCTGGGAGATGCTGTCGCAAATCTGTTTTAGCTTAGATTTACCTTCTGTGGTTAATCTCCCATGTAGAAATGTTTTTGGGAAAAAGCTTTATGGAGCAATATTCTACTCCATTTCAATGAAAATGTACCATTTGCAGATTTTTGCCAGGGGTCCGTCAAAAAAAAAATGAAAAGAGAATTGATGTTTTTGCACCCCGCCAATATTTTATCATGAAACATGGTGATCTGGGGAAAAAATACTGACAAAATTTTCTACAAAATAGGATGAAATCCATGAAAATAAAACAAAAGAGAAAACCTGTACATAGCAGTACCTTTTGTTGGAATAGAAAAACAAAAAATTGTCGAAAGAGTGACCATTTGGTTGTGCAATACTATTTTTTCTCTCTCTCTTTGTTTGACAAAATTACTATGAGGGAAAACGGACACTTTGAAAAAAAAGTTACCAAGAAACATCATGTTTCTCGGATTTATTTTCCTTGTTCGCTTCATTGGCAATAGAATCATCATCTGGAAAATAATTGAAAATCCGTTACGTCGTTATTATATTCACCAGTCACATACTGTTAAATATATATTTAACATTTGATAAGGACAGTGTCATGCATAGAACATAGGAATTGGACCATCTTTACATACGAGATCAAAACTTTAACTATGCTGCAATGAATACGGATTGGATAAATAACATAGAGGATTTACAAATTGAAAATATAGTTGATCAAACTATGCAATGAAATTTGAGTATAACATAGAAGCTAATATTGAGATAAATAATACGATTTTGATTACTTTGAAGAAAGAGAGACCAGTAAGGGTTAGAATGACACAATATAAAGAATAAAAGGTTGAAATAAAACAATCACTCTTTTAAAGATGGAAATGTTTATTCAATTATGTAACCTTTCCTTAGGTTTAGTACGAGAAATATCAATTCTCCAGATTCTTGTATCTTGCGATCATACAAGAAAATCAATTTCAAGAGGTAAACATCAACTTGAGTTGAAATACTCTACTCAGTAAACTTGAAGGGTTAACAAAAAAGAAGAGGAGGAAAGACATAAAGTAGAAAACAAGGAGTCCCTTTTTTTGGTTTATTTTTTCTCTCTGAAAGTATCCACAAGAGAATTAATACTAAAATACCGAAAAATGAATCCAAAAGTGCACGGGAAGTGGTTCATATTGATGATATGTATGTCTTGCATGACCATAGTGGGTTGTACAACCAATCAAATAAGAAGAGCAAGGTGTACACTAAGAGGTACAGGACCAAGAGATGGAAAAATAAATGGAGTCATCACTATTCAACAAGATGGAGATTCTATAGGTTCTACAATCCATGTAGAAGCGAGCGGATTATATCCTAATGCCACTCATGGATTTCATTTCCATCAATATGGGGATATAAGTGATCAAATAAGTGGGTTGAATAATGGAGCTCATTTTGCAGTTGGTGAACAAAGTGATGGAGCAAGACATGGGTCTCCATTCTCTATAGATCCTAGACCTCATAATGGTGATTTGGGAAATGTCATCGCTGATGCGTATGGAAAGGTTTCCGTCACTTTACAACCATCCCCAAATCCATGGGTGAGGTTGGATGGTAGTGGCTATTCTGTTGTTGGAAGATCAGCAGTGATTCATGAAAAAATGGATGATGCTTCTCGTACAAGCCCCACTGGAAATGCAGGAGGGAGATATGCTCAATGTGTTATTGGGTTAGATGACACGTCTAATATCGAATTGTCCAGAAGCAATGTAGAGAATGTGGCTTCTGCAACACCTGTTCCATCAGGTTCCTTTGTGTCTTGCACTTTATCTCCATTAAAGGATTCCATTTTTGCTTCTAAAGGAGCAGATCCAGGTCCAAATGGGCAAATGTATCCTATGGGAGAAATTCGTTTTGAGACAAATGCTCTGGGTTTTGTGGATATTTCAGGCAGTGTTTATATGATGCCTCCTTCTCAAGCTCTCGGAGTGTATGTTCACAAATATGGATCTTTGGAAAGCTCAAAATCCATTGGACCGATATGGTCTCAAATCTTGCATGAAAAAGTAGAGTATGCTCATTTGAAGAATATGGTCACGAATTGTAGAGGGGTTTCGGAATATAAAGATAATGTTGATGGATTAACTTTTCCAATAACACGTCTGGTGGGAAGAACTCTTGCTATTCACCAAAACTCAAGTGATCCAGAAAGTCCTGTACTTGCTGGATGTGTTCTTGGATTGGCTGCTTTTACAAAGCAAAATCCAATCTTTAGAAGAACAGTCATACCAAAAGCTGAATGTGTATTTGAAGCTACTACAAATGCAATGAATCTGAAAGGAAGATTAACAATAAACTCTACTGATGAATATGATTGTGCAGTTCAGGTTACTGCTCATCAAATATCAGGATTTCCTATACAAACAAATGATCAAATGGAAACAAATCAAAAATATGAACCCCTTATTTTTCAGATTTATAATAATGGAGATTTACTTGATATCAATGCAAAAAGATTGGGATCCGTTTTCATGGATTTAATCTCTACTACCATTGTAAATGGAACAATTGACGGAAAGTTGACATCAAATCCAATCACAAACATTAGATTAACTGGAATGGATTCAATCATAGGTAGGGGTATATCATTGCATTTTCCATCAAAAGAGATTACAAAGGGGTTCAAAAGTTTTAAAACAGATCAACAGTCAAATCAAAATATATTTGGTCAATGTGTCGTTGGAATGTCGGATGTAGTCACATCAGAAGAGAAAATATTGAATTTGCCAAACAGTAAAATATCCCAAAAGAACGCTACTATTCAAATTGGTGTTGCAAAAATGTCTCCAACATACTTTTATCCTCCTGCTATCGGACAAATATGGTTCAATCCTTTCAACAATCAAACAAATGATTTGGAGGTTGAACTCGCTATATTGGCAAAACCTTTGACAAATTATACAATCCGTATATATAATCATGGTTCTATTCGATCGAAAATCGCTGATAACTTTCCTTTGGAATCCTTGTATTTGATTCTATATCCTATTAAATCAAATACACATCAAGATGATTTTAGATTTTTGTCGGATACAAATGGTTATATTCGTTATAAAATTCCTCTTGTTCAAAATCCAACTCTTACAAATCCTCAAAAAACACTTTTACAAATCATTGGAAAGGCTATTTTGGTTCAACCAGTATATGATGAAGTCATTTTACCTGCTGTTGGGTATGGGGTCATAGGAATAGCTTATCCGGAATATGTATTTCCTCCAGATATTATCAAAACCCCGATTCTTGATCAACAAAACGATCAACAAGATAATACAACATTGATTGCAGCTTCAGTGGGAGGTGCTGTAGGTGCTTGTTTGGTCCTTGGAACATTGATGTTGATAAAGTATAGGAAAGGAATGAAACATATTGATGACAAGGCAAAAAAGTTGGTCAAGAATGTAGAATACTCTGATTTGAGTTTTGGAAAGCAATTGGGTTCTGGAAGCTTTGGAGAGGTTTGTATCTTTTTTTTTTAATTCGTCTTTATTATTTTTAGTATTTAGTAGAAAAATATGAAATAAATATATGTATCATCTTATATTAATATATAATTTTATCATGTTTCAATAAAATTAAACACAAAGAAATATGTCATTTATCATTTTTAATAATCAAAAAAATTAATGAAATTCAGTTTGTTCATAATACAGTAAAAAAGGTCATGCTCAGAACCATTTATGTATTATAAATATGCATAAAAGTAATCTCCTTCTCTTTTTTATATTTGTAGGTATATGTCGGATCTTGGAGAGGAACAGAAGTGGCCATCAAGAGATTGAATTTTGGTAAAATTACCAAAGAAGCTTTGAAAGAATTTGATCACGAAGTAACTGTTATGATGTAAGTATGATTAAAACATATGAGGGTAATTGATAATGATAAACATTTTTTTAATAAATGTTTACTTTTTCTTTTTTCTTTTATAATTTTTTTAAATAGAGAATTGAGACATCCAAACTTGGTTCTTTACATGGCAGCATGTACAACTCCCCCAAACCTTTGTATTGTGTTGGAGTTTATGCAACGAGGAAGTCTTTATGATGTAAGTTTTTATTCAATAGAATCATTTCATTAAATTACAATATCGTTTTTCATTTGTGGTAATAAGGTAATAAAATTTAACAGTTATAAAATAATTCTATCTGTTAGGCTCTACACGACGAAAAGATTGAAATCATTCCATCTATGCAAATATCGTTTTTAATCGATGCGGCTAAAGGTATTTTTTTCATCGTATATTATCTTTATAATCCATAATATCGTTGTGTATACCATTATATATAAAAGATAAACTAATAAATGAAGTTTTGTAATTACCTTATCTATATAAAAAAGAAAATTCTAGAGGAAGGGAATAAACTTGTTAAAGAATTCAATAATTGAATATTCATCAAAGAATACCATTTTCATTGTAGGATTACAATATCTGCATCTTTCATCTCCTCCTATTTTACATAGGGATTTGAAAAGCCCAAATCTGCTGGTAAGTATAATTCAATCATTTTTTCTTATGGAACATATTTTTTTACTTTATATTTATTTGTAATGTTGTTTATTTAAAAAATTCAATAGAAAGGTGCTAGAATAAATTAATCATAAATATAATTTAAAAGTTTTGGTAAGGGATGTAATTTTATTTTTCCATTAGCTTGACGGTAAATGGAATTGCAAAATAAGGTAATGTATATATGGATATAAGATGAATACATATTGATTCCTTTTTTTTTTAAAAAAAAGAGATCATATTGTAATTGTAATACAAAAAAGCAAGAAAAACGCATTACTATCAATTCTGATATACAATAGTGCTATAGATCAGCAAATATATCAATTTATATAAAAAATCGATGCCATTAAGTTTCCTTACATTGTAAATGGAAATTAATAATCGAATTTTAAAACAATTGAAAAAACGAGAGTAACATGATTGACTGTCAAATTAAACATGAAAACATGAAAACATAAGATATGTATAAAATATATTTAAAATAGAATGGAAAATTCTCTAGTAATTAAAACATTATATTATGAAACAAACTTTGGAAATCAAAAACATGTCATAAGAAATTGAAAGTAGCAAGCCAAAGGGAAAAATGTAAAATTAATTTGAAGAAAGTAAAAGAATATACGGAAAAACAGAGAAGGGTTGATAAACTTTGTACTTGGTAGAGGGTGGGTGGATAAAAAAAAGAGAAAGAAAATACTGTTGGAACGTCAATAACAAAAAAATAATAATCGATTAGTGACTTTGGATTGAGTGGTGTCAGCAAAAATGAAAAGGATAAGGCTCCACCTGGAACATTATTTTGGATGGCACCTGAGGTTGTTGGAGGATTAGAGTATACAAGAAAGTCTGATGTCTACAGCTACGCTATTATTATGTGGGAAGTTTTTACAAGACTAGAGCCATATTATGTAAGTATTGATTTATTAATTTTGTTTTTGCTCCATAATATCAACTTGGTTAAGGTTACAGAGGAAAGGAATTAACATATTTCTTATGGTAGGGCGAAATGGCTGAATCGGTTGTGTATAGAGTTCGACAGGAAGGATTAAGACCTGTTGTACCAGCTGGTGTATCTGTTCCAACAGATTTGGTAGGGTTGATGAATAAGTCTTGGTCACAGGATGAAAATATTCGACCAGAGTTTAATGAAATATTGAAGCAATTGTCTCTATTTAACGATGAGAAAAGTACATCGACCTTTGCATCAATGGCGTCTATGAATAGAACGAAAAGTGGACAATCTGAAGTCAATGCCCCAAAGGGAAATGTGGCTTTTGTCTTTACAGATGTTCAAAGTTCTACATCGCTTTGGGAAAAGTATGCTGAAGATATGGCTGAGGCACTTTCATTACATAATGAAATAATGAGAGGAGTCATTTCGAAAAATCAGGTATTTATGGAATCATCTTTGATAATTATCAAAATCGTTTAGTATTGTAAATTGTATTCTATGTAGGTCCAGGAAAGTGTTTTGAATTTTTTCTTTTTTTTAATTGTAAGAAAAATTGAAAAAATGATTTATGAGGGAATAAATAAACTAATGATTGAATATATATTCATAATTGGGTTAGGGATACGAAGTAAAAACTGAAGGTGATGCTTTCATGGTAACATTCAAGAACGTTCGTAATGCAACTTTGTTTGCATTACAAGCTCAAGAGTTTTTAGTATCCGCCAATTGGAGTGAAAACATTGTGGAACATCCTTCAGCATGCAAATTAGTCTCTAAGGGTATTCAAATATTTAATGGACTTCGAGTTCGAATGGTAATTTTTTTTATGTATATTCGTTTTTGATGGAAAAAGTAATGAAATCGATACAAATAATTGTAAGGGAAACATCAAAGATTCCGTATAAAAATTCATAAACAAATTAAACAAACAGAAAAATACTTGGGATCATAATATACTTGCTCATTATGCACAATCATGTATATTTTAAAATAAACAAATTTTAAAATTGAAATAGGGAATTCATTGGGGAGAGCCAATATGCAAAGAAGATCCAATTACAGGAAGAATGGATTATTTTGGTCCTGTAGTAAATAAGGCTGCTAGGGTGGGAGGTTTTCCTAAAGGAGGACAAGTTGTCTTGAGTGATTCTGCTTACGAGGTATCGTATAATCATTACTTTGTAAATTGTTTTTTTTTGATTGTATATGAAATATTTCTAACATGATTGTGTTTTGGATTTTGAATTGTATATATAGGAAATAAAAAATGATCTAGAGGGAATAGGGTCTCCTTTTATTAGGGAATTGGGAGAAAAGGAACTCAAAGGAATATCCACACCAGTAACGTTGTATGAGGTAAGAAAATTATTTTATTGTCTTTGAATGATCATAGAATTATTTTTTTCAAAAAGGATTTTTTTTCTGATAAAACGTTGTTGAATAAAAAAAAAAGAAGGAATAATCATATTTCTATCTGACATGGTGAGGAATCTCTCCTGTTAAAAAATATAAGGAGTACAAAAAAAAAGATTTCAAGTGTAGAATAATTTGATATTATTATATATAGATATTGCCATTATCACTATCCGATAGAGCAAGTTATTTTGATGATTCAAGCTATCAATCAACATCATTGTCTCCATTTTCACCTCAATCTCAAATGACAGAGGATGGAAGTGTAAAGGAGGTACGTAAATATACATTTTTTTGATAGAAGAATGTCACTCTCTATATTTAAGTATGCTGTAATATGAAATATTTGATAATGGAAAAAATCATTGGAAAAGGATAGTCTAATAAAGTTTTCTTTAATATCATATGCTATGATTATCTAAAGATCACAGAAAGATAAATATTTATTGATTATACACCTTGCATTATTTTCAAATTTGTTAAATTGAAATTGTGGTTATGAATAGGATATTTGGCAAGTGAATTACGAAGAGATACAATTTACTACAAAGGAATTGGGAGCTGGATCTTTTGGAGTAGTATATCTTGCAAATTATAAAGGGCAAGAAATTGCTGTCAAAAAATTCATGAAGCAGAAAATGACGGAAAGGCAATACTTTGCAATTTTAGCAGAAATTATGATTCTAAGGTAAGGGGGTTCTCATTAGTCATTATACTCTTTCTTTGTTTGTGTTATTTTTAAATGAAATAAATAATGCATGATTTAAAATAAAACATGATAATTTTCATGTATTCAAATATTCAAGGAAACAATATCAAAAAAGTGGAATTGATATATATGTTACAAGAGTAATATATCATTTAAATGCTTTTAACTAATAATTGTTTATATTCTTTATATTATAGAGAAGTCCATCATGAGACAATACTTGGATTTCATGGAGCTTGTATCAAACAACCAAACATTTGTTTGTTGTTGGAATACGCGCCATTTGGAAGTTTGCACTCTGTTTTAAATGATACACGGGTAATTTATTCCATGAAAAATAGGGAAAGGAGAGGTTTTCATAATGGAAACGAAGAGAGGAAAAATGAAAATGTCAACAAGGATTAAAAAAAAAAGATTATCTACTAGTCTTGAAGAAAAAGGGGTTAAAGAATACAAAAGCAAACAATAAAATACCAGGAAAAATACGAAGTTATGAGGGGGGTGGGTAAATGGGAATATGAGAGAAAGAGATGACAATGACGAGTACAGAGGGGTATGCAAGGAAGAGTGATGTTGGGTATAGAAGGGTATGCAACGAAGAGTGATGCTGAATATAGAGGGGTATGCAACGAAGAGTGATGCTGAGTATAGAGGGGTATGCAACGAAGAGTGATGGTAGCTGCCTTACTATTTGTTGAATTTATTTTTATTCATGTATAATCAAATTAATATACACATCAGGATTATTTTAACAAAGAAAAATCTGTTGTAGATTCCTTTGAGTCAAAAGCAGCAGCAACGTATTGTATTCCAAATCGCAGAAGGGATGACTTTTTTACATGATAGGAAGCCAATGATAATCCACCGCGATTTGAAAAGCGCAAACATATTGGTTTGAAAAAAAAAACGAAATTTATCATTATCATATATCTCATATAATTAGTTTACAATCATAATTATGTAAAACACTCCAAAAATATTATTATGATCATATCCCAAAGTATATGATTGGTAAAATTAAAGTTAAGGTATAATGTCATATTCGTTCCTTCTTTTTTTTTTGAAGATATCCATCACATTCAAAGTAATTGTCCTCATGGCTGAAATGTACGGGGTTAGGTTTTGTCTCTTGATCCAATTAAAGTGAAAATTGGTGATTTCGGTTTGGCTCGTGTAAAGGCCGGTAATCAAACAATGACAAAATGTGGTACAAGAGCTTGGTTGGCACCAGAGGTAAGGAAAGAAAACAGAAAGTATCATATTTTTTGACTATGAAAATAAATCGACCTTTTGTGAGAGAGAGAGAGAGAGAAGTACTATCACTGGAAAACAAAAAGGTTAAAAAAATCATTATGTAATGTGGATTGTATCTCTTTATGATACATCCACGACATATCGATCAATTTGATATCAATTTACTTTATTAATCAATTTAACTCTATTGGTTAATATTTTTTTCTAAAAAAATGAATATTTGTATGTTACTTTTATAGGTTATGAAAGGGGGCCGATACGATGAAAAAGCAGATGTTTTTAGTTTTGCTATATTGGCTTGGGAGATATTTGCCAGAGAAAGGCCATACAGTGATATGGATTCTTTAAAGCTAGGCTTTGAGGTGGTCAATGGGTTAAGACCACAGATGCCAAAGTCAATTGACCAGAATATGAAAGATATCCTGGTTCGTTGTTGGGATGGCGAACCTTCCCGAAGGCCATCATTTTCCGTCATATTGCCAGAACTTGGTTCTTTGCTCTAGCGCTATTATCCAACATGCGAAATAATATCCAAGCATACACCACGCATAAGAAAAAAAAACAGTCTAAGAAAATCATCCAAATCTCATACTTATCATAAGAAAAACAATGTTCATGACAAAGACGCCCATAAGAAGGTTATTCTTTCGAAATGATTCCACTTGGGAAAATGATCGAGAATGATAAACTGAAAAGTAAGACGTCATGTTCAATTAATTTTTTTTAATAAAGAATTAAGAAAAAAGGGTTATAGGGAAAAAAGTATTAAAATGTAATGAAACTATTTTGTTTTCGTTTCCATAACTCAAATTATAATCATACATTTCATATGAAATAAATATGATTGAAGGAGATAAAGGGGTTATATACAAAGTACAAATAAAGAATAGAGAGAAGAAATTGAAAAAATAATAATGATATTTGCTTATACGAATGAGAAAAGAAATGCAATTGAGATTATTTTTTATTCAATATAGTACTTGAAATATGTAAACGTTAAAAAAGAGTTGAAAAATCATGAGCGTTAAACACACAAAGGTTGAAGTAAACAAGAGGGAACTAAAGCCTTGGTAGTTGTTTTATTGTTTGTGGTTTGGATTATAACATAGAGACGTATAGAAGGTGAAAGAGGGGGGGGGGGTTTCTGGAGAGAACAAAAGTAATTGTATATAAATTAAACAGAGATTGAATATGGAAAAGAATATCTACTTCCATGGGAAGGGTTAATCAATTCGTTAGGAAAGAAATACTCATTCGAGAATCCGGGATGAGAGAGGATGAGCTCAATTGTTGAACTTGATTAAGAGGAAGAGGATTGATGTCTGGGGTATTGGATGGTTTGAATATGAACTTTACATATTGCATTGGGTTAGAAAAAAATATTGCAGAGGTATCTTGACTGTTTTTTGTTTCAGAATGATTAAAACAACAGAGAGGATTTTCATTCGTTGCCGAATGAACTACTGGTTCAAATGAATGAAAAACGGGATCCATTCGTCTCATCACTTGATAAAAACGAAGTCGGCATTGAAGCTCGGATTTGTTTGTTAAACGTTCTGATATGAATGGCCAAGCTTTAGAACCATATGTTGAGACAAGATAAATTAATAGTTGGTCATCTTGACTTGTCCAATGAGATTGTTTGACTTTAGGACTGAGAACTCTATGCCATCTTTGACAACATTGAGCAGGACTTCTTTTTCCTCCTAAAGCGTCGGAAACCTTTTTCCAGCAGCTTC
Source organism: Bacteroidota bacterium (assembly GCA_027487625.1). GTDB lineage: Bacteria > Bacteroidota > Bacteroidia > UKL13-3 > UKL13-3 > CAISCU01. The sequence goes on from JAIYDG010000126.1 coordinate 13,368, forward strand.
TTTTCATACTTTGTATTGAGGATATCAATATCGAATCTTCTTCTTTGGACCAAAGTTTAGCTCTGTGGTTTGGATGTTCATTGTTTGTATGTTTTCCATTGCCGTCCATCATCCAACGAAAATTTAATGTTTTATAACCTTTTTGTGATAAACTCTTACTTGTTTCTCGCTCCAAGTTATCACATGCATAGTAAAAAAAAATCATATTCCTTAGTAAATATCAAGAATGCATAAAAAGCATAGAATTATGTATTTAAATTAAAAAAAAGCATTCATTCAATCCAAAACATTTTTTTAATTAAAACTATGAATTGTCGGGCTGAATTTTCAATGAAACTGGATAGAGGAGTTAGAAAACAAAAAAAACTTCAAAGACAGTGTAATGAATTCAGAAAGATAATAAAATTAAGTCTTCCATAATATACCTTTTCATTGTAATGTCCAGAAGGAATAAAATTTATGCTGTTTTGTATAGTAAGCTTGAAAATCATAAAAAGAATGAAAAGGGAAATCGGAAAAAATAATCTATTTCATAATATATATTGAGATGTCAAAAACCTATTTCTATACAAAAGAATAGCCATTTAGGCCTAAAATATATAAATACGGGGGTTAGAAACTATCCGACTGGAAAAAAATTGTGGTGAAACATGACGATAATTTGGGAAAGGAAGGTATAATGGACATAAATATATTCATATGAAATACGGAAAGGATTGTACGTCTCTGAATAGAGAACACAAATCATATTTGCATGGTATTGTATTTTTTGTAAGAAAAAAAAAAGAGATAACCATAGTTTCTAAGGGAAATATATTGAAAATAAGTTTTATTTCCCCTCAGAATGAAAATAAAATAATTATTTGGTTCTTGTAGTTTACAAGATTTGGAAAGAAAAAAAGAAATCACAATGGGACCAATAAAGAAGGAAGTCTCTGAAATGAAAAAAATCAAGTTTGTTCCAATAGCAAGAACAAAAGGAGTTTGTGATAATGAAAAGGATATAGAAGAAAATGGAATGGAGGTTCTTTCAAAAAATGACCAAAGGATGACGCTACTTCGAGGTCATTTGTGTCATCCATTCAGAGCATACTTTACTTGTCGTATTGCTACTTTTCTTTGTTGTGAGGGCTGTGACTTTCCTGGAAGGTGGCTCCTATTCGGTAGAATCTTTGAGTTGAAAATGAAAAAAGCTTCAAAATGGCTAGGTATTCAAATATCTTCATTGGAAAGGAATTTGCGTACAAGTGGCTTCAAAATGGTATCAGACTCTATTTTGACAGGATCAAGGGTTTACATTTTCCCTTTTAACCAACAAGTCACAAGAGCTAAAGAACAGGTAATGAAAGAGCTTCATATAGTAATTTTAAGAAATAAAACAAAGTATATAGTAATGAATTTTTTTGAACAACTGATTTGTATAAGAAAAAATGTATTGATTTTAATTCAAATCTGAAGAGGATTATATACTCTGATGTACAGTCCATATATATGTAGCATTAATTTTTTTTTAAAAAAAATTATAGGTAGAAATGGATCAACAAGATCAATTTGAAGATGGTGTTGAATCAAACGATTTGATTAAAACCATGAAAGAAAAAATCAGAAAAAAGTCAAGAATAGGATCAGTTACTTTGAAAAGATCCAATCCATGCCATTGGATTCAAGTCAATTTTGAAATTCATTGTCGTCATGTTGATTGTATTGCCCATAAAAAATACTTGTTGACGGCAAATATGCATATTGGATGTCTTTATCTACATTCAATTCAAATCAAAGGGAAACAGTTTATTCTTGAAAAAACATACAAAAGATCCGAGTCACCAGTTCTTGAATACCCAGTTGAATTCGGAATGGATAACAGTAGGATTAAAGAGGAACATTGGACTCTTGAGAATGGAACCTTTCGTTCAATCCATCATCAACAAAAGGAAATTAAAACTTTATCATATTTGAAGAAACAAATGAAAATTAAATATCCATCTATTTATCAGAGTATAGCTATGGATTCCAAATATCTAATGAAAGTGGATGAATCCATTATTCTACAATCAGATACTGATATTCAGTGTCAGGATTCAACCTTGACTTTTACGACAAATTCTTTAGAGGATTCGGATACTGAAGAGTTACAATCTCCATCACTTGAATCAAATCAAATGCTTTTCCACAATCAACCACAATATCCTAGAGGTGAATTTCAGGATATCTTGGAAGGTGGTTTTCATGATTATATGGATTGTCCTGTTCAGAATTCAACAAATATTTCAATTCAATCATCGGAAACATCCCAAGATGAAGGTCTTGAACAGTATTCATCAACTGATTCCATGTTTAAATCATTTTTACTCAATTACTTGGATGACTCTGATAAAGATTTGAAGCAAGAGGTCGAAAATTGACTTTAACATCATAAACTATCTTCCTTTCCTTTTCTCTTTGATTACTACACGATAAACTACCCTATTTTCCCCTTCAATATCAAATATATGACCTACATCCTTTCAAGGTTGATGTATGGATTTTTCTTTTATCCAGGGAATAAATCATACCCTCTTTCTAAATCTTTCTTCAGAATTCCTTTTTTTTCCATAAATATAACCTATCTTTTCTTTAAACACTTTTCTAACGTAAGATGATAAAGTTGAGATTAATTAAGTTGGAAAGTACTTGATGAAAAGAATCACCCAAAAAATGACCTAGTCCTCATATACAGAATAAAAACAAGAAAAAGGATATTTATAGGTTGTATCAAGTATATAAATGTTATGCAAGCAACGGAAAATTGAATGCAAAGATCAATTTCATATCAGATGAGAATGATAAATTAAGGAGGATGTTTTTTTTTTTGTCTCTTTACATTTATAGAATAAGGGTGGGTTTTGTTGACATATGGATGTCTAGTTTTATTGTCTAACAATTCAAAATCAAGTGCATATGCACTTGATATAGAAATAAAAATTATATTTTTATTATGATGGAAACCCTTTTTATAAAAAAAAACCAAGTACACGAATTATCAAAAAAAAAAGAAAGACAGCGAGAGTAAGAAAGAGACTGGGAGTAAGAAAGGAAGGAGGAGAAGGAAAGAATGGATTCTGAAAGTGACCAAACTTGTATCCATTTAGAATATATAAGATAGGATAATGTAAGAGGGAAAATGATGAAAAAAAAATTTCAAACAAAAGAAGGACGACGATCCAACTGTTTTGGTGCCTAGCAGAGTTTAAAATGATAATGATGACATTACCTTTGAAAATAAATCAAGTATTTGAAAATATTTTTGTAGGGAGGATTCAATAGTATCTATAATATTGAAGATAATGATAAAGACATGATCAGTATATAAGTGTACTTTGACATACTTGAAATAAAACGATCAAGAGAATGGAAGAATATGAAATGGATTCTTTAAAAAAACATCATTCCATGAAGTTGTGACATCATGTTTACACTTTTTATGTATTGATGTATGGAATGAAAAGAAGGGAAAATAGATATTCATTTTGAAAAATCCATTAGAATCGTAAATAATTATAGAATTTAGAAGGAAAACTAACAAAAGAATATAATTAAAAATCTTAAAAAAAGTTTAATAACAAGTTCTAAAAGACAAACCGAATAATATTGTAAATGAAAATTAACTTTACTATAAAAAAGGAAAGAGTGCTTGAAAATGATATAATTATCAATCGAAAGACAGTAATCATTCAATCTTGTATATGATAAAATAAAACAAATTGAAGAAAAATATCATGATATAAATAGAAAAATCGGAAAGCTATATACAAAAGAAAAAATAAATCATACATTGTATATGACCAAAACAAAGACAAAACGAAATAGAGTACAATATATAAGCAAAACAATAAAAATAAAAATAAAAAAAGGATGGAAATCCAGGAATAATACAAGTAAATTTCAAACCATAAACTCATTTTGGCTTGTTTTTGAAAGAATAGTTTTGCAAAACTATTACTTTTTTCTTGTCCCACTTTTCTCATGCCTGTTCAAATTTGTGTAGTATCCTAACTCTATGAGTGAAAGGATATGAAGTGTGTCTTTTTTTGCAATTTATGTGAATAATAAAGTGAATGATACAAAATATATTCATCAAGGTCATGCAATAAAAGTGAGTGATGAATATTTTTATAATTATAATTATATACATATATTCAAAATGAACAAAATAAAGGACATGTTAGTAAAAGCTGATTCTAACAAACTCAATGTAGACCATTCAAATGTAAAGTTAATCTAACCAAGGAAACATAGAAATTGGCATTGGAATAAAAATTAAAATCATTCACAAACTTGTAGCAATAGGAAAAACATGGTAAAAACTTACTTTGAAGATGAGGAAGACAGGAGGCGTTACTGGAGGCAACTCAAAAGGATGCAGAGGCAGAGAAAGAAAGGTATCATGTCTAAATCCATTTTTTTTCGAATGTTTTCAATATCATTGTTATTCTCTTTCACCTCTCATTCTTTTTTTCGCATCACATTGTCCCCCTTTTTTTTAAATCTCTTTTGCAAATCATCGACATAGTCATCTGCATCGCCCCCTTCATGTCTCATGTCTCTGCTCATGTCCTCTGGTGTCCTTTGTATCAAGAATATTCATCAATTTCCTCTGATGTCCTCTGATGTCCTTTGGTGTCTTATGATGCCAATTGATGTCCTTTGATGCCAATCGATGTTGTCTCATGTCCTCTGTCTTTATTGACGTCTCTTGATGTCCCCTGATGACAATCCATGTCCTCTTCTGTCCTCTGTATTTGTTGTATTCATTGTCGTCCTCTCGTGTCTTTTTAAATATTCTGCTTTCATTATCACGTCCTCATATTTTTCAATTGCTCATAATCCACCTACAGAGGCCCTGACTAACATGAAAACAGCCGATGCTTCAATTCAAACTGAAATGCCAGCGTTGGATTTACAATCACAGATTGACAATCTCTATCAACTAAACACTGAGCTACTCAAACAAATCCAACTTCTCAATGAAAAGATCATTTCTGTCTCGGTCGTTCCCTTTGGACACTTTGCAGAGTAAACAGTTTTATCTCAACACATGGATCAACGTGTCCAAAATATCATCCATTTCGTATTCATAAACTCGAATAAATGGATTCAATACCACAACCTTTTTTCCAAAAAAAAGGAAAATATAAAAGATCAACAAATAAACATTCTGGACAAATATAAAAACTGGCATAACAACAAGCAAATTCATAAAGACAAAAGAACTGATCTTTTCATCCCCTACTCTGTCTTTTTCTTTCTACGTCCACTTTCCACTAATCCCTGTCAATCCGTTTTTATCAATAAACAAACACAACTTGAAGTCTCCATATACAATCACAGTTCGATTCCTTCAAAACTAAACACAAATGATTTTTTTTTTACCACACTCTCACTGATCACAAAAAAATTCATGACACAATAAAATGAATCAAGATACAACATAGTGAGAGAGGAAAACACTGATAAAAAAAAGGGAGACCAAAAGAAAATCGAAAACGAACATAAGGATACAATTGATCAAACACAAGGAAAATATCAAATCCGCACAAAAAGGAAAGTAATACAAGAAGCATCAGGGATATCCAAAAAACAAAACAAAGTGAAGAGTAAATCTCGATGTCCAGGGAAAACACAGTGGATATATCCACAAGGAAAGAAAGTATCAGAAGAGAAACAATCCAAAAACAAAAATAATCCATGGAAAAACCAAGAGAGAAAAGAAAGGAAACACAATAAACATCGTCAAAGGGAACAAAAATGAAAAAAAAAAAAAAAAAGAAATACAAGAGACAATCAACACAGGAGAAAATCAACAGAAAAGAAGATTGACATCGTCAGGGTTAGGGTCGCGATTCCCCATGGTGATTTGCGAATCATGAAACAATGAAAATCAAGGAGGGAGGTGAGGATGAGGGAGGTGAGAGCAAGGGTGAGGATGATCATGGTAGATATCTCAAAATACATCTTTTTCAACACAACACAAACTCTGCGTCCATACGACAAAAATCAAAAGAAACAATAAAAAACGTAGTCCATACCTCAAGAAAAGAAAAATCAATAGAAGGGGGAAAATCAACAAAGAAGAGAAAATCAATAGAAGGGAGAGAATCAACAGAAAAGAGAAACTGGAGATCGCCAGTCTCTATACCAGAAGAAAAAG
>JAIYDG010000450.1 GCA_027487625.1 Bacteroidota bacterium
AATCATACAAATCGTTCACATCTGTCTAAATATGTATACATTTGTAAGCGATGAGGAAAATCGGTTTGTTTTCTTCAACTGTTTCCTCTATTTATTTGTACTTCTTCAGTAGACAATCGACTTGAACCTTCTCTCGGTGTTTTCTTTGACATGTTATCCAAGGCTGCTTTGGATACTTGCAACATGTTCCACTTCCATTTTGCTTCTCAAGTGAGGCAGACAAGAAGTACTAATGTTGTTTGGTCACAGCTCCCGCGAAACATACCGCCGACTTTCCATCACCCTGGTCATGGAAAGTGAGGATTGCATTCAATTTCTATCTCATTCATGGAACATATTTTGCTGTGAAATTGTGTGTGGAAATATCAGTAAATTCATTCTTGTTTTAAATTGAATTATTTTTCGTTTTTCTATTTCTATGAACAGGGATTCCCAATTCCGGACCATGGCTCGATGCACGTATACTGTTGAGGCGACAATGACACGCCTTGATGGAGGTGTACTTCATTCCAGGTAGCCTCTGTTCACACATCAGTGGCTTTTCATTTCCTTGCATATTTTTCACTCGTTGAGGCACAATTTGTGTTGATATCTTATTGCGATATGATACATTACCGGTCGGACAAATGAAATTCATATCTTCGACAACATTAGTTTCATATATATAAACACATATCAATCTAGATTTGTTTCATACATATATCAAAACGATAAAGGTCATTTATTTACCTCTGTGCTCTGTAGTTCATCCAGTTTGATGTGCGTCGGAGATCTACTTGACAGCAAGAATCTTGCGTTGCGATCTTCTCCAGAAACATCATTCAAGATCGAGCAAGAGGGACCCTTCCAAGCACATGCTGTCCTTGAAGATGTAACTCAAACAAAACAATCAATTTTTTGTTATTGACTTTGTTCAAGAATAGTATCTCTTTGCAACTCGAAGATGTTACTATCAGTATACACATCATTATACAAATCTCAATCATGCTTATACGAACTAGGGAGCAGGTTTTGTCTGGGAAGGAAAGCCCGAGTTGGGTGTTTGTTGTCGAGTTGCTGATGAGTTACAGGTCAATCTGAAGATCACTCAATTTCCATGGGAGACTGTCGTACCCGTCCAACAAGACATCGACTCTGTCAGGGTATGTAAACTTTGTTTTTATCTTGTCTATTTTTTCCATGATTAATGATTGTCCATAGTAAAAGACGGTATTGCAAAGACAATGTTGTACTTTTCTTCTTCAATACACCTTCTGAACAATTGCACTATGTATGCCAAGATTATTACATTTGTCTCGTTGGAGCGAACGGTCAGTGTCGAGCCTCCTCAAGGATCCACAAGGGAACGCTGCTCTGTCACAGAAACAATTGCGTCCAAAGAAACAGGCAATTATGGAATCCTGGCTCAGGGATTGATTATTGCATTACCCAATGGCTTTTTTGTGCATGCATGAGTATCCATTTGCTGGCCGTTTTTCTCAGTGTAATTTGTTTAGCTATTTCGGTCATTACTCGCCAAGAAACGTTGAGTCTGGAAGTGCCGTTCTTTATTGGCGATGCGGTCATAAAAAGCAAACGAGATCTGGAATCAGTGACAGCCAGCAATCATCATTTCACACCCACCGTTCTTGAGAATGCGACCTATACGGTCACTTACACCCTCGTAGTCACGGCCATCTGGCAAGGAAAGACTTTCAGAGCAACGTTGCCTATCACAATATTCCAATCCGAGCATTATCGTGATTTGATCAAAACGGTTCGCTACACATCATTCTTTTCAACAACATTACACATTTTCTTGCTTTCTATCTTGTGCAAAATTTCTTATTCACAACGCCCTCTCGATTTCACTCCGACGATGACTCTATCAGCCGTTAACCCCGAAATTGTCGCAACATGTTTCTTTGATGATTATGCTTTTATCTTTGCTGCTACGTTTTCAAAATTAGGCTATGAATTTTCTTATGGATTATCAAAATTGGTTGGTTTTAATATGAGAAATTATCAACATTTTAGTCGTCAGAGCAAATGCTGCCAACAATTTTTGCGCCACTTTTCGACGAAAGAACCGTACGTTCTGCTCTAACGACTATTCAAATTCTCGATTTCCAAGCTCTATATAACATGCATATCGAATCCCCAGTTTCCCATGGGCAAGATCTATGGTTGGCTCTTCAAAGCCTCCACAGCACCCGTCATTGGAGGCGAGAGATGGAGGTGGAGGTGGTGCGTTATTGATGACGACAATTTCTTCACCTGGTATGACATGGTAGGTTTCACATTCCAATCGCATGCGGCTCCTTTATTTTCATGTTCATTACTTTTATTTTATACTTTAACTTTGAACACAGAAATGCTGATGAAGACAGTACGATACAACCAAAGAGTGAGAAGCTAACTGATACTTTATGCAGAACTATATCGGGACAGACCAGTTTGAATTCAAAAAGCGAAAAAGTGCGGATGTTGCTCGTAAGTCCATATGTCCTGTGTCTTGAACAATCCTTTTGCATTTTTTTGTCTGTTTGTCGCCTGTTTCACAGGAATCGTAATGCTGTCCGTATTAGAATGTTACTTTCAAAATCTGGAGGACAGCTCTCTTGAGAAGAAAGTGTATTGTTGGAGATTTTTTCCTGGCAAACGCTCTGATCGCCTGAGAATC
>JAIYDG010000376.1 GCA_027487625.1 Bacteroidota bacterium
CCGATATAAATTCTGCTTGGAAGTATATTCAAATTGCTGATAGTCTTGATAAAAGATATGGCATTCATTCTCCACAACTACCCAATATTATGTCGTTTTCTCTTTTTAAAATGGGGAAGGTTAAAGAGGCTATTCAAAAATCTTACGAGGCTTTGGCTTTGGGTTTAAAAGCGAAACAATTATTTATAGGAATTCAAGCTGCAGACCAGTTATGTATTTATTATAAAGCTGATAAAAGATATGATTCAGCTTTGTATTATAAGGAACTTTCTGAATTGTTTAATGACAGTATCAGGAGTCAGAAGCATTATAAGGATGCTGCACGCATGCAAGCAAAGTTGGAATTTGATAAAGAAACTTATGAAAAGGAAGTATTACAAGTAGAATCAATGAAACGTCAGAACCTCATTATTTTATTTACAATATCAGGAATTGTAGTTTTGTTAATCATCACTTTTGTTTTGTATAGAGCATATAGTATTAATAAAAAATCAACTGCAATAATTAAAGCTCAAAACGATGAGAAAAGCATTCTTATTAAAGAAATTCATCATAGAGTAAAAAATAATTTGTCTGTTATTTCTGGGATTTTAGACTTGCAAAAGCGAAGTATTAAAGATGAAAAAATGCTCGAAATTTTTAAAGATGCCAAAAGTAGAATCAACAGTATGGCATTGGTTCATATTAATTTATACGAGCAGGAAGATTTAACAACAATTAACTGTCAGAGTTATTTCGAAAATTTATATAAAACAGTAAATAGTGCCTATAAAATGAGTGATAAAGAGATTGGCTCAAATATTCATTGCGAAGCTGTTAAAATTAATATTGATACTTTGATTCCTCTGGCATTAATAACAAATGAACTTTTAACTAATTCCTTTAAATATGCTTTTGGTGGCAGAAGTACAGGAAACATCATTTTGAAATTAGTTAATACCAATGCTGGCTTTGAAATGATTTATTCTGATAATGGAATTGGTATTCAGGAGGAAAATGGAATTAAACATGAAGGATTAGGAACGATGTTAATTAGCGGATTAATTAAACAATTGGATGGTTCCTTTTCAAAAACAAGTTCTAATGCTGGTGTAGCTTATATTTTTACTTTTAAAGGAATTCATGTTTAAATACATAGCCTTTTGTACTTCTCAAAAATTTATAAAGAATTACAGTTTTTAGTTGATTTTTAAGATGTTTCGTGTTGATTTTTTTGATAAATAGAATGTAAAAATTGATTTTAGCATAGATTTTTGTGCCATAATTTTAACATTTGGTACCCAAAAAAGGGCTTTTTGAGCTAAAATTTTAACTAGCTGACTTATTAATGATAAAATAGTATCAAATAATTTTATCATTCATATGAAACATCTTTTACAAGCAAAGAGAATTTTTTGGGCAAAAAGGATGCTGTTTTTATACAGTTTACTTTTTATTTCAATAAGCCCATTGTTTGCCCAGCAGCCGGGCAATGCTTTAAATTTTGATGGTGGCAATGATAGAGTAAGTTTACCGAATTCAATGGTAACTGCTGCTACATCTGCCAGTAATTCCGCTATTACCATTGAATATTGGTTTAGGGGGACTAATCCACAATCTGCTGTTCGCTTACAAAATGGAAACAACTACATTATTGCCGGCTGGGGTGGATCAGTAGGCTCTCAAACCCATATCATCTCAAGTGATGGAGGCTCAGGAAATGGTCTTTCAATGGGTACCGGCATCAATGATGGAAGATGGCATCATATTGCCATGACTTGGCAAAGAAATACAACCAATGGTTTTAAAAGTTATTTAGATGGACAATTGGTTGCTCAAAGAAACTCTGCTAATGTTGCCTTACCAGTAGTAACAGCAAATGCTTTCTTAGGGTGTTTTAATGGCTCATCTGAATTTACAAATGGTAGCCTGGATGAAGTAAGAATTTATACAACAGCAAGAACTCAAGCAGAAATCCAAAATGATATGTTTGATTTAAGCTCAACTCTTCCTACTGGTTTACTTGCTTATTATAAATTTAATCAAGGAACTGCTGCTTCAGCAAATACAACGATTACAACGCTTAATGATGCAACAGCTAATTTATATAATGGAACACTTTTAGGCTTTGGTTTAAGCTCAACAAGTAGTAACTGGGTTGAAAGTTATGCAGCAGTAGTTCCTAGAAGCTTACAAGCAAATTCAATTAGTTCAAATGGATTTACAGCTAGTTTTTTAGCACCATTAAATGGTACAGTTGATAATTATGTTTTAGAAGTTTATACCAATCCATTATTAACGAATCCAATTCTTGGTTCACCTTTTACTTTGGCTTCAACAGAATTGTCGAAATCAATTACAGGTTTGTTGCCAGGTAGATATTATTTCAGAGTTAGAGCAAATAAAACTAATCTAACAGGACAGGGTAATTTCACGGAAATTGTGACAGTTGAAATTCCATTTTCTGCTCCTGGAAATGCATTGGCATTTGATGGTTCAAATGATTATGTAGTACTCCCAAGTGGCATAGTTAGTAATCTTCAAGATGTAACTTTTGAAACTTGGTTTCTATTAAATAATAATAACACTTGGCAAAGGGTTTTTGATTTTGGTACTGGTACTTCAAAGTATATATTATTTACTCCATCACCTGGTAGAGGTCCTTCAAATTCCGGTTTATTCGAAATTTACAATGGCTCTCTTTCCCAAGAATTACAATCAAACCAAGCTTTTCAAATTGGCAAATGGTACCATATTGCAATTACCTTAAATGACTTAACAAATACTGGTAAATTATATATTAACGGTGAATTGGTTGATGAAAATAATGCAATTACAATTAAACCATCAGATTTAGGAAATACCACACAAAACTGGATAGGAAGATCTCATTATTCTGACCCATTGTTTAATGGTAGAATAGATGAATTTAGAATTTGGAATACCGTAAGAACCCAAGAGCAAATTAGGGCTAATATGAATAATCAAGTTGACCCAAGTTCAACTGGTTTGGTAGATTATTACAGATTCGACCAAGGTATTGCAGGTTCTATCAATACAGGGCTTACAGAATTAGCTGATTTAAAATCACCTGCAAATAATGGAACACTCATTAACTTCGGATTAACGCTTTCTACAACTAGTAACTATGTTGAAAGTTATGCAATGGTTATTCCTAAACTATTACCAGCTAGTAATATTACCGAATCTTCATTTACTGTAAATTGGGAAGCCGCTCCTGTTGGTTTAGTAACTGGTTATTTTGTTGATGTCTCAACTAACGAAAATTTCACTACTCAGATTACTGGTTCTCCATTTTTTGTTTCAGGAAATACAACTTTTTCAAGACAAATTACAGGCTTACAGTCTAACCTAAATTATTATTATAGAGTTAGAGCAGATAAATCTAATCTTACAGGCTCTGGTGCAATTAGTCCAACCAATCAGGTTCGTACATTAAATGTTCTAAATCCTCCAGGAAATTGTTTGGCATTCGATGGCAACCAAGATGGAGTTTTAGTGCCTAATATGCCAATGGGCCATATTGCTAATTTTACGATGGAAGCTTGGATAAATCCTACTACATTATCTGTAAATCATCAGGCTTTGTTTTCTTATGGTTTTGATAATGGTTCAACGGGAAATGGCATTAGCTTAAATATTGATGCTACAGGGAAATTAAACATCTTACTTGGCGGAGTTACTGGCCATATTTATTCAGGTTTTACATTCCCAAGTACAAATAGATGGTACCATGTTGCTGTAACACGTTCTAATGGTATCACAAGAGCTTTTGTGAATGGAGAACAAGCGCCAATTACTGTTTCTAATAATCCATTTAATCCAACTCAATTTAATATTGGAAGTAATACAAATATCAGATTTTTTAATGGTAGAATGGATGAGTTCAGGTTTTATAATCAAGCCTTAACTTCAGAGCAAATAGAAGCAGATATGGCAGATACTGTAAGTGTATTGCCACAAAATTTATTGGCTTACTATAATTTCGATCAAGGAACTCCATCAGCAACAAATACCGGAATTAATATTTTAACGGATATTTCTGGCAACAATAGAAATGGTAATTTACTGAACTTTGCTTTAAGTGGTTCAAATAGCAATTGGATAAGCAGTAATGCTATGGTA
>JAIYDG010000683.1 GCA_027487625.1 Bacteroidota bacterium
CAGCCGCACTTGTTATTATAATATAATGAAAGAACATTAAAATTGAAAAAAGATTTGTTTTATATATGGAGTGTGTAACACAAATTATCTTTTGCAATTTGTGATGCATTTGAAAATTAATAGCTTGTCTAAGGGTGGCCTCATTTTTTTTCGTCATGTGAATAATATCTTCTACAACAATACAAGACTTTCGTTTTGTATTCTCCAAAGCATCAAATTCAATTGACTCTACATTATCGAAACTTTTTTTGTACATTTTAACATCGCTAGATTCAACATTTACCAAATATAAATTAGATTTTTTTTTCTGCTTGAAATTTTTTATGTAAGAACTCTGTTCTTCATCTGTTGAGGAGCAGTTTTCTTTAACAATTTTGTGCAGTAGTGTAGATTTTCCCGTTCCCGAACTAAAGAAATACAGATGTACTTTATATATTTTATTTTATTTAAGAAAATACCAAGATTTTAATCACTTGAAATGTTTTTATTTTGAAAAAGTATTCATGGTTTGCTTTATTTATACACACAAAAGAAAAAAGAATTTTTTTTGATACCGTCCAAGAATTAGACAGGTTCCGTAGGGCACATCGCGCAGTCCAGGATCGCTTTTCGTCATTATGTGTGTGGAGATGAAGGCAGATGAGGTGGAGTCGAAAGCAATGATTTTTTACTTCCTCTTCTGGTGGATGTTTTCGATAAGATTTGCTGATGTTTTTGGTTTTGTTGATTTGATTCTGTGGAAATTAGTTCCTCGGCAGCACCAGGATCTCCTTCTTCCTCATCTTCAGAATCGGTTAGATTTTTCCCTCTTTTTTGTCGTTTTTTGCCAATTGTTTCTTCTTCTTCTTCAATTTCATGATCTTTTCTGTTGTCGGTTTCTTCAATCTCTGGGCTTGCCTTGTTTATTTCACCCTCATATTTTTCATACTGCTCTTTAATGTTGGCAATATAATCGAAAAAGAGAGATTGTTCCATCAAACTGCAAAATGCAGCGTATGGCACAGTCACTCCGTTTCGATCGTATTTTAGCTGCTGTTCTTTCGAGGCTGCCGAGGTCGAAGCGCCTGCCTCATCCACGTTGAAGGCTGTCGAGGCTAACTTGAAACTGAGGTTGATATCCTCGAGCTTACACTTGGGTCCTTCAGCTAGGTGTTGCGTGTCGCGATTAAAATGCCAATTTGAAATTCCTAAAATTAATTTAGTTGATTGCATAACACCTTTCTTATCTTTTTTCAGCGAGCTGGAGATGACGACTTCTTCGGAAAAAGGTGATCGATCGTTGAGTTTCTGCAAAAAATGTGAAAATATATTTTAAGAATTGGAAAAATAACTCTATTTTTGCACAGAACAATAACTCTATTTTTGCACAGTGAAAAAATCTTTTTGTCAAAGTAACAAAAACAAATGCTTACATTTATTTTTTTTTCGTAAGCCTTGTTCCAAGCCTTCACCAGGGTTCTGACTTTTTCGCTGATGACAGCCTTAGTTTCGGTCGGATCGTTTGCAAAGAAAGAAACAGCAGTTGGAATGTCGAAAATGATTTTGGTGTCTGGTTTGTACTCTTTGGAAGCGTCCACAAAACGAAAGAGGAAAAAGTACCCGCACAGATGAAACAGAGTCCTGAAAAAAATTAGTTTATTATAGATTTGTTTTTAAAATATTTTTTATTAGCGAATAAAAATGATAGTTTCGAACAAATATGAAAAAAATGAAATTGCTTTATTACAACAGAGAAAATATTAACTTACTCATATTTTTTCTTTAGCATAAATTCCGAGACCAAGGCTTTTCCGCTAGGCGATTTTGCGTTTCCGTCGAGAGTGTAGTCTTTATTTCCGGCTTTGAAGTAAAATGTTCCGTTGTTCGATGTCGTATGTTCGTACGAGATCATCCATTTCTTTTCAACTTCGTATTGAGAAGTTGAAGTTTTTTTTTTTGTGTTCCATTCAAAAACAGGTCTGGACATTTTGACGATATTTCAAAAACTGAACAAACCGAACGGATCGATCTCAAAGAAAGCGCACAAATAAAACAACTGTTGCAAAGAACCGATTCTTTTTTTCTCCCCCTCATCCCCCTCCGCAATCGGTGTTCTTCATCTTATTACGTTTCTGTTCTCATTTTTTCATAATCAGCTCTTTAAATCTTGACAAAACTTCGCTTCAATAAATCAAAAAAAGTAAGATTTTTAATCTATATTTTTTGAGCCCTATTTAATAATGTTGTTCAAGCGGTTATCTATATGGAACATTTTTTGTAGCCTTTTTGTGCACACGTTTTTTATTAATTTCTCTCTCAAATTGAGAGAGAAGCTGACTGCCTATATATAGAAAAGAAAATCTTGGCAGATTTTATAATTAATCATTGTAATAATGGACAGAGGTACATTACGTTCTGGATCACGTTTTGCTGCCAGAAATGTATCCTACGCGACAAGTGTTGAACAGTTAATGTATAATCATAAAAGATTGACTTCTCAAGAACCAGCCATTGCAACAAAAGCTGTTAGAATTGCAGGTCTTAATTTGGGCAGTTTACTTCAAACAACTGTCAGATTTCACTTCGACTCAGGCATTATAAAGTCAACCTTAAGAAAAGTTTTTTTCAATCTGTTTCAAGAACACACTGTGTCGCCTGAAAGTGGATTTGAAGTTGTTGTAACTTTTAACGCAATAATAACAGATTCCACGGGAAGCAGTTACTCAATTTTTTACGGTCACGATCATAGAGCAGATAACATTTCTGGTGCGGCTCCCGAATTGAAGTACGGAGAAACTATTTTGGTGAAAATCTTGGAAGACGTTGACTCAATTCCTACTTCTTTTGATCAAGAAACTTTGATTGCTGCCCACCGAGGAGCTTTTCAAAATTCCAATGTGCATATTCACAGTTTTGTTAATATTGTCTACTTAATTTACCGTTACATTGACGTAAAGTCGACGAGTAGAAATTAAAAAAACAATGTCTTTGCCACGTCGTGAAGAGGCTCGTCTACAAAAAGGTCTCGATCTCACAAGAAACGGAACCATTTGTTTGTCAAAGGCTGTTTTAGAAACGTGCTGTCCTCCGTTGTCGGCAGAAAGTGTTTATGCCGAATATTTCAAACCTTTTACACTTGTGGATGAAGAAACAAATCTTTCGTGCTTAAAATCCAGACCAAACCAAGAAGTGAAAATAAGAAATTCAATGTTTCATCCTCGACAGCCAACCGAAGAGCCAGCTTTTTTCACCTTCAATTCACACGCCGATATCAACAGGTTAGCCCAATTAATTGGAAAAAATATCGTTATATATTTTACCAATGAATCTTGGAGTTTTTTCGAAATTTATCACGATTTTCGTGCATTCAATAACAACTTGGTTTCTGTAAATTTGGACGAAGAAGAAGAAGACGGCAACGACGGCGAAGGTTCTTCACAAACGCCACCACTGACTTCATCTCAAAAATGGAAAATAATGAGAGCTAGAAACAAGGCTGAGAAAATTGGAGTTTTTTATGTGCTGACAGCTTCCAGAAAACTGTACAAATTCGATCATTGTCTTGATGACCTGTTGGATACCAGCTGTCCGTTTTTTGCTTCTGAATTTTGGCGCATGAGGATCAATCACTCAGAAGATGATTACGGAGTTTTGCTGTCCCAAGTGCTTCAACTACAACCTCCTCCTTTTGCCATCTCGTCTATATGTGAATTGACTTTTCGTCTCAAAGATTTGTGGACTCTGTGGGAAAAAAAAGTTATTTTGGTCAATTTTTGTCGACTAAATTTCAACCAAAAAAATGCAGATAAATTTGTGGTTCGTCGTCAAAATCCAAAATATTCATATTTCTTCAATCTGGGAGTCATCGCTCCTCAGCCACACGAAATTGAAGAATCCTCTGTGAGTTCTTTGCAATTGGAGGAGTTTGAAACTTGTGTTTGTTTTTACGGTAACACTTTTGCTTGTGAGTTGAAAGATGCTTACAGAAAAGAAGTCATTGCTCAATACAAAAAAACAAGTCGTCGCGATAAGCCGGCTTCAAGCAACTTTGCTCGAATTCCCAAAGTTTCTCTTGATGAACAAAGAAAAGCTTTGGCAATTGAATTACGAAAAAAACAACTCAAACGAAAATTTCCAGCTTCCCAACAAGATCCCGATGATGATGCCACCACAAGCAAGAAAGGAAGACTGTGTTCTTGTTCCACATGTTCTTCAGAAGAGTACAATTTGAACATGAATCAAAGGGGACCAGAACGCTTGTGTACCTACACTTTGGATATTGCTGAATTACTGTATTTTCTCGGAGCTGACACACCTGAAAATGCTTCAATTATTGAACAGTTAAGTGAATTATCTGTAGCTTCGATGGACATTGAATCTATGACTGTTCAAGTGCACTTGGAACCACCTGTTCAACAAATCGGAGGTATATCTTACGGGACCATTGATCAAGCAAGTTTGGAGGGCCACTTTAAGAAAGTTCAAAAACCCATAATGATTGCACACACCGATAAATTGACAACAGAAGGCGGTTTGATCGTCGATGATGTTGTTGTTTTTACCGCTGCATCTGATGCCGAAGAAGACTTGTATGCAATGATGCGCTCATATTGGGCACACGTAAAACGCCAAAAAAAAATTGCGACAAGTGCCAAGAAAGCGATCGCGCAACCTCTCCTGGAATTGATAAGAGCGTACAAATTGACGCATTTTGATGTTTACAACAACTGGTGCGAACGTCAGCAGGTTGATTCAGAACCTAAACTCATAACAAGAGCCTGGTATCAAACTTTGGTTGGACAGTTGGAAAAAAAATTGCTCAAACTCATCACGGACTATAATGTCTTCAGTTTTTACGGGTGAGTAAATTTTTTATCATACTAAAAATATTCCTTAAATTTTCACGGCAGTTTCATTCTAAAATTAATGCGAACATTTTTGAGGTTGTCTAAACCAGGGGTGCACAACTCAAATTTCATTGCAAAATGGCCA
>JAIYDG010000277.1 GCA_027487625.1 Bacteroidota bacterium
ACTTTTCTGATTGTTGATCAAATAAAAGATTTTAAACTCATTCATGCCGAAAGAGCTGATTTGATTTTAAAAAACGAAATCAAAGCCAAAGGTTTATTATACAAAGAAAAGGAAGCTCTTATGTGGAGTGTGGCCATGGAGTTTGCGCCATTTCCAATTATTAGCATTAAAAAAGATAGAATTAAACAACTCATTCTAAAAATGAAATTAAGGGTTGAATCTACCTTATCATACCATGCAACACAAAATGTAATTGGTATAATAAAAGGCAAAGAAAAACCTGATAGCTTTTTAGTAGTTACAGCTCATTACGACCATTTAGGTAAAATGGGTGATTTTGCCATATTTCCAGGTGCTAACGACAATGCAAGCGGTGTTGCAATGATGTTAGATTTGGCGAAAACATTCAGCAAAAAACCACCAAAATATTCTGTTTTATTTATTGCTTTTGCAGGTGAAGAAGCCGGACTTTTAGGCTCATTGTATTATACAGAAAATCCAGTTTTGCCTTTATCAAAAATAAAATTCCTATTGAACCTTGATTTAATGGCAACAGGTGATAAAGGACTAACTGCCGTGAATGGAACAGTTCATACCGAATTGTTTGACCTATTAAAAACATGCAATAGTATTGGTTCTTATTTACCAGTAATCAATGCAAGAGGTAAAGCTGCAAATAGCGACCATTATTACTTTTCAGAAAAAGGAGTACCTTCAATGTTTATTTACTTGATGGGAGATTATCACCAATACCATGATGTAGGTGATACTTATGAAGCAGTAACTTTCAGCAAATACAATGAAGCATTTTTGTTGATGAAAGAGTTTTTGGAAGCGATAGATTAAGAAGGCTTTTGGCTTTTAGCTATTGGCAATTGGCTAAAGTGTAAATGCCTAAAATACGTTGACCGCTTTACTATTTTATTTCAATTATTTGGGTTTCACCTATCCTATTTTGAATGACCAATTTATGCTTACTATTTTTTGATAATAATATTGCTGTTTCATCATCGGGTGATTTTAATTCAACTAAATCAAATGGAACTGCAATATTTATGTCTTCATTTGCTAAATAGGTTTTGACTAAACAAGGAAATCCTATCTTTATTTTTGATTGAATTTGCCTGAACTTAGTATGTTTAGTAATTAACCATGTAGGTCTGTTAAATTTGTATTCCGTATTGGGATGATAAACATTACAATCTATCACCTTAGGGATACTTGCTCTATTAAATAATGTCCCGTTGCTATCAATATACAAAGCATCAAAATCCAACTCCATTAATCTCCTGAATCTACTTCCAACATTAAAATATTCACTCAATTGAGTTTGATCTATCGTGAATGGATTAATGGAGCTAAGTGCTTTTAACTGACCTGCCATAGGCAAACCCATAAAATTCTTTAAGGTATCTTCTACAGCATGATCATATCCGCAATAAATAACAAATTTTGATTGGGGATGAAGCTCCATCAACTTCATAATATTCATTGCCTGAGCTTTTTCTCGTCCAACTAATTCCTGAAGACTATCATTGAATTTCTGCTCATAAGCAAAAACAAAATATTCATTCCTTATTGCTTCTCTAATTAAATTTCCGAAACACGGTTCAACAACATAAAACCCAGAATTCAAAACCGGATATTTCCTCGAATTAAGCAAAGTATCTTCATAGCTTAAGCCTTCAAATCCAATAAAATTATATCCCAAACCATGTAAATCCTCAAGTAATCCACTTAAATAAGAACGATGCAAACTCATATAATGCGCTTCGTTAATTATAACGATTCTGGTTTTTGCAGCTTCTTTTAAAATTTGATTCTTAGCATTAACTGCGGAATACTTTTTGAAAAATTCTATTTGTTCTGTGCTTGGTTTGCCCGGTTTAGCATTGGGGAATTGCTGTTCCTTTACTTCAATAGCACGTTTAAAATCACCAATAAAAGAATAGTTCCATGAAGCGGTTTGATATTTATAAGGACTAGAATCATGAGCTAAAATACTATCAATTTGGCTACTAAAAAGGTAGGGATTTTTTTGTGCCGATAAGAAAGATGAGTAAATAATGAATAGCAAGAAAATGGTGTTTTTCACGTACTTACTTTTCATAACAGGTTCTTTTATTTTTTTCTATCAATCACATATTCAACCAGCTCTGCTAAACTTTCTGCAGTTTCGCTATTGGGGAATTGTTTCAGGATATCAAGCGCTTCTTGTTTGTAACGCTTCATGGCTTCTCTTGTATAAGTTATACCATCATGTTCGTTTACATATTTAATCACTTCATCAACTTTTTGTTTGTTGTTATGGTGATTTTTAATGGTATTGATAATGGAATTTTTTGTAGCCTTATCAGCATTATTTAATGTATAAATTATTGGTAAAGTTAGTTTCTTTTCTTTGATATCAATTCCATGTGGTTTACCAATATCATCATCATTATAATCTAATAAATCATCCTTGATTTGAAACGCAATGCCAATTTTTTCTCCGAATAAACGCATCAACTCAACTTGCTCTGGAGTAGCTCCTGCGCTTGCAGCACCAATGGCACAACAAGAAGCAATTAATGATGCTGTTTTTTTTCTGATGATATCGTAATAAACTTCTTCTGATAAATTAAGGTTTCTAGATTTTTCAATTTGAAGTAATTCACCTTCACTCATGGCTTCAACTGCCACACTGATTATTTCCAGTAAATGAAAATCTTTATTTTTTACACTTAAAAGCAATCCTTTAGATAGTAAATAATCACCAACCAAAACGGCAATTTTGTTTTTCCAAAGGGCATTGATGCTAAAAAAACCTCTGCGTTCATCACTGTCATCTACCACATCATCGTGAACCAATGTTGCTGTATGAAGTAATTCTACCATACTAGCAGCGCGATAAGTAGATTCGTTAATATCACCAATTAATTTGGCTGCATAAAACACAAACATGGGTCTAACTTGTTTGCCCTTTCGCTTTACGATATAAGTCATGATAGTATCCAAAAGGGCAACATTACTCTTCATGGCCTCTCTGAATTTTGATTCAAAAAGGTCTAATTCCTGCTCTATTGGCGCTTTTATGTGGTCTATCTTACTCAAGTGTACTATGCAAATAAAGGTATTTCAAACTGAATTCTAAAAACCTTATCTGAATTCCTGACAAAATGGTTAAATTGAATACGATTTAATTCACTAGAAATGATAAAAACCGATGATTTTATACTGAGAGAATGGAATGAAAACGACCTATCATCTTTGGTTAAAT
>JAIYDG010000057.1 GCA_027487625.1 Bacteroidota bacterium
CAATAAGAGCACGCTAAACTTAATTTATAATTGTTCATGTTTGTTTGAAAAAAATCTAAATTAATTAATTAAAAAAGTATCGCGGGTTTTTTTAAACGCCATAAGTCAACGCGTTTAGAACGCATTATAAAACGCAGGAAAACTTCGTGGAAAATGTCGTGGACCTCGTGGACCACTTCGTTTAAACGTCGTTATAAACCGTAATGTTATAAACGCCGTTTATTTATCACGTTATAAACGGCGAAATTTTTTTGTTAAAATATTTAATAAAAAATTTATTCAAATAAATAAGAGAATTTGATTGTTAAATCGTTTATTTACCGTGGAAAAAAATACGCGTTTGAAACGCGTTTAAATGTGGTACGCTTTAGCTGCGCTGAAACGCGTTTAAACGCGATAAGGCGTTTCAAACGCGTTTGAGTCGGCTTTTTTTTCCAGGGTAGATGAACCTTAAAAAAATACAAAAAACCTAAACCATGGCAAATCATTTACAAGTACAAAAGACCTATGACCTTCCTGCAAAATTGTACCCGAATTCGTTCCGAGCTTTCAAGTATCGTCAGAATGAAGATGTTGGGGGATTTGAGATTCCAGCACGCAATTTGAATCCTTTAGGGGGAGCCTTTCAAGCTATACAACATGGAAAATTGGTGAGAGGACAACGAGATTATGGAAACGGAGCAAGGCCCAGTGCATTGTATAGAGATTTGAGTGTAGGAGGGAATGCAACGATTCGAGGAGAACCATTGGTTGAACGGACAAAGAAGCATGAAATTGATTCTCATTCAGTAGAAAAGAGTGTAACAAATTTCTTGGCACCTACGAATAGAATCGACAGTGTTTTCGGAGATTATGATGGAAAACCCACCATGTTTGCTTTTGACCTACCTTATGCGGGCAGTGATGGAATCATGGGGCAAAGAAAAGCCCCCGTGTTGCATAGTTATGACATTACCTACCAAAGACCAGAACATGAAAACACGGGAAAAAGTGTTGGTTCCTTGGAGCGATATGCAGACAGTTTGCTGGCCAACCGACCCCAGGATCCAGAAATGAAAAGTGCAATCTATCGCTACATCGCACAGATTGCTGGGAAGGATTCCAATATGCTTCGAAAGATGACAGTGATGGAAATGAGAGCACTTGTATTCCGTTTCATTCAAAACTTCCGACCTGGCCAACGTAGAGTTACGCAAATGATTTTACAGAATACCATGTAAAAAAACTTGCTGATCATTTTGAAAAGCAGCATTTTCTGAGCCGGATATAACAACCAGACATATATATGCCATACAGGATCAACCAGACAAGAAACAAAGAAAACATAAAAAAGAAAAAGGCATAGAGCCAACAAGGATAATCGGAAACAAAGCAAAAAACCATGTCTTCTTCTAATAGCACGGCGGCTGTTGGCTTTCTTGACACAACCACAGGAAAGTTGGTCGTGGGTGGTGTGGTGGTAGGTGGCCTATTGTTTGCATTTACAATGAGTCCACTTGGGAAATTATTGGGTACGACGGGTGATGCACTTGGAAAAGCATTAGATGGAGTAGAATGGTTTGCAAAGAAAGGAGTGCCTGGAGCAGCCAAAATTGCATCAAAGGCAGGAAAAGCAGTTTATAAAGATGGTCTCAAACCAGCATACAAAAATGTACTCAAACCTGCATGGAACAAGGGAATCAAGCCAGCCACCAAGGAAATTGTGAAAGCAGGAAAGGAAGTTGCCGATTTTACAAAGGATGCTGCAAAAACAACCAAAAAGGCTGTCAAGAGTGTAACCAAGGCTACCAAAAAGGTTGGAAAGAGTATCGGGAAGGCCGGCAAAAAATTCAAGAAATTGTTTAAATGATTGATTGTCTTCTTTTTTTTTCTAACATTTTTTTCTTTTTCTTTTACCGCTTTGAGATCATTCTTTCCTGATTTGTATGAATTGTATATTTTTTGACATTGATCAGATATAAAAAAACACAATCGATATTTTCGGCTATATCTTTACGTTTCAAAAGACAACCCCTATATAAAGCGCTAAACAAACAAAATCCCCCTTTTACTGCTTTTGAAAAAAGCACGAAAAAAACTTTTTATAAAAGGAGGAAAATCAAATCAAAAAAAGCGCACAAAAAACTAAAAAGAAATGGAACAGACAACAGCGAAACATGACGACCATTCTGGGAGAACAAGTGCGGGGGTCAGTGGTAGTGGTGGAAAAGGAAAGAAGCGAGCAAGAAGTGGTGAACCAATCATCAAAGATGATAAACGGATGGGTATGGACAGACGCTCAACAAAAAAGAGAGGAGGAGTCGATGCCGACCCAGAGCCAGAGAACGATCCCGATCATGAGGACGCCAACCATGATGCTTTCAAAGTATTGGATGGATACTGTCCTCTGCCTCATGCAAGGCTTTCACATCTGCGGAAACCGAAATCGACGACAGTCCACGGAAAGCAGCTCTACCTCTGTCAATACACCGGAGAACTCTCCCCAAACGCGTACGGTGTGGACGTGTATGGGAGTCGACAAGGATCCTTTCGTGATCTTGGTTGTTTGTTTAGTTTCCTTGCTAGTGTTATTAATAATCAACGAATTGATCTGAAAGAGCGAAAGGATGCCTATGACATTTACATGGAGATGATAAAGACCATGAGTTTAGAAGATGGACCTGTACCTGTGGCAGGAAGTCCTTTGGAATTACATCGATTTGGAGGTAGTCTATTTCAATTGGATGATAAATACAAGTATCACATCCCTGAATTAGACGCCAAGTTGGAGTACAAGTATCTATTTCATCCAGAATTACATGGGAAGGACGGTATGGATATAGATACTGGCAAAAAAGCAAAGGTCACCAGACTCGAGATTCAAGTACCACTTGATTTTGAAGGAGATTATTTCTTGATGGATCATTCAGAAAGCAATCTTGCCAATCTGAAGCAACAACTGGGGATCTTTTTGGAGACAAACCACATGGAAGTAGATCGCTCTTGTGTGAGTTTCAAACATATGCCACAGGAGGAGGAAAACAATGAGTTTTGGCTAAGTTTTATTGACAGGCAAGGAAAGACAGCAGACTTTGTCGTTCGTCCGTATGTGCCCGTGAAATCCGTGTTGTCAAAAAAGAAAAGAAAGCCAGCGGAAATGGGAATGGCAGAAAAGAAAGAGTATTTGCGTAAATTGAAAAAGATGGACAAAGATCAGGATAAGACCATTGTGGCAGATATCATCAAGGAAAGGCGAGAAGCGCTTGCAAATTTGACACAACAAGAAGATCAAGAAGATCAAGAAGACCAAGAAGACCAAGAAAAAGAAGAAGCACAACAAAAAAAGGACACTACTGTATTGTTGATAGTAGAAGAAGACGAAGATTTTACACGGGATGTGGAAACATGGAAAAAGGCCTTAAAAAAAGAAGCCAAAAAGAAACCACTATCAAAAGAAAAGAAACCGCCATCAAAAGAAAAGAAAAAAGCGTGAAAGAACTCGTGGCTGTATTTGACACCAACAAATAATAAAAGGGAATTACTATTAGTATTCGACTTTGTTGACGAGCAAGTGGCCTGGCACTTCTCGATAGTATTGACGCATGCCATTCGGAATCATTTTCCCGGGGAGATTGGGTCTAGCACGACCTTTGTTTCCTGGCAATGGAAATTCGGGCGGTGCACCTCGGACGGCGTTTGGATCGGGGGGCTTACACATGGCTTTTGTGTAGTTTTGTCTTTGACCTCTTGTGGTCGCTGATGATTGTGCCTTTGTGTTTGTTGTCTTTTTCGCTGAAGATTTCCCTGTCACCTTTGTTGTTGATGATGATGATACTGGTGTCGCTTTGCGACTCACCACCTTCGGTGGCATTCTTTGCATCACCTTCGGTGGTATTCTTTGCATCGCCTTTGGCGGCATTTCGATAAAAAAAAATTCTGGATATATTATCACTTGTTCTCACAAACAAATTTACTCTGAGCATATACAGAAACTATAAAGAAAAAATGCAAACACTGCAATTATCTCTACAGGAAGAATTGGAAGACATTCTTAAAAACATGATCGAGGAAGAAGTGGCACTGCGCAAAAAAAACACAACCGACACAATCGAAGAGATGGACGAAAAATTGGCAGAGATTTATGCGCTCGTGCTCTGTGTCGCATCTGCGGATGAGATAGAAGAAGAGTTGAAAGAGCTGAAAGATTTAATCGAGGCTTTCGGGGCAGAATTGGAGCCAGTGCATCAAATCTCTGATCTCACCGCTCGCCTGAATCGACTCGAGGTCGAGTTCGGAGAGGGGCTGTGCGAAGCAGGATGGCGTACCGGGGGGAGGTGTGTTCGGGAGATTGGCAGGCAAGTGGCTGACATCAGCAGGCAAGTGACTGACATCAGCAGGCAAGTGACTGACATCAGCACGCAAGTGGCGACCGAGATCGGCCAGAGTGTCGTTGTTCAGCATTTCAGAGATGCTTGGGAGGAGAGGAGAGGATTGATGGGGCAAGGGAGAAGAGGGATCGGCATGGGGATCGACATGGGGATCGACATGGTAGAGATGATCCGTGACACCAGGGAGGGGAGTACCGAGAATCACGTCTTGGCAGGACAAATCATCGGCCAGGAGCCGATCAGGGTTGAAGCTTTTCTGCGAGGAAGTGCACTGGGAGAATGGGTGGTGGGTGGAGAAAGAGGAGAAGGAGGAGGAAGAGACACCGATGATATCTTGTTGTTGAGTGTTGGTGATACTACTACTAGCGAGTTGAGCGAGGGCGCTGGCAGCAGCAGTGTCTATTTCAGTGATGATGATAGCACTACTAGCATCAGTTCTGATAGCATCAGCCTTGATAGTATCAGCCCCAAAAGTATCAGTCCCAAGAGCATTAGTAGTCCCTGTCATTCCTGCAGTTCCTGTCCTTCCTCCCCTCTCTTGTGACGCCAGCGGCTCTTCAGTGACGGTGTTGTGTCGGACTTTGTCTTGCGGAATGCAGAATCCAGTGGCAACGCTACAAGAATCTTCGATGTGGAAGGGATCTTCAGCAGGATCTTTCTCGGCGCCGTTCCTCCTCGTTTTTTCCTCGTCCCTTTTGTCCCTCGCTTGTAGCAGAGAATCCCTCGCTTGTAGCAGAGAATCCCTCGCTTGTAAGAAAGAAGAAGAGCAGGTGTTTGTGGTTTGCATGGAGCATAAATCAGCGTCGCATACAACAGCCCGTTGTCGTGGAGAAGTTAAATCTTGATTGTGTGTTTGTTTTTCATTTTCCTAAAGAAATTTTTAAAAAAAACTAAATTAAAAAAAATTAAATTAGAGAACGTCCTCTATGCCATCTCCTCCTCTATAAGAGACGTCCTCTATGCCATCCTCTATAGCAGCAGCTGATTCTGGATCCGCAGAGATTTCATTGTGCAATTCCTCCAAAACACTAGCATATTCTTTGTTGGGTCCAAGATCCAAGCGAAAAGGATTGGCGCGTAGATCGAATCCTTGTGCATAATTTTGGGAATACATGTAGCGGATACAAAATTCACGGGGTGGGAAAATGACCATGTTGTCTTTTCCGTCATCAGAGTAAGAGTGATAAGGAATGACGGCAAACAATTCATGAAAGAATTGAGTCGAGGAGTAAGCAGTCTTGCGTACATCCACATTATAGAGATCTCTCATGTCTTCTGTGAATTGATCGTAGATGACATGCTTTGCGATGCCATGGATACGAGGAAATTGAGAAGGCCGTTTGTATTGTTCCATATTCTCAAAGAATTGCACAAGAATCATTGAAAGGTTTACAAACCTTCCCCCCGTGTTTGCTGCTCCTCTCAAATGTGTCGTCATCATACTGACAAAGTTTTGAAATCGGAGCGTGCCCACGACATATCCTCTTTGCATCACTTCGTACCACCATTTCTGCGCGCTTTTCCAGGCGTTGGTGATTACTCTTAGCTGAAAAGCAGTGATGGGGAACTTGCTTGGTCGGAAGCGAGAGATGTCTCGTTCATACAAAAACTTGGCCCACAGATGCATGCTGAGTGTAAATCGATGTCGATTGTCGTGCATATTTCCAATGATCTTGTGGATGTTTTTGTAGTAGTGGGGCGTCTGTGTGGATCCACAGTTGATCAACAAAAGCCTTCGAAAGTATCCAGCAGAGCTAGGCGTGATGTTGAAGGCAAAGTTTGTAGAGGCGATGAGATTGTTGTGGGACGTGGTGGTCGATGCTTGGACAAACTTGGCTTCGACACGCATGGAGGGATCCGTGATGATGTTTTTGAGCAACCCATCGGCAGTGCGTCTGTCCAATTCTCGAACGTTCCATTCATCGATGGCGATGAGGAATTTTTCATTGAATTCGGTGCCAATAAAATGTGATCCAAGATCAGACGTACGAATGTTTTCATAGTAGTTTCCAAAGAGCGGGGCTAGCCAAGAGTAAAACGTGGATTTGCCACATCCAGAGGGCCCAACAAAGACGATCATGACTTGTGTCTTGCGTCCTGGGTGCTGAAGGATGTACGCCAACCAATCCAACACATACTCGTATATGTCGTCTTGTTTGTCGCAGAGGGTGACTCGGATGTGTTGCAGGATGGCTTGTATGGCAGGATGGGATTCGATGGGATAATCAGGAGGCACTTGATACGCCCTGCAGACATCGTGAATATGCATCCTGGTCATCGGGAGACCAGCAAACAGATTGAAGGCCCTTCCAAAATACGCGTCGGGTGCGCCAAAGATTTGTGTAGGGTCAAAGCAACCCAATTCAAATTTACTGAAATATTTGCTCTGCATAAACTCTTTAAAGATGTTGCAGGACTTTTCCTTCATGCGGAGTGCTTCTTTTTTCGTGGGTGCGGGGACTATGATGGTCATGCACAGATCCGAGAAGGACAAGGATGCATTTTGCACCGTTTGTTTGATCAGGGTGCGAGAAAACAAGGGCATTTCCACCGTACAACAAGAAGTGGGTGCGTATGTAATAAACAAAATAAGCATGGAGGGAGATCCTTGACAATGCAGCACCCCCACAAAAAAACGGGACATGTATTCAAAACACATATGCGGATAAGATCCATTGCTTACCTCTCCTTTGTACAGCTCTTTGGCCCACTCCCGGTCGAAAATGTCTTCTCTTCCTAGCGCAAAGACACGAGGATCGTGATGCGGGTTGGCGAGAAGACCTACAACAAACCAATTTTTTTTTGAGAATTTTCTTTTTACCGCTTTTTCTTAAAAAGCGTTTATCAACACAGACTTTGAATGTTGTTGAGCTGATGGTTGGCCTCTGAAATCGAGCGGTGAGCCCAGGAGAAGGGATTGGCGGGAACCATGTGGACGCGCAAGAGTCCTCTGGTCATGCCTCGAAAAATGACTGGTCGAACGGGTGTGATTTGAACGTGTTCGTGAACGAGGATTCTACAGATGTGTAGTATCTCTCGAACCGTAAAGTTGAGATGAGTGCGATCAAAGACGTAGTGAGAGAGTAAAGATCCATTGCCGAGAAGCAGGACGGATTCAAGGGCTTGTGTCATGGAGATGGCTGCGAGGAGATGAAAAGGTCTTTGTGGTTTTCCGTTTTCGTTGATTTTAAAAGCGAAGGGAAGTCTCATTTGTCGATTTTTGATAAAATGATAATCGATGTAGTGGGCGATCTTGTTGTAGACGCTATGTTGCGATA
>JAIYDG010000532.1 GCA_027487625.1 Bacteroidota bacterium
CAGTTTAATTCTTGTGCTATTATTTTTCTATATAAATGTAAACGCTCAACCAGCAGAGCAAAAAGCAGATGAATTGTTGTCGAAACTCAGCATTGAAGAAAAGATATCTTTATTAGGTTATAAAAACAATGGCGTAAAAAGTCAGCAGATACCTGTATACAATTGGTGGAACGAGGCCTTACACGGAGTAGCACGAGCAGGTAAAGCAACTGTTTTCCCACAAGCAATTGGGATGGCTGCTAGTTTTAATCCTGCTTTGGTACAACAAGTTGCCGATGCCATTTCAACAGAAGCGAGAGCTAAATACAATTTAAACAAAGACAAAAATCCGGGTGAGCAATACATGGGTTTGAGCTTTTGGTCGCCTAACATTAATATTTACAGAGACCCAAGATGGGGCCGTGGGCAAGAAACTTATGGTGAAGATCCCTATCTGACATCACAAATAGGTATTGCATTTGTAAGAGGTTTACAGGGTAATTTTACCAACGAATTAAAGACATCTGCCTGTGCCAAACATTTTGCCGTGCACAGCGGACCTGAAGCTTTACGACATTCATTTGATGCCAAAGTAGATGAAAAAGATTTGAGAGAAACCTATTTGTATGCCTTCCAGAAACTGGTTGAAAACAATGTAGAAGCTGTAATGTGTGCTTATAACAGAGTTAATGGAGAACCTTGTTGCACTAGCAATAAATTACTTCAAAACATTTTAAGAAAGGAATATGGTTTTAAAGGACATGTAGTAACAGATTGCTGGGCATTAGAGGATATTCGTTCTGGACATAAAATAGAAACTGATGGAGCAATTATTGCAGCAGCAGCCATTAAAGCAGGTGTCAATTTAGATTGCAGTACGCATTTACAAAATGAATTAATGAATGCCTATAAACGAAAGCTAGTAACAGAAGAAGATATCAATCGAGCTTTAAAAGGAATCTTAATTACACAAGCCAAATTAGGTTTACTTGATACCAAAGGTTTGTCTCGTTATGATACTTATGGAGAAGATAGTTTAGCAAATACTTATCATCAAAATTTGGCAAGAGAAATAGCTAGAGAATCTATGGTTCTTTTGAAAAATGAAAATGTTCTTCCACTTGATATCAAGCAACTAAAATCGCTGATGATATTGGGACCAAGAGCTTCAAACGATGAAGTATTATTGGGTAATTATCATGGTGTAAGTAGTCATACCGTTACATTTACAGAAGGAATAACAGCAGCATTACCCGGAAATATCAGGATTGAATATGACCAAGGTTGTGATGACAAAGATACCCTACATTTTGGTGGAATCTGGGCTGCAGGAAATGCTGAAATGAGTATTGTGGTGATTGGAAATAGTCCGGTTTATGAAGGCGAAGATGGTGATGCCTTTTTATCTAAAAATGGTGGAGATGGAAAAGAAATGAAGCTTCCAAGGTCACATGAAATATTGGTTAGAGAATTGAAAAAGAGTCAGCCAACCAAAAAAATAATACTCGTAATAACAGGCGGAAGTGCTTATGATTTAAGTGAAGTAGAAAGCTATGCAGATGCCATTATTCTTGCTTGGTATCCAGGTGAGCAAGGCGGTAATGCTTTGGCTGATATTGTTTTTGGGAAATTTTCACCATCAGGAAAGTTACCTATCAGTTATGTGCAAGACATCAATAGTTTACCTGCTTTTGATAATTATTCAATGGCAAACAGAACCTACAGGTATCAAACCACAAAAAACAAATACCCATTTGCATACGGACTGAGTTATGGAAAATTTGAATACCAATGGAAATCAAAACCCCAATTTATAAATGATAGTATTCAATTCAGTATTGAAATTAAAAACACATCAAGCATTGATGCAGCAGAAGTAGTGCAGGTTTACATTAGTTATCCAAATGGAGAAAGAATGCCACTTAAAGAATTAAAAGCATTTCAGAAAAAGAAAATAAACAAAAATGAGAATTTAGAATTCAGTTTTAAAATCTCAAAAAACGAATTAAAAAAATGGGATTTAAAAACATCAAAATGGAAATTAAACAAAGGAACTTATACCATTATGATTGGAAGCAGTAGTGAAGATGTTCAATTGAAGGAAGAAATATACTTTAAAAACTAAGTGTTTAAAATCCTCCAAATTTAATAAACCTCTACTGTCTTTTTCAAACGCCACATTTCGCCGTTTCTGCTTTTTATTTTTTCAATCATTTCCTCCCTGCTTAGTTCCTGCAGGATGTTGATGGCTTCGAATTCAGGCAGATTGGTTAAAAATGCAAATTCTCTGGTGGTAAGTGTATTAAAAGAATTAAACAAAGAATGAGGTTGTGTATCTATTGGATTCTTTTGCACCTCAGGAATCAATTTTTCGATGGCACTTTCAAAATTCTGGTATTCCTGAAATCCACTTAAGGTAATGTGGTTATCAAATCTGTCTGTAAGAATAAAAGTTGGTAGGACTTGAATTCCGAATGATTTTACCAAGGATAAATCCTCATCAAACATTTGTTCTGCCCTACTTTCAATGTCTTTAAACAAACGAATTACATCCAAACCAACTTCAAAAGCAGCTTCTTTGATATGCTCCTTTCTAACTATATTTTTATTTTCAAAAAAGAGCATTTCATTTAATCTTCTAAGAAAAATAATTGCCTTATCTATATCTTGGATTTGAGCTGCTTTAAAAGCTAAAGATGGCGGATATGAAGAATGTAAAGGGTCGTTAACCCAGATATCTCCATTAATTGGCGTATTGTATTTTATAGCTGCATTTTCCCAATATTTTTGGGCATCTTCTGGTTGTTTAATTCCACCTCTGTCGTAAGAATCCCAAGAAGGTAATAAACCACTCATGCAATATTCAACATCAATATGGTCGCCATACTCTAGTTTAAGTTTCCTTAATTGAGGTTGGATAATCCAGCATGTAGAACAAACAGGATCTGTGAAATAAAGAATATGAATCTTTTTTGATTTTATTTTAAGGTTTGAATACTCCTCTTTATTTGAAATCAAAGGCACCTTAACCTTGTCATCATTTTGCAAATGAAAATTCAAAAATTCGGCTTTTAGCTTTCTTCCTAATAATAAATGTTCCTTAACTATTGGAGCTCTTAGTTCATAAAATTTGTTAAAGGCATCTGAATAATTCTTTTCATTAACCAATAATTGAACCAGTAATTTAGCATCCACAAAAGCATTGGTAGTGCCTGCACTGGTAAAAGGGAGTGCTAAATGTGCGGCATCACCAATTATAACAATATTATCCTTGTGGAACTGATCAAGCACATCAAAATCTCTTGTATTCCAAACATAACTACTCGAAAAATCATTCCTGTTTAATACCGCTTGAACATCTGAAGGGAAATCCTTTAGTAAGTTTAAAGTAAATAATTTTAATTCATCGGGTTTGGAATTAGACTCAATAGGATTGAGAAGTGAGTTAAACTGAGTAAACCAAACTATTTCATCAGAACTAGTGGGAATATATCCAAAAGACAAGCTGCTTTTGTCATCTAAGTATTTGGTGAAGATACCCTTCTTGGCAATTACCATTTCTCTGCATTTACAAACACCTACAATTTCTTTAACTTCAATATCTGTAAACTTAGTTTCACCGAAAAGCAATTCACGTATTTTAGAATTTCCACCATCGGCAGCAATAAATATATCTCCATATTCAATATCACCATTTTCGAAAACAGCTGCTATTGCCTTCCCATTTTCATATATAAAATGAGAAAAACTTCTTCCAAAACGCATCAAGTCTTCTGGTAAAATATCAAGTAGGAATTGAATTAAATCTGCTCTTTTAATGCATTGCCAAGGTCTAAGTTTGATATACATTAAATCCTTATCACTTGGTCTCTTCAGGTGAAATGCATCTACCAATCTGCCAGGTAAACCATTCTCCTCTTTATAGCCAAGTAATTCTTCTAAAATATTTAATCCATCTGAATGCATCAAAAATGCATTGCCTTTAGGGGAGATATCGAGGTTTCTTTCACAAATTACCACATCAACTAAATACCTTTTTAAAAGTATTCCGGCAGCCAATCCTGCAATTCCACCACCTATTATTACAACTTTCATAGTTTCATTAAGGCTTTGTTTATTCTATTTAATGCTTCATTCAGTATTTCATCTGAAGTAGAAAAACACAAACGAACATATCCTTCTGCACCTTCACCAAACCACTGTTTTAATCCTGGTACTATAGCAACTTTTGCTTCATCTAGAATATACTGTTGAATTTCAGCACTACTTTTTCCGGTAGCCTGAATATTTGCAAAAGCAACATAACATGCATCAGGAACATGACAAGTAATTCCTGGCATGGAATTCAATGATGATACAGTTAAATCTCTCATTTTCTGAAGGTGATTAACAAATCCGCTTAACCAATA
The DNA here is from genome assembly GCA_027487625.1 of Bacteroidota bacterium. GTDB lineage: Bacteria > Bacteroidota > Bacteroidia > UKL13-3 > UKL13-3 > CAISCU01. The sequence continues at coordinate 4,389 of JAIYDG010000532.1, forward strand.
TTCACACTCGGTTAAAGCAGTATTTGCTGCAACCTGTGATAAAATATTTACACCATGAACAGTTGATTGATGTAAAGAGTTTTGAAACATTGCATCAAATAATCTACTGTTTGATGTTAGTAACATACCTATTCTCAGACCTGCCAATCCATAAGATTTACTAAATCCATGTACAATGATTGTGCGGTTTGATATTGATTCATTTAAAGCCGAAATACAAGTATATGTTGTTGGTTGAAAAACAATATCACTCCAGATTTCATCTGATAAAATTAATAGATTGTGCTTTTCTGCAATTTCACCAATTTTCAAAAGTTCTTCTTTCGTAAAAACCTTTCCACTTGGATTTAAAGGATTACACAAACAAATCATTTTGCAGGAAGGAGAAATCAAACTTTCAAGAATTTCGAAGTCAGGTTTCTGTTTTTCAGGATGAATTGGAAAAGGAACAGCAATAGCTCCAATTGTTTCTATGGAATACCTAAAAAGAAAATCAACCGGATCGAAAATGATTGCCTCATCACCCTTCTTTAAAAATGATTTACAAGCAACATAAATTCCGAAAGCAGCACTATCAACAGGTAATACATAATCTGGGTTAAATTTTACGCCCCTTTTTTGAAGATAATAATTGGCTATACTTTCTCTAAGTATGGGTAATCCCTGCGAAGGACCATAACTCAGGTAACGATCTTTTATATATTTTGAAATAGCTTCTGTAATTTCCGGTGCACATGGAAAATCAGGATCGGCAGCTGTTAAGGGGATAACACCTTCAGCCTGTGTAGCCCACCTAAGATTAAAAGCTCTCTGCTTTAGAATATTTAAATTTATGTTTTCGGAATTGAACATCAAATAAGAATTAACGATTTGCAAAGAAAACTAAGCTGCTTACATAACATTTATTGTCATTTACATGAGCATTCCATATATATAGACACAAAAAACATAGTTTAAATTCATATTAAAAAGAAAACAAAAAATATGACAACTAATAGACATTTCCTATTGTTGCTGAATTGTTTGATATTTTATCTCTTTTAAATGAGAATATATTAAATCAAAATTATCAAAAGGTACTCCTATCCAAATCAAAGCATCATTAACTTCTTTAAACCTCTCAACCTTCATTTTAAAAAGCTTAGCCATTGGTTTATAAACTTTAATTAAAAACTCTTGATTAGGTGATGCAAAAAGAATGGCAACTATTGCATTCCTAGTCAATCGAACCGACTTTTTAAAAAAATCCAAATAATCAGATAACTCCATTCTAAAAGCAATTGCAAGTGAATCTCTAAAATCCATTAAAAGATTATAGTCCGGATTGTAAAAAGGTTCTTCCATGAATTTTAGTGTTATGTTCTTTAAATCTTTGATTCGAACTTTATCCTGAAAGTTTGAAAGAATCAGTCCATTTTCCGCAAGAACTTTATAGGATAAAATGATTTCATTGCGAAAGCGAATGTAGGTCATTAAAAGGTTCCATAATTTAAATAATCCCTTATGTAGTATGAACAATTAGGCAATTAACCTTAAAACTAGTCAGCTTAGATTCAGATTTTTAATAACAAAAACTTAACAGAAAAACCTAGTTAGTATTTTATTAATACTTAGAAAATAGATTGCAGCCTATGAGCTTGAAAAATAAATTAAAATCAATTCGCTATAACTTTTTGAAAAAATTATCGAACCAAAAATTAAAATCTAATATCCTAAAATATCTAAGCGAAACACAATTTATAGAATCAGAATTAGAATCTGCCTTAAGCTTTTATAAATCCAATGAAATCCAAACTTTTCCCTATTTGTTTCCTAATAAATACAGAATTGCTCCATTAGAAATATTGAAGGATGAATTTGCATTTTATAGTTTCATCAAACAGCACAAATTGTATTTTAAAAAAGATTGGTCGGAGGAAAGTTGCAAAGCTTATTTAAAAACCCTTTTTATTGAACAAGATCCTGATTCACCTCACGCTTATTGTTCGGAAAAATTTAAACCTGAGCCCGATGAAATTTTAGTAGATGTTGGAACAGCTGAAGGTTATTTTACACTATTAAAATTAGACGAAGTAAAGGAGGTTTATGCTTTTGAAATGGACAAAAACTGGAATGATGTCTTAAAAATCAGTTTCAAAAATCATTCCAATAAAATAAAATTACTTGAAGGGAAACTAGGCAACTCAAACACAAATGGAAATTATAAATTAGATGATTTTAAGGAACTATATCAGCAAAAATTATTTATAAAGATAGATGTAGAAGGTTCTGAATATGATGTTTTTGAAGGCATGAAAACTTTGCTTTCACAAAACAATCAAATTAAAATTGCTGTATGTACCTATCACAAAAAAAATGATGCAATCGAGTTTGAAGCTTATTTTAAGTCACTAGGATTTCAAACCGAATTTTCAAAAGGCTATATGTTATATCGATTCGCCAAAGATCTAAGTGAGCCTTATTTAAGAAAAGGTGTACTACGGGTTTGGAAGTAAAATGATAAATTTAAATCAGTCTTACATCCTTAGTTTAAAATTATTTTCCTAGTAACTTTATTTTCTCCATCAAGAATTTGCAACCAATAAATTCCTTTAGGTAAGAATTCAACTGAAATATTCTCAGCAAAATCAGTAGATAAAACCTCCTCTCCTAAAACATTATACATTTTAACTTTTGTTTGATTTGAAGCCTCATAATCAATAAAGATTTTGCCGGTGCTTGGATTAGGATAAATCAACAATCTATTTGCCTTTAGATTTTCATTGATAGAAGATCCACCTGTGCCAATTATAGAATACAATTGATTATTTGAAACAAATAAAATGTAGTTACCACCGGCATACAGTCCCTCTGTTTTAAAATTTGGTATGGTGTCGTTAAGTGAATATGCTATTGAAGTTCCAATTGTGGTTCCATTTGTTTTCCAGATTTGGTCACCATAAATATTATCATTGGCTACAAAATACATGGTACTACCAATTTTTGAATAATATCTTGGGTCGGAACCATTTGTATTGTTAGAAATATCTTTAAGTAAAACAGTATTTGCGGCAGAACCATCACTTAAATAAGGCTCCCAATCATTGTTGTCTTTCCCACTTAAAACTAATTGATTGTCGAAAACACCAATTGCATTGCCAACATTTGTTAAACCAGTAATTGCTCCATGAGAGCTGCCATTGGTTTTGTTTAATGTCTTATAAATTGTACCTGTTAGGTAGAAAAATTCATTCTTAAACAAGGTTATTCTGCTGATAGTTCCACCCCTAATTACTTTTGTACCAGCCTTTGAGCCATCTGAGCGCCATAGGTTTCCACCACTACCAGCATTGTCTAAAAATACCAATAAACTATCTGAACTTACTGCATCAGAAATGCGACTGAAATTATAGTAAAATGCACTGTCTTTTAAGATTGTTGTTCCAGCTGCGGTGCCGTTTGTACTCCATAAAGCAACATAGGAATTGTTGAGGTTATAAGATGAAAATACAACCCAATTACCAGCTTTATAAAAAGATTGATTTTTGTCTTTTGCTGATTTAACAAATACATTCGATTTTACTTCTACTGTTCCTAAACTTGTACCATCAGTTTTCCATACTGAACCTGAATTAGGATTGCTTGAAATGACTGAAAAATATGCATTCCCGTTAATTGGACTTAAACCAGCCAATTCAATATTATTTCCTGGAAATTGTTTAACAACTAATGTACCAGGTTTAGTACCATCAGACTTATACAATGCAACTTGGCCTGATAAAGGTTTAGCAAAAAAATAGAGAGAATTATTCAAATTAACAAGGTTCTTAATGAACTCAAAAGAGTCTTTTACCAAAACAGTTCCCGCAAGTGTGCCATTGGTTTTCCATAATTGAAAATGGTTATTTTGTTTGAACTTAAAATAACTATCATTTTGCACAAGTGCTATATCTTTTAAAGTTGAATCAGCAATACTCGACTTTAAAAATATTGGTTTTTGTGCTAAAGAAAGTTTAGTAATTAGCAACATCAAAACAACAAAAATAATTTGTTTACAAGTAGTATAAATTGAACTCATATACCAAATATATTCAATTCAAACTAATTGTAAATCAATCAGGTATTGATTATAAAGAATAAAGAATTAATTAAGACTCAACACAATTCACGAAGAGGAAGTTTAATATCAAAAACCAAAAATTAAAATTAGTTCAATCGTAGTTATATATTCTGCTTTAAGTATCTCAAAAAAAATGAAGACAAAGATTAAACCTTTGCCTTCATTGATAACTAAATAGAAAAACCTATGACTCTAAATCTGACTTCTTAAACATCTTTTTCACTCCATAAGCAACTGAAGCAACAGTCAACAAAATGATTCCTCCATCAATGGGAGTATCGGTAACATCATCATCAAATTCTGGTTGAGCAAATGCTATATTGTGCAAGAAAAACATTATAAATAGTACGAATACCAGTTGAATTATTTTAATTTTCATATATCTTATTTTAAATTATTTTACAAAACGAATTGTGCGCGAAGTTTTCTCATTTTTAAATGAGATAAAATAAATTCCGTTTGCATGTTCAGACATGTCTAAACTGAAAGTATTTCCTTTTTCAATACTTATTGAACCCATCTCAAGTTCTTGTCCTAATTGGCTAATTAAGGCATATGAAAAACCTGAAGATTGTAGAGATGGATTATTAAATTTTACATGTAGTAAATCAGAAACCGGATTTGGGAAAATAACGATGTCGTTTTCATTTGTAAAAACAGTTTCAACACCCGTAACTGAATTGGTAAATAACAATTCAAAACGATTGATACCAAAGCTAAAAGGATTGTTTTCATTTACATTAAATGCATAGGAATCCTTGTTGTTTAATTTGATGTTTTTGTTTAAATATTTGTCAGTTAAATAAACTTCTGTTCCAGTAGCAAATGAGTTCAAATCTTCAAAAGTAAAACTATAGTTACCTGAATTTAATTTGGCAGAAACCATCACTTTTTGAGGATCTGTTGACAAAGGCAATCCACTAATCGAAAGGGTGTTTAATCCATCTGATGTAAGAAAACCAAGAGCATCTGTTAAATCATAAGCATCAAACTTTGTATCAAAATTGGGAGTAGCTCCTGATTCCATGTAAACCGATGCATCATCAAATGCTGTATCATTTTTGTTCAATCTCACATGCAAACAATTTGCTTTTGCAGGATTGCCCTTAAAAAAACTACTACCAACATTATTGCTAACTTTATGAGTTTCCTTGATATGGATGATAGGACTTGTGGCATTTGCTTTTACAAAAAACTTTGCCAACTACTTACAAATGGAGTTCCTATTGTAGGCGTACCAGTACCCACACCATTCACATAACTTGCATAACCTCCACCTGCACTAGTAGTATTGGTAGGATTCCAAATATATAATGCATCATCAACATTGTTAAAGTCGCTTGCACCTTGTGATTTAACTTGGTTCCAATTAATAGTACCAGCATAAGGATTACCTACCAAATTCCATCCTTGAGATGCATTGCTTGTATAAGTTAAGGGTATTGTCACTGAACTACCAGGATTTGTTCCTTTTACCCATAAAGTAGTTACATTGTTAACGGTATTCGCAGTTGTTAAACTGATGCTTCTATCACCACGAATAAATACCCTGTAACCTTTGCCACTAGTAAGGGAGGTATTGCCATCAATTGCACTCCATTTTGTTGGGTGATTGATGTCGTTTCCACCTGTAGCGTCGCTTTCATTATAAGAATAAGCAGAACTTTGGTGACTTAATGAAAAGTCAACATCGCCAAATGAACCCGTAATTTGGGTACCTCTTGAAGCTGTGCCACCGGCATTGTCTCTCCATTGCAAAGATGTTCCACCAATTACAGGTGATGACAAAAACCTAAACTTGCGACCATTGGCTGGAATATATCTTTCTGCAGTGATGTTACCACTTATACTTCCACTTACAATTTCGTCTATAGTTGCAGTTGAGCCTGACGAAGAAAGCAAGGTCAAGTAATCATTGGTAACAAGCGTTCCACTTAGTATTTTTAAAGAATGAGTAAGGTTCAAAGTTCCGTTAATATTCACCGTACCTGTTTGATTCATTCCCAAGTTACTAATGGTATTAGAACTAAAAGTAGCAGCAGGAATATTTTGAGTTGTTGTTCCTACAAAACTTATTTTAGAACTAGAAGTAGAAACAATAATTTTTCCGGTTGAAAACTGATTGATTGTACCTGATACACTTAATTCATGTCCATTGGCATCTAAGTTTTTATCTGATGGATTTGTAATATTTCCTACCAAACGATTAGAATCCAAAAGACAATGATTAGCTGGTGTTAAAACAAAACCAATATGCTCACCTGAAGAAGGCAAAGAACCATAAACCCAATTATTAGCCACAGCAAAATCAGTATTAATACTACCATTCCACAAACCACCATCATAATAAATTACAGTACAAGCATTTATAATGATAGCTCCTGTTTTGCTGAGTGCTCTGCCGTAAAAGGTAGAATTGTTATTTAAGGTAATTGCACCATTTACGAGTATATTTCCTCTAAACACAGAGCCATCTCCTAAAGTAAAGGCACCATTTATTTGCCAATAAACATTGCGCAAATTGGCTGCATTGATGAGCAGCACATTTGATAAAGTAGCTGTAGCAAAAGCACCATCTACTTTAAAAATAAATATGGAATTAGGATTTCCTTGTCCATCTAAAGTTAGATTGCCAGTTAGTGTGCCAGCCGCTCCCAAACAATAAATACTAGGAGTTAAGGTTTGGTTGCTGCCAAGTGTTATACCTAAAACTGTTGCACAAGTTAAACCACTCATGTTTGTATAAGCAGTATTTAAATCTGTAGCAACCAGATTTGATATTGAATCCTCTACATGAATCTGACCAACCACAGTTGGACTTCCCGTATATGCGCCGGCATTTGTACCAACATCACCCAAAATACCAGAAGTACCGGTATTGGTAAAAGCACCCACAGCGGTAAACAGGGCATAACTCGAAGCAGCACCTAAATTAGGTACCTGAGCATAGTTTGATTTTGAAAATAATAAACATAGGACCGTTATTATTAAATATAATTTTATTTTCATCTTGATTGTGATTAGCTATTTGAAATGCAAAAATCGCTTGAAAACAATCGTGAGTTGTTATATATCTATTTGTGTATCTTACATAATTGACTGATTGAGAAAGTGTAGGGTGGAAAGGTTATAGATATTTTACTTTATGAGTATAGCATATGAAATTCCAAAATTTCAATTATGATGAGTAAAGAAAAGTGTAGTATGAAAATGGGGTTTAATATCCGTTAGTATTCAACTTGTTTTCTAGAAATTGAAAGTTCAGAAGGAGACATTGTCATCAAAATTTTTATTGTTAACTAGGATAGTAATTGGGGCTACAAAAAAAGTAAATCTATAAAAAACCACAGAATTTAAACTTCGACTTAAATCTTGGTGTTCCTGTATTATTGGGTAAATTTGAATAAAAACAAAATGCGCAAAATCTTAGCGATTACTTGTTTGCTTCTTCTCTATAGTTTATCCAGTATTTCGCAAATAAGATTGGATTTACCTCAACTTATTCCTTTTAAATACAAGGGAAAATTTGGTTATAAAAATTCACAAAATCAAATTGTTATTAATCCTATTTACCAAAACGTGAGCTTGTTTATAAATGGAAAAGCCATTGTATCTAAAGAAATAAATGGAATAAGGCTATCGGGTGTTATAGATATAAATGGCAAAGAAATTGTGCCAATAAAATTTAGAATTTCAAGTTCAATCTATATGGAAGGTAGGGGTTTTGAAGCCAATGGCTTTATTGATACTAAAGCCTGTTTTTTCATTGTGATGGATGAGTTGAAGCAACCCAAAAGTGTGGGGGTTTGGGACAGAAACGGTGATGTAATAATTGAGCCTGAATTTACTTCTATTAGTGTAGAAGGAGATAAAACTAAGGGATTAATTTTTGTGGTAAAAAAACAAATTGGTAACGATGAACTTGTTGCCGTTTATAATACAGTGGGAACTTGCCTTTTGCCCTTAGGTTCAAGAAATAATTTTTACAATTGGCAAAACAATAGATATGGTAAATCAGGCAAAGAAATTTTATCTCAAGAGCAAATATTACAAGCTGATACCTCACATTCCTATATATACAAAAAGGATTTGTACTCACTAGGTTTTTCAATGCATCATGCAATAGTAATGGATAAAAAAACTGCTCTTTATGGTGTATATAACATGAAAACAAAAACATACATTTTGCCCGCTACATACAGGTATATTGGAACTATAGGAAGAGGGTTTTTGGTTTGCACATTACTAGATAAAAAAAGAAAAATAATTGTGCTAAACAATCAATATCAGGTAAGAGATACCTTAACTGAAAAAACCGATTTTACCTACCATTATGGAAGTCAGTTTACGTATAATCTATCTGGTGTTATTAACAGTGGCAACTATAAACAATTGAATAAAATTGGTGACCCAAAATCAAGATTCAAACATTTTCCTCACTTAGGTTTAATGTTAATTATAGATAAGAGTGCAAATAAGGCCTTAGTATTTGACTCATTAGGCAATTCAATATTTGAGTCCATATTACCAGAAAGGTTTCTCTATGATGATGTTCGCTTTAATGATTTGGTTCAGACCGAAGTAAAGGAGGCTAAAACCGCAGAATCTTTGCTAAAAGTATTGGATTTAGCATTTGCACCTTTGGCAGAAACAAGCTTATCAAATGCATACAGAACCTCATTAGATGGCCAAATATATTATGCCTCTTATGATGGCAAATTGCTTGCCGTTTTAGCAAAGGATGTAGAAAAATACTTTGCCATAAAACGTTATGGCGTAAGGCCAGTGTTTGAGTGTATAAATGGCCGGCAAATAGCATTACCTGAGGAGCTTAGGTATTTAATATTATTTGGAACCGATACACTTTATGCTGCAAAACATATTACCTCCCCAGAATTCTTTAGGGTTGATATAAAGGGAAATTTAAGAGCACTTTCTACACAAGAGCGCTTAGCTTTAATTGCAAGAATAAATGCGAAGATTACGCCTTTAGTAGACAATTGTAATACTTGTACATTTAAGAATTCGTCTTTGTTAAACCAAAATTGGGTTTGGGATTACCAAGCGTTTTCTTCAGACAACATAAACATTCCGCTCCCATTATTAGTTCCACATGCTAATCCTTCATCTTATAATATAGATATCTCGCGTGGACAAAGTATCTTTTTCCACCGAACAACTTTGGAGGTTTACGGTGTCTTTAAAAAATTTCCTAGTTCTGTTGTCTTACCTACACCTTACTACAATCTGTTTCGTATAAACAAAAAGAATGGTGACTTAAAAGAATACCAAATTAGGGAATTCTAATACATATGTGATAGAGGTCTTTGAATAATCTCTTTAACAAAAATTAGTTTCGTTAATTTGATATTTTATTATCAAACAATAATAAAAAATACAACATTCATTTTGTTTTTGATAAGGAGCCTATTTCAAATTTGTTCAACCTAAGAAATCAAAGAAAGAGTGCAATTGAAACACAGTTTAAATGTTTGAATAAACCTTTCTTCTAATGGAGATTGGACCATCTTTATCAAAATGGCTTTGGCTAAAAGTTTAACTCATATTACCGAGGAAGCGAAGCTTGTCAGCATTCTTACCAACAACGTTGCGCCAGGTGCTGACGAATCGAAGCTTGTGAGCATCCTGACCAAAAACGTTGCCTCAGGAAAAAAGTAGTCTCGACGAGAATCGAACTCATATCAAATGTTTAGGAAACATCTATTCTATCCATTGAACTACGAGACCAACAGGACCGCGAAAATAACAAAAGATGCGGATTAGCCAAAGTAAAAGATAATTTGAGCAGCTAAAGCCAAATCGATTCCTTTAGTATTTCTTCAAAATTGTGTGTTCTTAAAAAGAAAATTAATCTGATCATGTGGTAAGTACCCAATAATATGCCCAATACAATTGCCAGTTTTTTGCTATAAAACCAGTCTTTAAAATATTCCTTTTTACTGATGATTTCTATTGTAAACAAGAGGATAATCATCAAACAAAAAACAAAAGTTGCAGGGCCAAATAAATGGTAAGATAAACTTTGTAGTAAATCACCTTTATAAATATAAACCAGTGATTTGGTGATGCCACAACCCGGACAAGGTAAGCCACTTAAAAGCTTAAACGGACAAAGACTTTGATTGGTTTTGATGTCTTGATCGCTTTCAAATTCAGCAATAAAAAAAGGAATAGCCAGGCTAATAAAAGCTCCGGCTATTCCTAGTAATTTTCTTTTTACTGAAAACGAATCAGTCATTCAGCTACAGTAAAACCTTAATCGTTGTACAATTTGTTGATTTCACCTTGAACAATCATTGCTGAAACCATTGGAAAGAAAAATCCAAGTACCAGTAATAAAACTGTTTGGTCGTTGGGTTGCTGATTGGTTCTTTGGTAAATAGCAGGTAATCCGTCTTTACCGATTAAATAATAGAAATACAGGTTTACAGGAAAACAACAGCCAGAGAAAATAGCAATTGGAGTTGATACAATTTCTCTTTCTGCTACAGCATTAATTACTTCTGCTGATTTAATGTTCCAGTAAATTAAGTACAATCCGCAGGTGATGAATCCAAGGATTAATACAAGAATGGGCTCGTTATGAAAACGAGGGATGGGTTTTTGAATGAGTTCCACTTGGTATAAATTTTAAAGAAATATATCACTTTTTTATTAAAAGCCAAGGAGATAAAAGGCAAATCCTTTTATCAAAGTTTTTAAACAACAAAATCAAAAATCTGCCGTTTGTCAATATACTTATGAAAATTTAATTTATTCTTATTGAATTTGCTCTAGTTTTGCAACCTTGAAAAAGCTCACCCACATATTTTCGGCAATAGGCCAAACTATCATGATGCTCATGATGTTTCTTGCATTGGTGTGGGCACCACTAAGTCAGGGCTCTCAATCTCACACACTTAAAAAGGCTGAATTTCAAAAACAAAAGAACAAAGAGCTTTCAGGTTTTATTAGCTCTTATGCGTTTGAAGAAACTGAAGAAGAAGAATTTTCAGAAGAAGACAATTTCACTTTTCATGTTGCCTACAACTTCATTAGTAATCACACAGCTCTTCTTTTAAACAAAACTTACAGTAGTTTATTGTTCAATAATGAACATCAAACTAACACTGAAAGTAAGTTATTTATTCAAATCAGGTGCTTACTGATTTAGAATCCTATTTAGACTTTTATTCGGCTGAATTTTTCAGCACTTAGGCACTCGCCAATTTTCAATTTCATTTATTATTAATTCTCATGAAAAAAGAACATGGTTCTTTTAATGAGTTTGATGTGCTACATCAGATTAAACATTATCTGCCGGCTCAAGCTCCATTAAAAGACTTTATTCATCATAATACATTGCATGCCTTTCAGCATCTTAATTTCTTTGAGGCATGCCGTTTAGCCAATTCATCATTTGGCTATAAAACATCCTTAAGTTTGAAGGAATACCGTCAGCTTTATTCTGAAGGAAAAATCAATCCTGAAATTATAAAAGCTTGCATCAACAGACGAAAAGGCGAAGAAAATCTTTCGGTATGGCTCAATAAAATGATTGAGAAAGAATACCATTCTCTTACTTTACCTAAAATTGGTTCTGTTCGTAAAAACTGGAAGAAGTTTTATAGAATCGACCTTGATTCCTTAGTATTTCCAATCCTTTTCCGAACTCTTTGTAGCTACCTAGATCAAGGAATTTCAATATGGAATTTCCCTGTTCACCACAAAGGTTTTTTATCATCACTTAGAGAAATGGAAAAAAACTCTTTCGTGAGTTTATTTAAAACAGAAAGAGCAAAAAACTTATTGCTTTCTTCAACGTGTTCTATTCATTCATTGCTTGAATTACTTGTTGGAAAAGAGGAGCTTTATGAAGATTATTTATACGACCAGCAGTTTGCACACCAAGGCTGGTCAGGAATGGTTTCATCTATTGAAGACAATCCAAATGGTTTATTAGACCATAAAAAAATAAGTCTTCACGATTTAATCGTATTTGAATTACTACTTGAAATTGATGTGCTCGACAATCACTTTACAGACATTTGGGCGCCATTGGGAAGTCGGATCAAAACTGAACATGAACCTTTGATGAAACCCATTATGGAAACTGAATTTCATAAGGTTTTGCGCTTGTGGCAAGAGGCTTACGAATGGAGTTTTTATGATGAAGTTTTAAGAGGAATTCAAACAAATCCGCTTACCATTTCATCACCTTCAAAAAAGAGTTTTCAAGGTTTGTTTTGTATAGATGATCGTGAGTGTTCAATTAGAAGACATCTTGAATTGCACGATTCAAACTGCGAAACATTTGGCACGCCAGGTTTCTTTAATGTTGAATTTTACTTCAAACCTGAACATGGAAAATTCTATGACAAGGTTTGTCCAGCGCCCATGACACCTAAATTTTTAGTGAAAGAAATAGGCGGAAAAGGACAAGGTGATACAGATGCAAACTTTCATAAACAAACCAACTCCTTATTCTTTGGTTGGTTTATTTCACAGACGCTGGGACCTTGGTCTGCATTTAAATTGTTCCTCAATATTTTCATGCCAAGAATGAGTCCAGCAACAGCTTCCTCATTCAAACACATGCATCATAAATCTGAATTAAGCATTGAGAGTTCAAATCCACCACAATTTGAACATGGAATGCAAATTGGTTTCGGCATTGATGATATGGTTCAAAGGGTTGAAGGATTATTAAAAAGCATAGGATTACAAAACAATTTTGCTCAATTGGTTTATGTGGTTGGACATGGTTCAAGTAGCGTAAACAATCCATATTATTCTGCTTACGATTGCGGAGCTTGTTCTGGAAGACCTGGTGGTGTAAATGCTAGGGTATTTTGTTATATGGCCAATCACAAAGAAGTGAGAAAACGTTTGGCAGAAAGAGGAGTTCATATTCCTGAAGAAACCATATTTATTGGGGCTTTACAAGATACAGCAACGGATGAAATTGCTTTTTATGATGAAGATAAATTAGGAGAAAATTACCTTCAACAACATCTTCAAAACAAAAAAACCTTTGCTCAAGCATTAGACAATAATGCAAAGGAAAGGTCGAGAAGATTGGTTACAACAGATTCATCAGGTAGTGCAGCACTTGTTCATGAAAGAATAAAAAGACGTGTTGTTTCTTTGTTCGAACCAAGACCAGAATTAAACCACGCCACCAATGCCTTATGCATTATTGGAAGAAGGGGTTTAAGTAAGGGATTGTTTTTAGATAGAAGGGCGTTTATGAACTCTTATGATTATGCCACAGACCCTGATGGAAAATACTTATTGAACATTTTAAAACCTGCTGCACCCGTATGTGGTGGTATCAATTTAGAATATTATTTCTCGAGAGTTGATAACCAAAAATTAGGTGCAGGAACCAAACTACCGCATAATGTAATGGGCTTGTTTGGATTGGCAAATGGAGCAGATGGTGACTTGAGACCGGGACTACCCATACAAATGATCGAGGTTCACGACCCATTGAGGTTATTAATGATTGTTGAACATTTTCCTGAAGTGATTCTGAACAGTTTGTCACAATCGCCAGAAACATACGAATGGTTTAAAAACGATTGGATAAAACTAGTAGCAGTTCATCCAGAAAACAGAAATTTATACTATTTTGAAAAGGGTGAATTTCATCCATATCAAACCATTCACAGTGAAACACAGCTTTTGGAAAATGCCGAAAACCTGTTTGAAAATAACATAGAGAATTTACCGGTTTATCAATTGAAGGGGTTAATGGTATGATAGAAATACTTCCATTATTTATACTCTTACCATTGCTAGGCTTTGTTCTGAGTTTGTTGATTCCTGCAAAAAGTGAAAATTGGTTGTCGAGAATAGCTTTTACTATTACAGGTACACATTTCTTTCTGATTGTAGGGTTCATTATCTATTGGTTATTCCACTCCTATCCTACTTTAAATATCAAAGAGTTGGTTTTGTTTAAAACACCAACCTATGAATTCTTTATTGATTTTTACTTCGATAAAGTAAGCGCGGTTTATTTGTTTGTAGGTGCCTTCTTAACTTTCTTGGTGACGCTCTATAGCAGAGATTACTTACACAGAGAGCCTGGTTATAAAAGGTTTTTTAATACCATTCTGTTGTTTTATACAGGATATGTTTTAACCGTATTCTCTGGCAATTTAGAAACACTTTTTATTGGTTGGGAAATATTAGGAGTTACATCCTTTTTATTGATTGCATTTTACCGCGATAGGTATTTACCAGTAAAGAATGCTGTTAAGGTTTTTTCGGTGTATAGAATTGGCGATGTAGGTTTAATCTTAGCCATGTGGATGAGTCACCATTTATTTCATGAAAACATCACCTTTCTCAAATTAAACAATGCTGAAATGGTGAATGAGCACTTTCAAAGTCACTCATTTATTGGTGTGTTTATAGCGATGATGATTTTGATGGCGGCCTGTGTAAAATCGGCACAGTTACCTTTTTCATCGTGGTTACCGAGAGCCATGGAAGGACCTACACCCAGCAGTGCCATATTTTACGGTTCATTATCGGTGCATATTGGTGTATTTTTATTACTCAGAACATTTCCTTTTTGGGAACATCAGTATTCGGTAAGGATTTTGTTTGGTTTAATAGGATTATCAACCTCCATAGTTGCTACATTTATTGCCCGGGTACAATCATCGGTTAAAACCCAAATTGCTTATTCCTCTATTGCACAAATTGGATTAATCTTTATTGAAGTATCATTTGGTTTGAATGATTTGGCCTTGTATCATTTTGCAGGAAATGCCTTTCTGAGAACCTATCAATTATTGGTTTCTCCCTCTGTTGTCGCTTACAAAATAAGAGAACAGTTTTATCATTTTGTACCTAGGAAACAAACATTAGAAGATTCTTTTCCAAAACGAATTGAGTATTCATTTTACATACTTTCTTTAAAGGAATGGAACCTAGATACTTTTATGTACAAGTATTATTGGAATCCGTTTAAATGGGCAGGAAACAGATTGAGTTTTCTTAGCTTCAACAAAGCCTTATATTTATTTGTACCAGCTTACCTACTTGCTTTAATTACTTCATTTTACCAAGATGATATTCCTGTTTATATCCATCACTATTTAGCAGAAATTTTTGCTTTAATAGGATTATTAATGGTGTTAAAAGCATTTACAGAAAGAAGGCAAACCTTTTTGAGCTGGTTTCTGGTAATATTTAATCACTTCTGGGTAGCATTGGCTATCTCCTTTAATGAGCATTTTGGGTGGAAAGAGACCGTATTTTATTTAGGCGGAATAACTATTGCCGGAACACTTGGATTTATCATTCTTAGAAGGATGAAAAAGCTAGAAGGGAATATTGACTTAGATAGTTTTCATGGTCATGTTTTGAAGCATCCTAAAATGGCTTTATTTATGCTGATTGCTTGTCTTGGTGTTTCAGGATTTCCCATAACTCCAACTTTCATTGGTGAAGATTTAATCTTTAGTCATATACATGAAAACCAAATTGTTTTGGCAGTTATGGCATCCTTTAGTTTTATTGTAGATGGCATTGCACTCATCAGAATTTATGCACGTGTGTTTTTAGGGCCACACTTAAAGTCTCCGGAAGACGCGCCTTATAGATCTTCATAATTATTTAATTTAAAATCAAATGACTTCACAAAAAATAGATTTCAATTATCTTTCAGATAGTTTAAAAAAACATTGGAAACAGGATTTAAGTTCTGGTTTTATTATTTCACTTATTGCCCTGCCTTTATGTTTAGGTATTGCAATGGCAAGTGGCGTTCCTCCTATGGCCGGTTTAATTGCCGGAATTGTTGGTGGATTATTCTTAAGTTTCACAGGTGGTTCCTATTTAACAATTAATGGACCAGCCGCTGGTCTTGCAGTTATTGTTCTTAGCAGCATGGAAGGCTTTAAACAAATGGCCCCCGCCGGATTGACACCTGAACAAATAGAAATGTTTGCCTATCAAAACACACTGGCTGTTGGATTGGCCTGCGGTGCTTTACAAATTTTATTTGGATTGGTAAAAGCCGGAGTGCTCAGTAATTTCTTTCCATCATCTGTGGTTCATGGAATGTTGGCAGCCATAGGAATCATGATTTTCTCGAAGCAAATTCATACCGCTGTAGGTGTTAAACCTGAAGGAAAAGAAATGTTAGAAATCATAGCAGCTATTCCTCACAGTATCATGAATATGAATCCAGATATTGCTATTATTTCAGGAATTAGTTTAGCTATTCTAATTGGTTTACCTCTCATTAAAAACAACTTCATAAGAAAATTACCAGCACCTTTAATTGTAATTCTGATTGCCATTCCTTTGGGTCATTATTTCGATCTTGAACATGAACATAAATACTTGTTTCTGGATGAACATGTATATACTTTAGGACCTAAGTTTTTAGTGACATTACCTAATAATATTCTTGATGGAATTGTAATGCCAAGATTTGACTATTTGTTTACTGGATTTGGTATTCAAATGATTATCACCTATGCATTGGTTGCAAGCCTTGAATCACTATTAACGGCAGCAGCCATTGATAAACTTGATCCATTAAAAAGAACTTCCAACTTTAATAGAGAATTGTATTCAAAAGGCGGTGGAAATATGCTTTCTAGTTTATTAGGAGGATTACCCATTATAGCTGAAGTAGTAAGAAGTTCTGCCAATTTAAACAATGGTGCCAAATCACCCTGGGCTAACTTTTTTCATGGATTGTTTTTGTTAATTTTCGTATTGTTTTTAGGTGGAATTATACATCAAATACCATTAGCAGCTTTGGCATCTATGTTGATGGTTACAGGTTATAAATTAGCAGCACCAAGAGAGTTCTTCAAAACCTATAAAGCCGGAAAAGAACAACTAGCCATTTTTGTTTCAACGATTATTTTCACTTTAGCAACAGATTTATTGATTGGAATTTTGGCCGGTATCATCATTAAACTCATCATCCATATTTACAATGGAATTCCATTAAAAAGTTTGTTCAAACCTTTCCTAACTATTGATATCATTGATGAAGAAAATTACCATGTAGATGTTGAACACAGTGCTGTTTTCAGTAATTATATCGGATTTAAAAAGCAGTTGATGAAGCTTCCCAATGGTAAAAATATTGTTGTAGATTTTGAAAATACCGTTTTGGTAGACCATACCGTAATGGAGAACCTTCATGATATTCAGCATAACTATGAACGAAATGGCGGCACCTTTAAGATTATTGGTTTGCATGATCATAAGCCATTATCAGCACATCCACATGCATCAAGAAAAAATAAAAGCAAGAAGTAAAATGAAACAAGCAAAAGTAAACACTTGGCTTTTGCTTGTTCTTCTTAACTCCTTCTATTTCATTTCGTTTTCTCAAACAAATAAAAACGGCGATTTACAAGTCTCGTTAAATGAGACAAGCACTCGTTATTTTAAATTTACACTTACCTCACAAGTATGGATGCGTTATTTGGAGAGCAATCCTGGTAGCACTTTGTTTGGTTATGAAAAGAAAAACGGATTAGATATAGGTATTAGAAGAACAAGGATTCAAGCCTTCGGAATGGTTCAGGAAAGAACCTTTCTTTACACACAATTTGGCATCAACAATTTTAGTTTTAACTCATCAAGAAAAGCACCAATTTTCTTTCATGATATAAGTGCAGAATATTATGTTCACAAAAGAAGTTTGCATTTAGGAGCTGGACTAAGTGGTTGGGGCGGATTTGCACGATTCAGTTCACCCGCAGCAGCTAGTATCATGGGTTATGATGCACCACTTTTTGAACAAAACACCAATGATGTCAGCGACCAATTTCTCAGGAAACTGGGCGTTTATGCTAAAGGTAAAATTGGCAAACTCGATTATAGAATGATGTTATCAAACCCAATGTCGGTGCAAAACAGCAGCAATGTGAAAGCTATCAATTACCGTTCAGATTTTTCGATGAAAGCTCCGAACCTGCAACAAAGTGCTTATTTCATGTATCAGTTTTGGGATGAAGAAAGTAATCTCACACCCTATACAACAGGAACTTATATTGGAAACAAAAGGGTTTTCAATATTGGATTAGGAGGGCAATACCAAAAAAATGCGATGTGGCATTTGAATGATAGTTTGAAGAAAGATACTATTGAAGAGGATTTGCGATGCTTAGCTTTGGATGTATATTATGATGCACCGCTAGGAAAAAATCATTCAGCTATCAGTCTTTATGCTGCATTGGTTCATACCGGATTTGGCAAAAGCTATATCAGAAACTTAGGCCCCATGAATCCATATGATGGTATGCTGAGTAGCTCTAACAATGCCAATGGACCAGGTTCTGCATTTCCGATGTATGGAACCGGTAATGTATTATACTTTCAGGGAGGTTATTTACTTCCACAAAAAGATCCTAAAAAAGAAACAAGGTATATGCCTTATTTGATGTTGATGCATGCCAATTATGAGCAGTTAAAACAAAGTATGAATGTATTTGATATTGGTTTGAATATTTTCTTACATCAACATAAAACCAAACTTAGCATCAACTACCAAAACAGACCAGTGTTTAACAAAAACACTTGGAAAGAAGATGAACGAAAAAGTATGGTGGTAGTGCAGTGGCAGGTGGCGATATGATAGGGAGAATAGAACTTACGAAAACTTAAGGTTGGCAAACAATGTTATTTTTTATCATTATGTGCAGATTAAAATATTCAAATTTAACATAGAAATAATTGAATTTGAACTAAGAATAACAAATCAAATTTACTTATAAGTGTTAGATAGGGCCTGCTGAAAAAGACAGAAACGAATTTTAATTGATGCATGGATTTTAAAGTAATAATTCTTAAAACCTTGCAATTAAATTATTAAAATAAAGTCTAATTGGGGCCTGCTGAAAAAGATTTTCAGCAAGCCCTAAATAAGCTTAATTAAATCCATCGTATAATCCGAAAGAAAAAGAGGAATATTTAATAATCCATCTTGATAAGAAAGATTTTTCAAAGAGTAACGTATACGTAGTTTAGGATTAAATTTTTGATGATATAATTGCAGACTTCTGCTTTTTATATTTTCATCACTTTTTACCTCAAATGGTATATTTTCATTTTCATATTGAATTAAAAAATCAATTTCAGCTGTATTTCCAGATGTCCAATACCGAGGAATATCATCAAATTGAGCCACCAAACTTTGTAAGATATAATTTTCCGTCATTGCCCCTTTAAATTCAGTAAACAAACGAGAGCCTTCAACATAAGCAAGCGGCGAAAGCTTTGCCATTTTTCGGATTATTCCAACATCTAATGCATACATTTTAAAAGCGCTTTCATCATCATAGGCAAGAAGGGGGATTGAGGGTTTTGAAACTAATTTCACTTGATAAACCAAACCTGCACGGATTAACCATTGTATTGCATCCTCATATTCTCTAGCTCTTGCGCCCGTTCTAACTAATTGATAAATGAACTTTTTATTTTCACGAGAAAGTTGGCTTGGCAAAGAGTGAAAAACATAACCAATTTTTGCCACATCGCTCATTACTGGATGTTTTGCAAAATCACCATGGTATGACAAAATTAAGTTCTGTAAAACATTTTCACAAACCTCAAAATTGTTATTTTGATTAAATGCATTTAGAACTGCAGGCATTCCTCCAGTGATCAGGTATCTTTTAAAATTATCTAACAAGTCATTAAAAAAATACTCAGAAATAGGCTCAATAGTTTTTATTTGATTAATAAACCCAGATAATTTATCATTCCAATATGGCAAAACCTCCCTAAATGATAAGGGATAAAGTGTTAAAAAGGCTACCTTTCCAACAGGAAAGGAAGTTCCAGAATTTAAAACAATTCCTAGTAATGAACCCGCACAAACAATAGGAATTTCAGGCCTTTTTTCAGCAAAATATTTTAATGTGTTTAAGGCTTCAGAACATTCCTGAATTTCATCAAAAATTACGAGCGTTTCGGCATCAATTTTCTCACCACTAACAAGAGAAAGAGAATGTATTATTCTGTCTACATCTTTATTCAGGGTAAAAAACTCTTTTAGCTCTGGACGCTCATCAAAATTAAAATAAACATAATTCTTAAACTGGTTTTTACCAAACCACTTCATGAGGTAGGTTTTACCAACTTGCCTCGCACCTTGAATAATTAAAGGCAACCTATTTGGATTATTTTTCCAACTTTGGAGTGCTTTTTGTAAAATTCTTTCCATTTATAAGTGGGTTTTTTGTGATAATTATCACAATTATAACACTTATTATTGGATTTAACGATTGAAAATTTTAAGTTTCTAAGCAAAATAAACGTTAAAATCAACTAATAGTCAATAATTTATACCCAAAAACTTGTCAATGATAATCGAATAATTTCCAAATCTGATGCAGCTTCCAGAATTCCCCTCACTAGAAAGGCGGCCCTTTACAGCCGCCTTTTCTTTAACTTTATAAACCTGAACCAAAAAACTTTTCTAGTTAATGAAGTTTAATACTTCTTTGTTGAAGGTGTCGAATCCTTCCCATTGCACAAAATGACCGGCTTTGGGTATCATCACCAATTTTGATTGGGGAATCTGCGCACAGCCAGCTTTGGCAATGGCTTCTGTGGTGCCTCCGTGTAAATACCTGTTTGGAATGAGGTTGTCGTTTTTGCCTGTCTTCAACAAAAACACCTGGGAAGTAGATGAAAGAAAAGGGATGGTGGTGGTACAGTGGCAGGTGGCGATATGATAAAACAAAAACATTACTATAAAACAAGAAAGGCGGCTTGATAAGGCCGCCTTTCAGTTTGTAAATATTTAATTTTTTGATGCCAGGTGAAATTTCTTTTCACTAATCATTTCTCCATTCAGGAATAATCTTAGAGCATAGGAACCTTGTTTAAATTCATCGGTTTTAAAGTCGATTTTTTGCTGATGTTTGCCTTTAGTCATGATTTTGTTTTTGATTAAATCACTGGCTTTATTGTTTTCAGGATCATACAAAATCAAAGATACTTTTCCGCTTTGTGGTAAATCGAACTGGTGATTGTGTTTTACCTGGTAAACCACTTTTTTATCTGGAGCACTTGCAATAGCTTCGGGTTCATTTACAGCAGCCACTTCTGGTTTAACTTTGTTTTCTGAAGGAAATTCAGGCATTTCACTGATTACAGATTGTTCTTTTTGTTTAGGGAAATTTGGTTTCACTTTATTGTTTTCTAAACCACGAATGGTTTTGCTTTCATCAGCAGCTTCATTCACACCAATCTTAGTGAAAATTTCCTTCCATTGTTCGTTTCTGTTCCAGTCTTTAACTCCCATGTTTGCAACAGATTCATGGTCGCTGATAACATAAATGGCTTCTTGAACACCTTCTCTGTCCCACAGTCCGTTTTTTTCTATTTCAGCGGCCAAGTTTTGTAAATCCTTATCAGCCATTTTACCAATACTAAATTGGTCGTTGGCTTTAGGCTTGGCGTCAAACTTTTCGCAACCCAGAGAGAAAATATCTTTGATTACAGTTGCAAAAGGAGGAACACGTATATACTCAGTTTTTGTAACCAATACATCGCGGGTTGATGATTCGTAAGCTATAAACCTGCGACCAGCTTCAACCTTTACGGCAATAGTAAAAGGTAGGGTATTTCTGATTTGTAAATTGGCTTGCTGGTAAGCAGCTTCATGACCTACAACCTTGATACTGATAGCTCTGTTTTTAAAAGCTTCGTTCAAGTTCATTAATACTTCGGCATTCGAAATTTTTGGAGAAAAGGCGGCCAACATGAGCCCGCATAACACTACACTTTTCATAGCTTAAAGGGTTTAAGGGTGAATAATGAGAAAAGTGTAGATTTACTTATTGCATATATTTTTGATTGATGTTGTTTAAAACGAGGAAGGATGATTTTAGTATAATTAAGGTTGATTTTTTTATTTTATGGTGATTAAACATTTCGTTTTCAAGAGATTAAAATTATGCGTCTTAATACAATTTTTAGTTTTCTTGTTACAAGAACCATTTTACATAATTCAACATTCCTTGTTATAATCCTTACTTTTTAGGCAAAAAGTAAGCAAAAACCTTTCATCATCGAAGGCGCCTGCTTGGCTGCAAGGCCAACACCTGATGCAATCTGGCCTGCCGCTGATGCCTTTTCCGCTCCTGCGCTCCATGGTCTTTTTTAGAGTTTGGCCTTCCCTGCGGAAAATTCAAAAGGCGGCTTGGCGCACAAGGCCTTTCAGATTGCATCAGCACGCGCTGACGATGATGAGGGATTCATTTTCATTGAAAAGATTTCAAATTCCAATTTGGTTTAGTTTCTTGTTACAAGTAAGTGTGATTTAGTAGAAGCATTTTGTTTTCTAATCCTTACTTTTTGGAAAAAAAGTAAGCAAAATTCTTTCATCATCGAAGGCGCTTTTGGGGCATCTGGCAGCTGGCGGCTTGCATCTGGCTTGCAATTCTGCGAGTATTAAAATTGGTTTTCAAAACATGTATTGTCAAACCATAATTAATTACGCCCCTTCAGGACTAGAGGGAGTGCGAGAATGTAATCTCTAAGGAATAGCGCCCTTTCAAGGCTTGGAAAATCATTCAAAATACAATCACTACTTTTAAACAAAAGGCGTTAATAAAACTATTCCACAATAAAAATTGAGCTTTGGTGTTATTTTGTTTTTATATTTATCAAACAATAAACGTTTATGAAAGCCCTATTTCTATTTACTACCCTTCTATTCTTATTCAACTTGTCAGCGAAAAACAATCATGGCTTAATTGTAAGTGAAAATAGCATTTATTCAATTTCTGCAAAACCTAAAATAAAGGTCAAAAGTATTGAAAAAGGTTCATTCAATTCATTCAAAAGCTCATTTGAAATTGCTTTAAACAATGAGCAGCTTTTTGTCTTATCTTATGACAAAAGTGAATGTCTTTACACGTATAGTTTGACTTCTCAAAAATGGGATTCAATTTATTATACAAATAATAAGACTGCAATAAAAACCAGTCTTAACTTAATAAACGAAAAAAGCTTAAATGAAGGGGATGTGATTGAAATCTTTCAAGCTTATCCATTACCCTTCAAAATGTTTAATTTTAGAAATCTACATTCAGAAAACAATCAAACTTCTGTAGCACTCGACTTCTTTTATATAAATCCAAACGAAAACTCAGATGTAATGGAAACAAAGTGGGGACCATTGCTTTTAGATATTAATAACAAACAAAATTCATCTCATTTAAGACTTATTAAGTCAGATAGTTTATATACTTTAAATCATGTTGAAACTCCTCTTATCCCAGATTTTCAATACTATCAGAGTTTGAATGACTCTATTGTATTAATTTGTCTAAAACCAAGGTTTGAAAAGGTAAATCAACTAAAAAGATACTTTGTAAAATTTAATGTGTTCTGCCAAAAATTATCTGATAACCCAGATGAATATTTCTCAATTGAAAATGCTATTAGTTTTGATAAAAAGTTAGGCCTAAATAATCCTGATAAGCCTATTAAATATCACAAAAATGGAACTTTGTTTTTTATAGAAAACTGTCCCAATTTTATTTACAAAAACAAGGAATATGATATCCAAAAAATGCTTCCAACTTGTAGTAAAATTCTTGAATTGAAAGAACATAAAAACGGATCAAAAATAGAAGGCATAGTATTGCTGAATAAACAATTAACTTATGTTTCATTTGATACAGAGAGTGCTAAAATTGAAAAGCAAATAAACCTAGGTAATTACCAAATAAAAAGTAATGTTATTATGGATTCAAATGCTATTTACTTTCTAGATGGATTGAATAGAATTCAAGAAACAAACATTGATTAATAAGCTGAATACCAGTAAGCAACTGGATATAAATCAATCTACTTGCTACAATTCTTATTCAACAAAAATTACTTTAACCATGTCACCTCTATAGGCTGCTGGCCGCTAGCATCTGGCCACTGGCTGAGATTCATGAAGCTATAAACCTTGCGTTTCAAAAGAAATATTACATAAAACACTTTGACCGATAAATAACAAATTATCTTAGAAAATCGCTCGTTGATTCTAACGAAATGAAGGCCAAGAGCAAATAGCAAATGGCCAAGAGCTTGCATCTACTTAACTACAGAACCCGGTTCAATATCGTTCTCGGGACCAACGTTGAATAATTTGCCAAAGTCGTTACCGGCCATTAACAACATACCTTGAGATTCTATTCCCCTGATTTTTCTTGGTGCAAGATTGGCCACTACTGTTACCAATTTTCCTACCAATTCCTCAGGTTTATAATACTCAGCTATGCCCGATAAGATGGTTCTTTTTTCAAACCCTAAATCAACAGTTAACTTCAATAATTTATCGGCTTTAGGAACTCTTTCTGCTTCTAATACTTTACCTACTCTTAAATCAATTTTCTCAAAATCTTCATAAGCAATATCCGATTTCACCTCTTGCAAACTGCTTGCTTTAGGTTGTTCAACTTGTGCTGCTTTGATGCTGCTCAATCGGTTTAATTGCTGCTCAATTTCAACGTCTTCTACTGGCTTATAAAGAATTTCAGCCACACCTAAATTCGCTCCTGTAGCGATAATTTCTGCTTGATTCAATAAATGCCAAGAGAAATTTTCTAAGTTTAAAATTGCTGCTAATTTCTTTGCTGTATGTGGTAAAAACACCTGAGCTGATACTGCCAATTTCGCGCATACTTGAATGGCTGCAAACATGATGGCTTTTACACTTTCTTCATCTGTTTTCACCAATTTCCAAGGTTCTGTTTCAGCTAAAAATTTATTTCCTGCTCTGGCAATGTTCATCCATTCGCTTTGTGCATCTCTAAGTTTTACTTGCGACAACAAATCGTTCATTTTTTGGATACTTGCATCCACATCTCTATCTAAATTGGCTTTGGCTGTAAGTAATTTTTCATCTTTCAAAGCTGGATTTTCTGGTACAACTCCGCTATAATATTTCTGAGCTAATACTGCTACTCGGTTTACAAAATTTCCGAAAATGCTTACCAATTCACTATTCACTCTGGTTTGGTAGTCTTTCCAAGTAAATTCTGAATCTTTTGTTTCTGGTGAAATAGAGCTTAATACATACCTCAATTCATCTTGACGACCCGGGAAATCATTTAAGTATTCATGTAACCAAACAGCCCAATTTCTGCTGGTTGAAATTTTATCTCCTTCTAAATTTAAAAATTCGTTTGCAGGTACATTCACTGGCAAATTGTATTCACCATGTGTCATAAGCATCATTGGGAAAATAATGGCATGGAAAACGATATTGTCTTTTCCTATAAAATGAACCAAGGATGTTTCCTCATTTTGCCAATAATTTTTCCATGCATCTGGATTCCCGTTTTGAGCAAAATATTCTTTTGTTGCACTGATATAACCTATAGGTGCATCAAACCAAACATACAAAACTTTTCCTTCTGCATCAGGCAATGGAACAGGAACACCCCAATCTAAGTCGCGAGTCATGGCTCTCGATTGAAGCCCATCGTTTAACCAACTAGCACATTGTCCTTTGATATTACTTTTCCAGTTTTCGAAACGTTTGATGTAATCCTGAAAATCTGCTGAACCTTGAATTTCACCCATTGGTAAAAACCAGTTTTTGGTTTCTTTTAATACGGGTACATTTCCACTTAAAGCAGAACGAGGGTTGATTAAATCTGTAGGACTTAATGAAGTTCCGCATTTTTCGCACTGATCGCCGTAGGCATTAGGATTGCCGCATCTTGGACAAGTACCTGTAATATATCTATCAGCTAAAAACTGATTGGCTTCTTCATCGAAATATTGACGGGTAATTTCTTCTTTGAATACACCTTTATCATATAAATTTTTAAAGAATTCTTGTGCGGTATGATGATGAGTTTCTGAGCTGGTTCTTCCATAATAAGAAAACTCGATTCCAAAGTTCTTGAAAGCATCCTGCATGATACCATGGTATTTGTCTACTACCTGCTGAGGTGTAATTCCTTCTTTTTTTGCTTTGATGGTAATGGGAACACCATGCTCATCACTTCCACAAATAAAAACCACATCATGGCCTAATGCTTTTAGGTAACGCACATAAATATCAGCAGGTAAGTAGCAACCAGCTAAATGTCCAATATGTACAGGACCATTTGCATAAGGCAAAGCAGCTGTAACCAAGTATCTTTTAGAATCAGTCATAAGGCTACAAAAATAAGGCATTCGAAGGAATAATTTTTGATGAAGTAGAAACATAAATTGTAGTTCCGAGTGGTATCTCTTTCTGTAACAATCTTGTTGATGATTAGATGAATTGTGAAACTAATTTGAAAAGACTAAGAAAGCTTAAAAAAAGATTAAGAAAATTATAAGGATTTAATAATGATATATTTAGTAGATTCGATTTAATGAAAATCATTTAAACCTTTAGCTTATGAAACATATTTTTACCCACCTCATTATCATCGCAATTTTCGCGTTGGTTCCATCAAATAAATCATTTGCCAATAAAATACTTGGTGGCAAAATTGAATCTTATTTCATTAATCATTCTGTAGATAGCATTCGTGTTCTCATAACCCTTTATGAAGAATGCGGGCCCAATCCAATTTGTAGTTGTAATACAAGCAATTGTCAGATTCAGGCCAATTTAAAAGGCGCTGG
Organism: Bacteroidota bacterium; assembly: GCA_027487625.1. GTDB lineage: Bacteria > Bacteroidota > Bacteroidia > UKL13-3 > UKL13-3 > CAISCU01. The sequence continues at coordinate 31,120 of JAIYDG010000532.1, forward strand.
TGGAAATTACGCCGGACAAAATTTCGGAACATTCAACCTGAGTTATGTGCCTTTTGGGGGTTCAGAGGAAATGGTAGATGCTTGTCGTTCTTTTCAAAGTAATTGTATACCATGTGGTTCAGGTAATGCTGGACCGAGTTCATTTAACGGCGTGAAAAAAATCCAATTTACAGGGGGTTTAAATTTAAATCGATTTCCTCAAGCCTTATGTGGGTTTACAATAAGTTATTCAAGTTGCTGCAGAGACTCCTCTATACAAGTCATTCAAAATCCTTCGAATTCCAACTTTTATACAGAGCTCAATATCAATCGTTGTAACCCAAACTGGAGCTTTAACATACATGAATCAGAGCCTGTATTTAGGGTTTGTTCAGGAGTAAAAACCACTATTCCAATTTCTAAAAGAATTTCCTTTTCCTCTGATTCCATCATTTACAAATCGGGCAAAATAAAAACCGGTCAGGAAACCTACGTAAGCTATACTGGTAATTTTAACGAATTGAATCCATTTCCACGCGCTGAATTTCCAGCCCCATTGGATTTAAGCAAAGGCTATTTAGAATTCACACCATTAGGCGTATTTAAGGCCCCTGTGGCAATTGATAAACTCCAATGGAATCCAGAATTAAATCAACTTAGAGATTCAAGCAGAATAGAATTCACCATACAATCTATTAACTGTCCGGCCAATAATGTTCCAGTCATAAGGGTTTATGATGCTTTAGGAAATCCATTGAATGGAAGTGCAAACCCGGTTGATACTGTTTGTAATGGATTGGAGCTGTGTAGAATTTATACTGCATTCGATGCCGACCCAAATGATACCACCAATTTTACCAAAATTGGCATGGGCTCATTTGGTGAATCCTATGGCTTTACAAGATTATATGATGCATCAACAAGGCATATAAACGGACCCAGATTTGATTCAATAAAAATATGTTGGAATAACTTTGGAAACATCAAGAATCAACCCTTGTTTTATTCATTGTATTCAAATGATGGTCGTTGTCCGATACCTGGAAAATCAAATTTCGCAGGTAAAATTGTTTTTGATAACCTAGGTTATGTTGACCTTTACAAAACAATGAATGGCATAAAAACAGCTAATCTGTATTTTAATGTTAATGAAAATAATGAAATCAATAAAGACCAAAGTATCTGGAAAATTGAAAGCAGACCCGGAAGCGATAGTTTTGTTACCATAATAGGAAGTGCAGTATACAATTATGTTTTTCCTGATAGTGGTTTATACCAAATCAAAATTGGCATACAAAAAACCTGTGGTTTGATTTGGGTAAATAAAGAAATTTATATAAGCCAAATTTTTGCAAGCATAAACAATGTAAAATATACAAGTTGCAATGCATCAAATGATGGAAGAATTGAAGTTGCAGGAACCTCCATGTTTCTTCCTGTGACCTATAGCATTAATGATTCTACCTACCAAAGTTCGGGTGTGTTTAATAATTTAGGAAAGGGCTATTATATTATTAAAATAAAAGACGCCTTAAACCATATTGAATCAATTAGTACTCCTATTTATTCACTGAACAAAGTCATTCAGGTTTCACTTTCAAATTATAATCCCAATATATGTAAAGAAGATTCTATTGGTTCATTTAGCATACAAACAAGTAATGGAACAGGTCCGATTTGGTATAGTTTGGATTCAGGAATTTATAGCCAGAATAATGTTTTTAGCGGATTAAAAAATGGTTCTTATTTAATTGAAGTTAAAGATTCAATAAACTGTTATGCAACAAACAAATTTACTGTGTCATCTAACTCAAAAATTAGAGGAAACGCCTGGCTTATTAAACCGGTGCAATGTTTTGGTGATTCAAATGGCGAAATTAATTTAAGCGCTAACGGACAGTTTATGAAAGCATGGTATAAAGTCGACACCTCAAGCTTTCAGGATAAAACCATTTATGCTGGACTTAAAAAGGGTGTTTACCAAGTGCAGGTGAAAGACAGTTTAAATTGTTTCGACAGATTTGAGGTTGAAGTACCTGGTTCTGATAGCACTTTAAGCCTAAACTTCGATAACAAACAACCTGCCTGTTTTGAATTCAATAAAGGAGAAATCAAATTGGTTATAAAAGGAGGAGCAGCTCCATTTAGAATCTACAGAAACCAATACCCTGAACCAACATTTGATCAAACATTTACTAATATTAATCCAGGTAATCATCAGTTTACAATTACTGATAAAAACAACTGTTCCATCAGCAAAAATACTACAATCCAACAAGCACCACCAAAGCTGAATGTGTTAAGTGAGATTGATCAAGTATCATGCAAAGAAAAAAACATTGGTCGTATTTTTATTATTCCAGATGGTGGAGTTGGACCTTATATGTATAAACTGAATCTAGATACTTTTTCATATCGTCGTGAATACACAAATCTTAGTGCAGGTAAGTATTTTATTTCTATAAAAGACAATAGAGGCTGCATTAAAATTGAGCAAGTTTCTATTAACGAACCAGTCAAAATGAGCCTCAGTTTTGTGAATACAGCAGAGTCTTGTAATGGTGCAAAAAATGGAACTTCTGTAGTTAGTGTATCAAATGGAGTAGCTCCGTTTAGTTATATGTGGAATGGTAAATCATCACCCAATTTATTATACAACAATAATTTAGGTGAAGGATTTGCTAAACTAAAAGTTACTGATTCAAGAGAATGTACCATTGAAGATTCTACTTTTATACGAAGATTAAAACCGATTGAAAACAATGGAAAAATTTGTGCTATATCAGTAGATCCATTAGTTGGAAAGAATATCGTTTACATCACAAAAAGTAATGATTCTGCTATATATACTTTTGATATTTTCTCAAGAAAAAATCTCAATTCTCCTTTTGAATACTTGGCAAGTTTATATGGTGGTATGAATAACTACGCCCATTCTGCAGGTTTACAAACAAGTGGTTTTACTGATTATTATTATGTGCAGGCAAGAGATTTATGTGGTAATAAAACAGCTTATAGCAATGGACTTAACGGCATAAACTTATCTATCACAAAAGCAGGAAACTCTCAAGTACTTAGGTGGACAATTCCAACAGGTTTTCCCATTGCTTACGGATTTAAGGTTTATGAAAAAACAGGAAATAATCCTTACCAAATAATTGCCAATTTAGGTTCACAGGTTCTGGAGTTTAGTATTCCTCTTCAATCAAATTTCCGAAAACAATTTATGGTAGAACTGTTAAGTAATGATTTTTGTGAACCTGCTATGAAACTGTACTCAAATGAGGTTTTTGTAAGTGCCAATTCATTGGAAGAAAACCAAAAGCTTCAAGGATTTGTAGTTTATCCGAATCCAAGTTCAGGCACATTTAAAATAAGCGAGCATGCTAAACAAAGTCAGATTATTGGAATTGAAGTTTATCAATCAAATGGAAAACTTTTAAAAACATTCAATCATCTAAATCATTCAATTGATACAGAATATGATGTATCTGATTTGAGCACTGGTGTTTATTATTTGAACATACTTACTCAAAACAAACAACATCAAAACATCCCATTATTCATTAATCATAAATAATGATGTAAAATTGCCTATCAATTATTTGTAGTCATGGAAAAATTTGAAGAAGAACAAAGGTTTACACAATGGTGGTTATGGTTGATTCTACTTGCTGCCTGCACAATTCCTTATATACCAATAATGATGGGTTTGGATTCAAAAACCGACCAATGGCTTGGTTTATTGGCTATGAGCATTTTACTTTTCATTATTGTGGGAATGTTGATTTTAATTCAACTAAAAACAAAGCTTGATGAAGTAGGAGTTCACTATCAATTTATCCCTTTTCATTTCAAACAAAAAACCATTCTCTGGCAAGACATCAAATCAGCAGAAGTTAGAAAATATGAGCCTTTAAAAGAATATGGGGGTTGGGGAATTAAAGGCTACAGTAATAAAAACAAAGCCTATAATGTTAAGGGTAACTTGGGCTTACAAGTGGTGCTTAAAAATGGTAATAAAATTTTGTTTGGAACTCAAAAAGCCGATGAATTAAGCGCGATACTAAAATCAAACAAGAAACAAAAAATTAAATCTTAATCCTTACTTAATTAGTTATCAGATAACTATTGAAGTGAATTTCATTTTGTAAATTGATTAAAAATTAAAGCTTATGAAAAAAATTATACTTCCCTTCATTATACTCATTACCCTAATTTTAAGTTTTGATGTAAATGCTCACCGACTTATTGCCGGTAGATTATCTTTCCAAAAAGTTGGAATTAATTCACTCAGTATAAGTCTAGTAGTTTATAAAGATTGTCAGAGTGGCAATTTATGTGGATGTCCTGTTGTGTTAAACACTGGATGTATTCTACCTGTTCAAATTAGAGGAGGCAGCCCCGGATTTTATGGAACATTGTTTTCAAATTTAAACTTGAATATCGTTCCAAATGCAAGTACCAATGATGTAACTTCACGATGCACTGGTGCAAACAAAAGTGTTTGCTCAAATTGTGGTACCACAACTCCAGGCTCAATTGCTCCAGGCGCTGAAGCTTATACATTTCAAGGAACTCTTAATTTGGCTAATATTCCTGATTCATGCTGTGAAATTGTAGTTAGTTATACTGAATGTTGCAGGGAGAACAATCTCATCAATTTAAACAATGGTGGCTCACAAAACTTTTATGTTGAATCGCGCTTCAACAGGTGTTTAAACACAAGCTCTCCAAGTTTTGCCTTAGAACCAATTTTGATAGGAAACCCAGGAAATAATTTCACTTACAATTTTCAAGCTGTTGATGCTGATGGAGATTCTTTGAGTTATAGTTTGAGTCCTTTACAAGTGGCTATGGATACCAATGCAATTTACAATGCACCTTTTTCAGCCAATTATCCGTTTCCTTATTCAGGAGCACCTTTATTGTATACTGAAAACCAATACCCAAATGGAATTCACATAAATAGAGAATTTGGTGTGATGCGTTTTAAAGCAACAAGTACATTTAAATCGGCATTGGTTTTAGAAACAAAAGAATGGAAAAACGGAATTCAAATTGGTAGCACAAAAACCAATATGATGGTATACTCTATAAGTGGCTGGCCAAACCAGGATCCACTTATCAGGATGTATGATTCACTTGGAAACAATATCAGTAGCGCAAACAATAGAATTGATACCATTCCGGTTGGTAGAAAATATACGCGTTATTTAGGTTCTTTTGATGTGAATGCGGATACAACCAATCTTGTTTTTAGAATGATTGAGTACCCAAATATCAGCCAAAAAATTCATGTGAATTCAATAAAACCGCAATTTGATTCAATGGTGGTGAATTATATTCCTACCCAGCAAGACATCAATGGTAAAGTAAAAAATATGATGGCGGGAGTATTGGATCAAACCTGCGTAAACCAAGGAACTAATCATATTTTATGGGGTGTTTTGGTGAGTGAAATTCCTGATGTACAGATTCAAATCAAGAACTCAGGAATCAGGTTGAAAAAGCTTACTTATTCTAAACTAAATTCAGGACTCAACTATAGAAATCAAACCATTTGGGTAATTGAAAAGTCTCCGAACTCAAATCAGTTTGATACATTACAAATGGATTCTATAAATAATTTCGGATTCTTACAGCCAGGGATGTATAAAATTAGATTGGGTATTAAAGCTCCTTGGGAAAGAATATGGTTTGAAGAAACCATTCAAATTAATCCATTTAAAATCAAGCTAAAAAGTAAAACTGACGTAACATGTGCCGGTATCAACAATGGCTCTGTTTCATTGCAATCGGAAGGTGGTTTTGCTCCGTTTATGTTTAAAATAGATAATGGTGTTTATAGCTTTGATTCAAACTTCTTCAATCTTTCGGCGGGTTCACATACAGCCTACTTAAAAGATTCGATGAACAATTGGGACAGTTTGGTATTTAATATTTCAGCAGGAAAAACAATTAGTTACACCATTTTAAACAATAAAAAAATATCTTGTTTTGGAGAATCAGATGGAAGCTTTACCATTCAGGCAAGTGGAGGAACAGCTCCATATATGTATAAATTAAATTCAGGCACTTATTCTCTAGATTCTGTTTTTACTCAACAAGCTGTAGGTAACAAACAAATCTCTATCAAAGATTCGAATAATTGTGAAACTGTTCAGCTTTTTGCATTAACAGGACCAGATAAACTCAGTGCAGAATTTACCCAAAAAGATCCAACTTGCTTTGGAGCCAAAAACGGATTCATTAAGGCACTGGCCTTCGGTGGAACCAAGCCTTATACTTATGCTTGGCAAACAAATCCTGTAGTTCAATCGAATATACTTTATGGAATTGACAGTGGAAATGTGAATTTACTGATTTTGGATTCAAACCAATGTGCTTTAAATACTTCTTTTTATGTTGAAATGAAAAAAGTGTATGGAGCAGATACGCTTTGTGCTATGAGTTACGATACCATTTATAACAGAAGCATGATGGCTTGGAATGTAACAAGAGGAGAAGGAATTATGAAGTATCGTGTTTATAGGTATAATACACTAGCAGATACTGGCATTCAAACAGCAGAATTAAATGTAGCAAATGCTTATTTATTTTTTGATACCATGAGCATTAGCCCGAATTATTATTACGCTGTTAGAGCCGTTGACAGTTGCGGAAACCAATCCGTAGTGGGAAGAAAAGTAAAACCCGTTTGGTTAAGTGCAACGCCATCTGGACAGTATGTAAACTTAAGCTGGACAAATTATCCATTTATGAATGATTCAACTCAAATAAAATTGTTCAGGAAAATTGGCACTCAGAGTTGGGTATTAATTAATGATGTAAGCGGATTAAACACCTATACTGACACCATTTCTTCAAGCCAAAATATTAAGTATTTCCTTCAATACTTAAACACCAATAATTGTTTTACCAATTACAGGATATTTAGTAATGTAAGTACCATTTTAGCCACATCACTTCAAGCAGAGACAAAATCAAAATCAGGTTTTATTGTATATCCAAATCCTGGAAATGGTTTGTTTGAAATACAATCTAACAACAAAAAGCTAAGTGGATGCAAACTTCGTGTTTATGGAATTTTAGGAAATTTGATTTTAGAAAAAGAAGTAAATGAGACAAATTCAACAGTTCAATTAGACCTGAGTAATTATGCTGATGGAACCTATCGTTTATTGATAGTAACCAAGGATGGAAAAACAGAAAATATTACTTTGATAAAAATGAAGAACTAAATCACCACAACTGAGGCAGCCTTGCCAGCTATATAACCTGTTGTCCAGGCTGCCTGAAAGTTGAAACCACCTGTAATTCCATCAATATCAAGAACCTCACCTGCGAAATGTAAACCCTTCATACGTTTGCTTTCCATGTTTTTAAAATCAACATCATCTAGATGAATGCCACCGCAGGTAACAAATTCTTCTTTAAACGTTGTTTTACCTTTTACATGGTAAGTATCATACATTAAACAACGAATCAATTGATTCACTTGTTCCTTGCTTACTTCAGCCCAATTTGAATGCCCATCTAAATTTGCCTTTTCCATTAAGTATGCACTTAATCGTTTTGGCATAACAAATGGAAAAAGACTAGCAACTTGTTTTGAAGGATTAGCGGCTTTTAGGTTCATGAGTTCCTGACGAACAGCATCTTCTTTTTTACCTTCCAGCCAATTGATTTCTACTTCAAAATCATATTCTTTTTCGGCTAGGTATTTTGCACCAAACGAAGATGCTTTTAAAACAGCAGGACCACTTAAACCCCAATGCGTAATTAAAACAGGACCAGTAGTTTCAAGTTTTGAATTTAGTATACGCACCCTAGCTGGATTCATGCTGATACCGGTAAGTTCAGCTAATTTTTCATCCTGGATATTAAATGTAAATAAAGATGGGACTGGAGTTTCGATGCGGTGACCCAATTCTTTTAACCATTGAAGACCTTCTGCTTTTGGACTTCCACCCGTTGCAACTATTACCTTTTTGCAGGCAATTTTTTCACCATTTTCTAAATACACTTCAAAACCACCATGAAAACTAGGTACAATTTTGCGAACTGCAGTTTCTAATCTGATTTGAACTTTAGCTTTTTTAGCTTCCTTTTCAAGACATTCAATAATGGTTTGTGAATCGTCTGTAGTAGGGAACATTCTACCATCGGGTTCAGTTTTAAGCTTTACTTTTCTCGATTCAAACCACTCAACAGTATCTTTGGGTTGAAAACGACTAAAAGCGCTTTTCATTTGTTTTTCGCCACGCGGATAACTCTGCGAAAGCTGCTTTAAATCGAAACACGCATGCGTAACATTACAACGACCACCGCCAGAAACTTTAACTTTCTGCAGGGTTTTAGAAGATTTTTCTAAAAGAATAACCTCAAGGTTTTCATTTGATTGTGCGCAGGTGATTGCTGCAAAATATCCTGCAGCTCCACCTCCAATTACAAGTACTTTGTTCGACACAGGGACTTATTATTAAAGGATTTTGACCTGCAAAGATAGCAAAACAGCCTCTCTTTTCTAAATTATTCCCCAAAAATGGGTTTTAAGAGGAATCTCTTTTAAAAAAATCAGAAAAAAGAGGGCTTTTCAGGTTTTCTTTATTTGGCGGCTTATTCAAAATCATTTATGTTTGCCTGTTAGGCTTCGGCCTGCAAATCAAAACACCTTATTTATTTAAAGAAAATGAACCTTTAAGTATTTGATGTGTAATGTAAAATCGAACAATTTTTGTTTTTGAAATGAATAAATACAATCAGTTTAACAATGTGCTGGGCTGGATTCTCTTCGCAGTTTCCTTGGCCACTTACACACTTACCCTCGAACCAACAGTGAGTTTTTGGGATTGCGGTGAGTTTATTTCCGCTTCTTATCGTTTGCAAATTTGTCATCCTCCAGGTGCTCCACTCTTCTTAATGATTGGTAGGGTTTTCTCTTTGATGGCTGGTGATGATGTTACCAGAGTTGCTTTTTGGGTGAACATGGTTTCTGCCGTAACTAGTGCTTTAACTGTAATGTTTATGTTTTGGACAATCACACATCTTGCAAAAAAGATGTTAGTGAAAAGTGGCGAAGCTGAAGGCTGGCAGTCAATTGCAATCATGTTCTCAGGAATTGTTGGTGCATTAACTTTAAATTTCTCAGATACTTTCTGGTTTTCAGCTGTTGAAGCTGAGGTATATGCTTCATCTAGTTTCTTTACTACACTTACTTTCTGGTGTATTTTGAAATGGGAAAATATTGCAGGTGAAAAAGATGCAAACCGTTGGTTAGTATTGATTGCTTACCTCATAGGTTTAGCAATTGGTGTCCATTTGTTGAACTTATTGGTTATTCCGGCTATTGTTTACGTAGTATATTTCAAACAAAACCACTTTACAACTAATGGTTTCTTAAAAGCTACTGCGGTTGCTGTTTTAGCAATTGGAATTGTACAATTTGGAATTATACCGGGACTTCCAGGTATTGCTACCAAATTAGATTATTTAATGGTTAACTCTTTTGGCTTTAACTTTAATGCCGGTGCTTTATTAATGATTGCATTGTTATTGGCATTATTAGCTAGCACATTACACTATACACATACCAAGAGTTCTGTAAGTTTATATGTTGCAATTGGAACCTTTGCAGCAATGGCACTTTCTTCATTCATTATCAATGCAAGTATTGGTGCTTTCTTATTCTGGGGTGTTTTAGGTGCCGTTATTTACTATTTCGTATTCAAAAAAGAAGCAGCCATGCAAATGGTCAACTTAATTGTTTTGTGTTTCTCTTTTGTTGTGATTGGTTATTCTTCTTACAGCATGATTATCATTCGTTCTTTGGCAAATCCGCCAATCGATATGAACAATCCTGATCAACCATTCTCATTATTGAGTTACTTAAATCGTGAGCAATACGGTGAAAATCCATTGGTTTATGGACAGTATTTCTACGCTAAAGTGGTTGATGTGAAAAAAGGCAATATGCAATATGCCAAAGGTTTTGATGGTAAATACGAAGAAACCGGAGAAAAAATTGAGCGTATTTACGATCCTAAAGATTGTACCATTTTCCCAAGGATGTGGGCTGATAGACCCGATTACGTAAGTTCATACAGAGAATGGGAAAAAATTCCTGAAGGAAAAAGAGCAACTTTTGCTAAAAACGTAGATTTCTTATTGAGTTACCAATTAGGATTCATGTATTGGAGGTATTTCTTCTGGAACTTTATTGGAAGACAAAACGACGACCAAGGTTTTGGAGATATTACACGTGGTAACTGGATTAGTGGAATTAACTTTATTGATGAATGGCGTTTAGGTCCAATTAGTAAAGCACCAGATAGCATTAAAAACAACAAAGCACACAATACCTATTTCTTCCTTCCATTGATTCTTGGTTTGATTGGAATGTTCTTCCACTTCAAAAAGGCAAAAGAAGATGCTGTTATTGTTAGTACATTATTCTTGTTCACTGGATTTTTCATCATTCTTTACCTGAATTTCCCTGCACATCAACCAAGAGAAAGAGATTACGCATACGTTGGTTCTTACCAGACATTTATGATATGGATTGGATTGGGTGTTTTAGCTGTGGTTGATTTCTTATCGAAAAAAATAAACAAAACTGCCGCTGCTGCCGGAGCGGGAATTCTGACATTAGCTGCTGTTCCTGTTTTAATGGGCTCACAAAACTGGGATGACCATAACCGTTCTAACAGATTCACTGCTTTACATTTTGCTGAAGACTATCTGAATTCTTGTGCTAAAGATGCAATCCTTTTCACCAATGGTGACAATGATACTTACCCATTGTGGTATGCTCAGAATGTTGAAGGAATCAGAAGTGATATTCGTGTTATTAATATGAGTTTGTTAAACACAGATTGGTATACCGATGGTTTGAAAAAACAAGCTTATGATAGCAAGCCTATTGAATTCAGCATGACTCCTCAACAATACAAACAAGGTACCAGAGATTATGTTGTATTCTACGAAAATCCAGAATTGGAAAGACGTTACGGAATCAACAAAACTGATTACTATCCATTACAAAACATCATGGCCTTTATGAATGATGATAAAGATCCAATGGGAACAGTTCAAACTCAGGGTGGTGAAGCTTTAAGATATTATCCAACTAAGAAATTCTCTTTATTGGTTGATAAACAAGCTGCTTTGAAAAATGGAATTGTTAGACCAGAAGATGCTGCTTTAATGGTTGATAGCATTAAGTGGGAAATCGGAAACAGCAATTTAATGAAAGCTGATTTGGTATTATTAGACATCATTGCATCTAACTACAATTCAAGACCTATTTATTGGGCTATTACAACTGGTAGTGATGTGTATTTGAATTTACAACCATACTTCCAATTAGAAGGTTTAACTTATCGTTTGGTTCCTATTATCAATACATTTACTCAAGATGGTAATACTGGAAGAATCAATACAACGGTATTGTACGATAACTTGTTGAACAAATTCAAATGGGGTAACATGGGTGAACCAGGAGTTTACTTAGATGAAACCATTTTACGTCAGACTAAAAACTTCAGAAACATTTTCTTCCGTTTATCAGAAGCTTTGGTAATGGAAAACAAAATGGATTCTGCTGTTAAAGTAATTGACCATTGCTTAAAAGTTATTCCTAAAGACCAAGTACAACATGATGTATTTACTGTTCGTTTAATTGAAGCTTATTACCGCGCAGGTGCAATGGATAAAGCCAATGCATTAAGCAAAGAATTGTTTGGTTTCTTTGAAGAAAGAACCAGATACTACTTAAGTTTCAAAGACAAAAAAGGTCAGGTTAAACCTGAAATCGACGACCATATGCAAATCATGGGTTACTTGTCGCAAATGGCAGAATTTAACAAACAAACAGATTTAGCTAAAGAATTAAAAACTAAGCTTGATTCATTACAAGCTGGTATTTAATCTTTATGTATCAATCAAACAATAAAAATCAAATCTATGGCCTGCACGCAGTGAAAGAAGCACTGGGTGCAGGAACAGATTTAATAAAAGTTCAGGCACAAAGAGGGATTCAAAACCCTCTTTTTGATGAAGTAATTGCGCTTTGCAGAAAAAATGATGTGCCAGTTACTTTTGTTCCACGTGAGAAATTTGAATTTCTAAGAGATAAAAACCACCAGGGAATCTGTGCTTATATTTCTCCAATTACTTATTATAGTCTCGAAAACCTAGTTCCTGAATTATTTGAAAAAGGAAAAGACCCTTTTCTTATTATTTTAGATAGGGTTACTGATGTTAGAAATCTGGGTGCAATTGCAAGAACTGCGCTTTGTGCAGGAGTTGATGCCATTGTAGTTCCATACACAGAATCGGCTCCGGTAAATGATGATGCTGTGAAAACATCTGCTGGTGCTTTATTAAAAATTCCTGTTTGCAGAGAAAAACACCTTAAAACTACTTTAGAGTATTTAAATCAATCTGGATTTACCACCGTTGCGTGCACAGAAAAAGCCAGACATGATTTCCATAAAACCCCTTTAACAGGACCATTGGCCATTGTGATGGGAAATGAAGAAAACGGAATTGGCAACGATTTGATAAAAAAATGCACTTACTTATCTAAAATTCCAATGGATTTTGGCGTGAGTTCATTGAATGTTTCTGTTGCTGCTGGTATAGCTATGTACGAAGCGATTCGTCAAAGAAATATTAGTATAGAACCCGAAATTTAAGTGTTGCAGGAATTTCCTTCAATTCACTGATTACTTCCTTTTCATATTGCTTATCTACATCAGTAATTACATAACCAATGGCATCATTGGTTTTTAAATATTGTCCCGAAATATTGATTTTCTTCTTTGCCAAAACCCCATTAATCTGGGCTAAAACGCCCGGCACATTTTTGTGAATATGAATAAAACGATGGCCATTATTTAGCGGAGGTAAATTCAATCTAGGGAAATTATCACAAGATTGAGAACTACCAGTATTCATGAAATCAATGGCTCTTTCACTTACTATTTCAGCAATATTGTTTCTAGTTTGATTGGTAGCCAAACGCTTGTTAAAGCTTGAAATGGTTTGAGGAAACTTCTGCGTCTTTTTATAGGTTTCTTCTGATAAACAATCAATTCCAAAACCACCTAGTTTTTTGCTAACAAGAGCTTCTTTTACCGCAACTAAATCAACAGCATAATCATAACCCATATTGATTAATAATGAGTTGGTTTTCATCAGCTTTAATTCTTTTGAACCAATCAGCAATTGCTTGTTGAAACGCTTTCCTGCTGCTAAAAAAACCAAATCCGACTTCTTCAATAAATCAGGCAAAAACTTCATTCTTTTAGCATTACCTAATGGTGGACGTTCATCAATATCATAATACAAAACCTCCATTCCTAAATGTAAAGCCATTACAGATAATAAAGAACCACTGTGACCATAACCTACGATACCAATTGTTTTCCCAGGCAACTCCTCCTCTTGTAATCGGAATAAATGAAGAATTTTCATCAAACCCAATTCCAAAACACTTCTTGTATGTGCATAAGAACTTCCAAACAAAGCAATTCCTTTTTTAGCTAATTGATGTCCAAAATCTTTATCATCTAATTCGCCCCAAACGCCCATTAGTAAACATTTGGTTTCATTAAGTAAAAGCAGTTTTTTATAATCAACATTCGGATGAAAAACAATGATTTGTGATTGCTGAGCTTCATTGGCAACACTATCAAAATCGGCCTTTGCAGGCATTTTTTTGATTTGATAGGCTTCTTTCTTTAACATGGATTCTGTAGCAAAACAATCTTCACCCCATAACAAAGCTTTTATCTTACTTTTAGGAAATGAGATTGCCATTGGAAGTTTCTCTTGAAATAAAATTTCATCTAAACTTGATGCAATATTTTTTGCTTTGCTAATAACAGATGGTCTTGAAACATTTTCTGTAAAAGCGAAAAAACTATTCGCCATACCTGACTCAAATAATTCATAATCGGTATAACCATCTCCTATTACACAAACATTTCCTTTTAGTTTAAGGTGTTTAAGTAATTTAACTTTACCCTGCTCCTGAGCGAGGAAATTTTCATCATCAGCCCCAATAATATTGTTCTTTTTATCGTAAACAAATGTGTTTGCATACACACAATCGGCATCAATAAAATATGGTTTAACTACGGGTTCAATAAACTCTTTAAATCCTCCAGAAACAATAATTACACGTCCTTGATACTCTTTAAAAAACTCTTTGTTTCTGGCAAAAGAAACACTCACCTTTTTACGAAGTTTATTTACCAGCATTTGTAGGTGATATTTTTTTGCTGATAACAAAGCAATTCTAGCTTTAAGAGATTTAGGAAAAGGCATTTTACCTTCCATAGCCAAATCTGTTAATTGTTTAATCTTTTCAATGATTAATTCCTTATCGGGATCATTCTTTAAACTAATAGCAGCCAACTCTTCCATGGCTTCAACTTGAGTAAAAGTGCTATCAAAATCAATTACAAAATATTGTTCTTTCTTTGCCATAATGATATAAGAAAAGCAGCCCAAATTTGGACTGCTTTTCTAAAAATTCTTTGTAAAATTTATTGTTTAGTGAATTTCTGTGTAAGCAATCCTTGGTCTGTAATCGATTTAATTACATAAACACCAGTAGATAATGAACTTACATCAATTGTATTTTCAATAGTTGTTCCTTCTAAAATAACTCTACCACTTAAATCGTAAATTTTGTATTCTTTACTTTCAACACCATCAATAAATAATTTATCGGTAGCTGGTACTGGATACAAAGTATATTGTTCAACTGTTAGTTTTGGTAAACCAATTGATGATCCATCATAATCGATGATACATCTTAATTCAGTTTGTTGGCGAATTACATCAGTTAATGTAACACCGATAAAGTTAGTAAGTACGATTTTAAATTCACGTGTTCCCCAAAAATTAGCATCAGGTGTCAAGTTGATTTTGTACTTCTTTCTGCTTGTACCATCATAAACATTTGTTCCTGGCATAAATTTGTGAACGATGGGCGTAAAATTATAATGAACACCATTTACAGCACTGCCACTAATATCAGAAACCGAAGCACCAACTTCAAAATCCAATGTGTCGTTACCAGGCACAAATACAACTAATTCAAAAGCCGCATCGGGATCTGAATTTGTATAGTTATCATAATCTGGTGCTACAAATCCAAATTTAACTTGGGCTTGTGATACCATTGCCAGTGAAAAAAGTACACTTAGTAAAAATATTTTCTTCATAATCATTCCTTTTAAAATCTAAGTAAAATGTCAAACTAACAGCTTATCCACAATTTGACTTTTTACAGCACTACAAGTTTAATAAAATATTTGATGAAAAAAAGAGCTAAATGGTTGCTTTTACCTAATTCTTATTTTTTGACCTTTTTTAAGGTTTCCATCCAAATTCTTATTTAGCTCCTTGATACCGGCTACTGTTACACCGTATTTTCTTGCCAAAAGAAAAATAGTTTCGCCCTCTTCTACTACATGAGTAAGACTTTCAGCGTTTTTAGGTCTTTCTTTTTCTGCAATTGCAGGCACAATTGTTAAACTCTGCCCGATGCTAATTTGGTCGTTAACCAAATTATTCGTTGCCTTAATATCAGCCGGTTTTAAATTGTACATTTTCGAAATACTGAACAAAGTTTCACCCTGACGAACTGTATGCAAGCCCGGAACTGTCTGTGGATCTTTGGTATCTGCTGATTTTATTGCTGGGTTGATGATTAATCTTTGACCAACCTCGATACTATCGCCAGATAAAACATTCAAAAACTTAATAGCATCTACCCTTACTCCATATTTTTTACCGATTCCATAAAGGGTTTCGCCTTTTTGAACTGTATGAAAGAAACTAAGGTTTTCCCTAAAATCATGCATTGGGTCGGGTTTAGAAGCTTCTAGCTCAACTGGTTTTTGAGTTTCTAAATTTTTAATTGGGTCTTCATAAACCTTTTCGTTGAATTGGGTGTCGACTTTAGCTACTTCAGGCGCTTTTTCTGTAATAACTAAGGGTTCTTGTACTTTAATCTCTTCTAAAGGTTTTGTTGGAATTACAGGATTTACTTTTTGAACAGTATCTCTCAGTTTTGGAGCATTGTCTCTTGATTCTCTTAGATAAATTGTTTCTCCTACAGCCGGTTCCTGTCCTTCAATCAGTTCATTTCTGTCTAATAGTTTTTCAAGTTTTACTGCATATCGTTGAGAAATCGAATACATAGTTTCATTCTCTGTAACAATATGAGTTGGAATATCTGATTTGTTCTTTTTCGATTTTAGATAAACAGTATCACCTTCTTTACAAACAGCATCTTTAGGTAAATCGTTATTTCTATAAATTTGATAAACCTTTATATCGTAATCAAGAGCAATTTTAGCATAACTATCACCCGCTTTAGCTACAATTCCCGGAACTCCATTTACAATCACTTCTTTGCCATACGACTTAATGGTTTCTGCCTTTTCTTCTTTGTTTTCGCGGTCTTCTTCTTCACTTAATTTTACTCCATCGTATTTGTGAAGTTTGTGTCTTTCAATAAAAGTAATCAGTAATTCAGCGTATTGAGGATTTGTTGCATAACCCGCTTTTTTTAATCCATGTGCCCAAGCCTTGTAATCGGTTTGTTCTAAATCAAACAAAAAAGCATAACGAGAATTTTTCATCAAAAAATCAGAGTGATCTCTGTAACTATCAATAGCTGCATCATATTTTCTAAAGCACTCCTGTGGCGCATCATCATCCTCATACATGGTTTTTCCTGTCCATGATGCTTTACACTTAATTCCAAAATGATTATTAGCCTCAGTAGCCAAGCGACTGTTTCCGTTTCCACTTTCTAAAATTCCCTGAGCCAGTGTAATACTTGCAGGAATTTTACTTCTGTACATCTCATCAACAGCCAAACTCGAATATTTTTCAATGTATTGATCAACCGTCATTTTTAGCGGTGGCTGCGGATTTGCTTCTTGTGCAACAGCAGTTAAGCTATAAACACAATACAGAAGTAGGTATAGTTTTCTCATCATAATTCTAAGAAACAAAAATAAGGCCGAAGTTTTTAGCTTTTACCTTTCAAATAGCTTGTTTATGCAAGGCTTTTCCAACAAAAGCACGATTTGTATATAAAAGTAAGCATGTAACATTTATTCCAAAACCTTTCATTTCCCTTTACGTAAATTTGAAAATTATTAAGATTGGCAAAGGCTTCATTTGTTGTTTCATTGCCATTTGCATTTAAAGTATATTTTTGTCAAGTTTTAATCACATCAATAAAATGAATTTACACAGACTGCTTTTCTCTCTGTTTTTAATTGGACTAAACCTTTTAGGATTCGCTCAAATGAAGCAGAAACCCACTTGGGATATCAGTACAAACCCTAAAAATGCTAAAATTGGGGAAGTTGTTGATTTGATTTTTACCAGCAAAATCGAAAAAGACTGGTACATGTATTCAAACGATTTTAGTGATAAAGTTGGACCAGTAGTTGCTTTTATTGATTTCAAAAAAGACCCAAGTTATGAACTAGTTGGAAAAACTAAACCAGTTGGAAGCCACAAAAAATATGATGATGTTTTTGAAGGTGAAGTTTCAACTTTTGTTGGAAAAGCTGAATTTCATCAAAAAGTAAAAATCTTAAAAGCCAATCCAAAAATTGTTGCAGAACTTGAGTTTCAGGAATGTTCTCAAATTACTGGTCAATGTGTTTTGTTCAATGATGAATTAAAGTTCGCTGTAAATGTAACAGGCGGAAAAGTAATTGAAGAAACCAAAACTCCTGAAACAGTAGAACAAATACCGGTTAAACCTGTCGAAACCTCTTCACCTGATACCACCACCGCAGACAGCTCCCATACTCCTGCCCAAACTGTTGCTGATTCCGATCCGTGTGATTACAAAAACATGAAGGTGCCAAGCGACCAATACATCAAAGAAAATGGTCAAAAAGGTGATTTAGACGGAAGCAGTGAATCTCTTTTGGGTTTTATGATTTATGCCTTTCTATTTGGTTTAGGTGCAATCATGACACCATGCGTATTTCCAATGATTCCAATGACTGTTACCTTTTTTACTAAAAATCAAGACCATGGAAAATTCAAAGCCATGATGTTCGGATTTTTCATTATTGCTATTTATACCATTGTTGGAACATTGGTTGCTGTATTTATGGGACCAGATTTTGCTAATTGGTTAAGTACACATTGGGTTCCTAATATTTTATTCTTCCTGATATTCATTGTATTTGGTGCATCCTTCTTGGGGATGTTCGAAATTACATTACCACATAAATTTGTAAACTCCATCGATTCCAAATCGAATATGTCATCTTATGGTGGCATTTTCTTCATGGCATTTACCATGGTTTTGGTTTCTTTTTCATGCACCGGACCATTAGTAGGAAACATCTTAATTCAAGCATTTGGCGGAACTTATTTAAGACCTATTGCAGGAATGTTTGCTTTCTCATTGGCTTTTGCAATTCCGTTTACCTTATTCGCAATTTTCCCGCAATGGTTAAGTTCATTACCTAAATCGGGTGGATGGTTGAATTCTGTAAAAGTAGTTTTAGGATTTATTGAATTGGCTTTAGCTTTAAAATTCTTGTCGGTTGCCGATACCGTTTACCATTGGGGCTTATTAAACCGCGATGTGTATATCGCTATCTGGATTGTGATTGCAGTGTTTACTGGTTTATACTTAATGGGGAAATTCATCACCTCGCATGATAGTCCGGTAACACATGTAAACGTACCAAGAATCTTCTTAGCTATTGCATCTTTCTCTTTTGCTGTTTATTTGTTTCCGGGATTGTTTGGAGCACCATTAAGCGCTATTTCAGGTTACTTACCACCTCAACATACATTGGCTTTCGATTTGTATACACCTAAAACTGAAAAGGCCAAATTAACAGCAGAAGTTAAACACAGTAAGTTGTTTCATTTGCCACATAACTTAAACGGATTCTTTGATTATTGTCAGGCATTAACCTACAGCAAATTGGTGAACAAACCTGTATTCATTGACTTCACCGGACATGGTTGTGTAAACTGCCGGAAAATGGAGGCCAATGTTTGGAGCAATCCAGAAGTGCTTAAAATCTTAAATGAAGATTACGTAGTGGTTGCTTTATATGCTGATGAAAAAGAAAAATTAGCAGAAAACGAATGGTATGTTTCTCCATATGACAACAAAGAGAAAAAGGAAATTGGTAAACAGAATTTAGATTTACAAATCCGTAAATTCAATGCCAATGCACAACCATTGTATGTTTTAATAGACCACAACGAAAACATGTTGGCCTATCCAAGAGCTTATAATGAAAGTGTACCTGAATTTATTGAGTTTTTGAAGAAAGGGAAAGAGGTTTATAGTAGGATTAAGCATTAGTTTTTCTGATGAGAGATTGGAGTGGGAAGGCTTTTGGCCATTAGCTGTTGGCTTTTGGCTTGGGGGATTGGAGTAGGGAGAAGCTGCTTTATGCTAATTGTGGATTGGAAGGGGGTAGCTGTTAGCTGTAACCCGTTGGCGGGAGGAAGATACGTTGATTAAGAGATTGTATTTCTAAATAAACTTTTTAAGTTAAGTTGTTTTGAAAACAAATCTTTTTAGTTCAACGAATTGTTGAGCCAATAGCAAAAAGCCAATAGCCAAAGTTGTCGGTTGAGTTTAGCCATTGGCAGAGAAAGATACGTTGATAGGGAGATTGTGTTTTTAGATCAACTTTCTAATTAACGTTGTTTTGAAAACAAATCTTTTTAGTTCAACGAATTGTAAGCCAAAAGCTAAAAGCCAATAGCCAAAGTTTTCAGTAAAGCTATTTAGGATTAGTAATTATATTTATACAAAAAAACATATTAAAATGAACCATATTAAAGAACATTTCAACGAAGCGCATGATGTATTAAGTCGCTTTTTGGCTGATGATAAAAATTTCGAAAACATAGAAGCTGCTGGAAAAATAATGGTTGAATCCATTAAAAACGGTGGTAAAATATTAAGTTGTGGTAATGGCGGAAGTATGTGTGATGCCATGCATTTTGCAGAAGAATTAACAGGCAAATACCGTAACGATAGACCAGCAATTGGAGCTATATCTATGAGTGATGTGAGTCATATGGCCTGTGTTGGAAATGATTACGGCTACGATTTTGTTTTTAGCAGATACCTTGAAGCAGTTGGTCGTGAAGGCGATGTTTTATTGGGAATATCAACCAGTGGCAATAGCAAAAACGTATTAAACGCCATGGAAGTAGCGCGTAAAAAAGGCATCAAAATCATTGGTCTTACAGGCAAAGACGGCGGTAAAATGGCTGGATTATGCGATGTAGAAATCCGCGCCCCACACAGCAATTACGCCGACAGAGCTCAAGAAATTCATATCAAAGTAATTCACTCTTTGATTGATTTTATTGAGAGGAATTTGTTTTAAGGGGGAAGGAACTAGGCTGGTTTTAGGAATTATGTGATTGGAAAAATATTTCCAATTGAATTGGTAATCATTGCTCAACGAAAAGCCTATGTCTAATTCCAATAAGTAGATAGATAAAAATCGATAAACTTAAAAACAACCATAGTTTGGGGTTATTCAGTTTAATGGAATTTTTGTGATTGCTTCACTGCTTCCTTCCATCATCCCTCATAGATTTCCCCTCTAAAATTTATACTATTGTTTAGCTTCGAATCCTTTCTTTTGATTCTGTTTGAAATTGATGAATCAGGAAAATGGTGTTGATGTATTTTCACTAGCCGTAAATTCAATTGAGTAAATGATCGTTGATTTAGTACAAAGAGTTTATAGAGAGAAATCAAAGGGAAACCTAGGACCCATTGCAGAGTTTAATCAATGGTTGGAAGCCGCTTTGACTCAATCGGGAACAAAATTTACTTCCGGCGGACAAAATTTCTTTTGGAAAATAGTTTCATCTCAGCGCTTCAATGATTTTATAAGTGAAAGGGAAACCGACTGGTTATTCGTTCATTCTGATGAGTTGGATTTCATATTACTTGCTAAACTAGATTTTGATTATTCTAACCTATTAGGAGAAAAAGATTATCCAAGACTAGGTTCATTTTGGTTATTAAAATCAAACTTTGATGGATTATACGTAAACGATGAACCCTTACATATTTGGACACCTTATCATATTTCAACTCCCTTGCATAGAATTGAACCCGACTTGGATATACTCATTTCTCGCCTACGTGATAAAAATATAGAGATTATTAAACATGTAGACTACAAAACGTTTAGGACAGACAGTTTAAGGATACGCTAAGAATCTGCTTAATAGCAATTGAAATATTATTAGTTGGATTGAGTGAAATTTTGTAGTTTGGATAGAACTCTCTATTGGATTGATAATACAAAATGCCGGAGAAAGTGTGGAGGTGAATACTGGGGATTTAAAGTTGGTGGTTGTTTTTAAATAAACCGGGAAAAATCAAATAAGGCAACATTGGTTTTTTGCTTAAAATTTGATAGTATTCTTTTCGTCTACTTTTTCATTTACCTTTATTTATTCTTTAGCAATTGAAGGTATTATAGCAAATTTATAGACGTGTGCCAACTTATAGTTAACTCATTAAGTTGATTTCACTATTGATAATGTAATTCTATTCTTGTTAATTTATACCAAAATTTCTTAAGCCTTTCAAAACTCTAGCCTTTTATCCTTAAACCCATGTCCACACTAAAATCCCTCCCACTTTTCCTCCTCCTATTCTTCACCCAATCTGCCTTTGCGCAATCGAGTGAAATAGATAGCCTCATTTGTAAATCATGGAAGTTTGTAGCTCATGAACAAGGCGGCAAAAAGGTTTATCAAGGCAAAGACCAAAAAGACGATAGAATTATTTTCTATGAAAACCGCAATCTGGAAATGATTACTGAAGGAAAAAAAGATTACTTCACCTGGTCCTATGATGAAATCAATAAACTGATTTATGTTACAGATAAAACCACGAAAGCAAGATTAAAGTTCGGTGTTTTAAAGCTCAATGAAAATGAACTCATTTTAGAATCTAAAATAGAAGATTTCCAACAAATTATTTACCTGGTTCCTGATAAATAGTTGTTGTTGTGAAACACATTGGCCATTTGCTGTTGGCATTTTGCTTTCATTTGGTTTAACTTAAACAATTGTTATCCTAAGTAATATTGCTTTGCTTATTCAATCTTGATACTTGTAGGATTTCCTGCCAATAGCAAACTGCCAAAAGCCAAAAGCCTTCCCACTAAAATGCTCGTTTTATTATAAGAACTTTCTATTGTGACGTATTTTTTGTTATTTGTTCATCAAATCAAATGGCACTTAACTCGTTTTTCAGAAAAAAAAGCATCAAGGACATTCTTTCCGATCAGGAAATTAGAAATGCATCCGGACATCAATTACATAAAACACTTGGCTTAAGAGATCTTACTGCCATGGGTATTGCCGCTATTATTGGTGCGGGAATATTCTCCACTATTGGCAATGCCAGTTTTAATGGTGGTCCTGCTGTAATTACACTCTTTATGTTTACAGCTGTTGCATGTGGATTTTCAGCCATGTGTTATGCAGAATTTGCTTCGGTGGTTCCTGTAAGTGGTAGTGCTTATACTTACGCTTATACCTCTTTCGGAGAATTGGTAGCCTGGATTATTGGTTGGGCTTTAATAGTTGAATATGCCATTGGAAATATTGTGGTGGCCATTAGCTGGAGCGATTATTTTACGGGTTTAATGGCCGGTTTAGGTTGGATGATTCCCGAATACTTTACCATGGATTACCTAAGCGCCGCCAGAGGTTTTGATGAAGTTCAAGCACTGATGGCAAAGGGTGTGGGTTTTGATACTTTAACTGCTGTTCAGAAAGAAGCTTATTTAGCCTGGACAAACGCGCCTGTTTTAGGCAATATGAAAATGGTTTTGGACTTACCTGCTTTGGGTATTGTCATCGCCATTACCGCACTTATTTATCGTGGAGTGAAAGAAACAAAAAACGCATCGAATATCATGGTGGGCATCAAACTGCTTGTGATAGCAATGGTGATTGTGGTTGGAGCTTTTTATGTGAACCCCGAAAACTGGAGTCCGTTTGCACCCAACGGCATGAGTGGTGTTTTAAAGGGAGTAAGTTCTGTGTTCTTTGCGTATATCGGTTTTGATGCTTTGGCTACTACTGCAGAAGAGTGTAAAGACCCACAAAAAGACCTTCCAAAAAGTATGATCAACTCTTTGCTGATTTGTACGGTTTTGTATATCCTAATTGCTTTGGTTTTAACCGGAATGGTTTCGTATACCGAATTGGCTGTAGGTGACCCCTTGGCTTTTGTTTTCGAAAAAGTTAACCTCGGCTGGATGAGTGGAATTGTTGCTGTTAGCGCTGTGATTGCCATGGCAAGTGTATTATTGGTTTTCCAAAATGGTCAGCCAAGAATCTGGATGACCATGAGCAGAGATGGTTTGCTGCCAGAAAGATTTAGTCGCATCCACCCGAAATTTAAAACACCTGCTTTTTCAACCATCATCACCGGAATTTTGGTTGCGGTTCCTGCTCTATTTATGAACTTAAAGGAAGTAACTGATTTAAGCAGCATAGGAACCTTATTTGCCTTTGTGGTAGTTTGTGCTGGTGTTTTGAGAATGGAAAGTCACAAAAACGAGTACCATGCGGGTTTCAGGGTTCCGTATTACAATGGAAAATGGATAGTTCCGGTTTTAACAATCATTGCTACACTGGCTTTATTCTTATTTAGAACCGATGATTTTCTTGGCTTTTTTACCAGCGAAAATCTCCTTCATAAATTACCTTTTTATGCCTTCTTGATTTTGGTTGTGGTGATGAATTATTTCACTTTTAAAAACAACTATTCATTGATTCCAGTATTGGGTTTATTTGGTAATTTTTACCTCATGACAGAACTCGGAGTATCAAACTGGATGGGCTTTTCTATTTGGTTGATTTTTGGTTTAATCATTTATATCCTTTATGGAAATAAGCATAGTAAGGCCTCAAGAGTAGCTATTTAATTTCATTCCAAAATCTTATTAATTTTCCTACATGAAAGACTTCATCACTCAGGCAGAAATAAATGGGATTATTCTGAATGCCCTTGGAGATTGTCAGTTTTGTGGAGCCAAATTCGAAAAGGGCGTTTTTGATTGTGTGAACCAAGCTAGTCAGGCTCTTGAATTGTTTGATTTTAATGATTTGGGTTTTCACCAATACCGTTTTTTAAGTGTAGATGCGCATGCCTTACAACATCCCGAAATTCATGGCAGGTGGAGCAATCATTTTCATTTAAGCCGACTCCATTTAATTCTAGAGAAGAAACTTAATTGGGATTATAAAACTTCCCCGCTTCTAAGTAATTACCTCAATCAGTATAAGCTCAAAAATGAAAATGAGGTGCTTGTTGTTCCACCTGTTTTGTTAAGGGGTGAGTTCAATTCCAAACATCTTCTTGAGGCTGAAAGTCCTCAACAAATGGCAGAAATCATTCTAGCTTGGG
>JAIYDG010000312.1 GCA_027487625.1 Bacteroidota bacterium
AATGGAGCCATTGCATTCGCTGTTTTCCAATATGCCTTGTACACAGGTGATTTATCTTACCTAAGTGAAGGTGGAGCTGAAGTTCTTTTAGGCATCAGCAGATTCTGGGCACAAAGAGTGCATTGGTCGGATGCCAAAAAGTTATATGTGATGCATGGCGTAACCGGTCCAAATGAATACGAAAACAATGTAAACAACAATTGGTATACCAGTTATATTGCTATGTGGTGTTTGAAATACACTGCTGAGGTAATTGACTATTTAGAGAAAAATCAATCGGCTTATTACCAAAATTTTGTTTCAAAAACCTCTCTACAAAAAGAAGAATTAAGTAAGTGGCAACATATCACCGACAATATGTTTTTTGCCAAAGATGATGAGTTAGGAATCTTCTTACAACAAGAAGGATATTTAGATAAAGAGCAAAAAATGGCAGCTGATTTAAATCCTGCCGAAAGACCTATCAACCAACATTGGAGCTGGGATAGAATCCTAAGATCATGTTTCATTAAACAAGCAGATGTATTACAAGGATTGTTTTTATTCGAAGACCATTTCGATAAAGAAACCTTAAGAAGGAATTTCGATTTTTATGAGCCAAGAACTGTTCATGAATCATCATTATCTCCATGTATTCACGTGATACAAGCAGCCAAATTAGGTTATAAAGAAAAAGCTTATGAAATGTACTTAAGAACCTCTCGTTTAGATTTAGACGATTACAATAGAGAAGTACATGAAGGCTTACATATAACAAGTATGGCTGGCACTTGGATGGCAGTTGTAATGGGCTTTGGTGGACTAAGAATCAAAAATAATTTATTGAACTTTTCTCCAATGTTACCTGAACAATGGACAGGATTTAGCTTCCTAGTTCATTACAGAAATGCCAATATAAAAGTTAGTGTAAACAAAGAGGAAATTGTACTTCAACAAAATGAAAAAGATGAATTAGTTTGTGAAGTGTATGAAAAACAAATTGTATTAAAAAAAGGAGAAAGCATTCGTTTATCCATTCAATAAAATGAGACCTCGTTCTAAAAGAATGAGGTCTTTTTATATCTTTACCTAAAACCAATGAAAAAATGACTAAAGTAGAAAAACCAAGTCTCAGTCTCTTACAAATATTCAACATGAGTTTTGGATTCATGGGAATTCAATTTGGCTTTGCTTTACAAAATGGAAATGCCAGCGGTATCTTACAAAACTATGGAGCTCATGTTGAGCAATTGTCGTGGTTTTGGCTGGTAGCGCCATTAACCGGAATGATTGTACAACCCATTATCGGACATTACAGTGATAATACCTGGGGCAAATTTGGAAGAAGAAAACCTTATATTATGATTGGTACAGTATTGTGCTGTATAGCCTTGTTGTTATTACCTAATTCAGCATCATTTTTTCAAGCCAAATCTGCATTGATGATTGGTGCAGGAATGTTGATGATAATGGATGCCAGTATCAATATTGCGATGGAACCATTCAGAGCTTTAGTTGCAGATAATTTATCAGACAAACAAAGAACATTGGGATTTTCTATTCAAACATTTTTAATTGGAATTGGGGCAGTAGTTGGTTCATGGTTGCCATATATCATGTTCAACTATTTCAGAGTTTCATCATCGGCACCAGCAGGAATGGTAGCAGATAATGTTACTTATTCATTTTATGTTGGAGCTATTGTATTTTTAGTTTGTATTTTGATTACAGTGATATTTACCAAAGAATACTCTCCTTCTGAATTGGCTTTGTATAATGGTCAGAAAGAAGAAACAAAATCAGAGTTTTCAGAAATCTTCAAAGACTTTGCAAACATGCCAAAAGCCATGAAACAATTGGGTTTGGTGCAGTTCTTCTCTTGGTTTGCTTTGTTTAGTATGTGGGTATTTACTACACCAGCCATCGCACATCATGTTTATGGATTATCGATTGATGATAATAGCAGTGATCAGTTTAGAGATGCACAAAATTGGACTGGAATTATATTTGGCGTTTACAATGGCGTGAGTGCAATTTATGCATTGATGTTACCAAGAATTGCAGCTTTGATTGGCAAGAAAAAAACACATGCATTCTCTTTAATTGCAGGTGGAATTGGATTAATCAGCATGTATTTTGCAGATGATAAAACAGATTTATTGTTCTCGATGGTCGGCGTTGGATTTGCCTGGGCATCTATTTTAGCTATGCCTTATGCGATATTAGCAGGCAAATTACCATCAGCCAAAATGGGAGTTTATATGGGGATTTTTAACTTCTTTATTACCATCCCACAAATCATAAATGGAATTGTAGGTGGACCAATTGTACATTCACTCTACAATGACAATGCTATTTATGCGATTGTATTGGCAGGAATCTTCATGCTTTCTGGAGCGGTGAGTGTTTTGTATGTGCATGATGATAGCAATTAATTCATGGAAGAAGAAAAAACAGAAAGTTATTCAGTAGAAAAAGAAATAGAAAGCAATGGTATTAAGATTTATTCTAGGCTGAATATCATTGCCTTTTCAATTTTGTTTTCCTCAATTTTTGGAGCAGCATTACTGATATCTAACCTCAGGGCAGTTGGCAATAAACAAGCTGCAAAAATGGTGAGTATATTTGCCATATTGTATTTTATAGCCACATTGGTAATTGTGATGAT
>JAIYDG010000252.1 GCA_027487625.1 Bacteroidota bacterium
AAAAATGTAGACGTTTACATCACAGGCTCAAATGCCTTTTTATTGTCGGGAGAATTGGCTACACTTTTGAGTGGTCGATATATCGAAATTTCCATATTACCTTTTTCTTTCAAAGAATACTTAACTGCAAGAAATATTGATATAGTAAATAAATATTTGAATTACGAAACTTTATTTTTCGATTATGTAAATGAAACATCATTACCAAAAGGTGTTAAACTGCGTGAAGAGGGTTATGATAAAATTTACGACTATTTGCAAGCCATTTATACCACCATAATAGAAAAAGACATAACACAGCGGCACCAAATTAACGACAAACGGGCTTTTGAAAATATTATAAAATTTGTAACATCCAATATTGGGAATACCCTTTCTCCAAATAATATTTCAACTACCTTAAAACAAGATGGACAAGGTGTACATCACTTAACAGTTGAAAAATATTTAGAATATTTAATAGCAAGTTTTGTGTTTTACAAAGTAAACCGATTTGATTTAAAAGGAAGAAAACAATTAGCAACACAGGAAAAATATTACTTGGTGGATTTGGGATTGCTCAACATTTTCGTTGGCAAAGAACGCACTACCGACAGAGGTCATATCTTAGAAAATATTGTATACTTAGAACTGCTCCGAAGGGGCAATAAAATATGGACAGGCACAAGCCGAAACAGCGAAGTAGATTTTGTTTGCAAAACTAAAACAGGAGATATTGAATATTATCAAGTGGCTTGGCAAATGACTGATGAAAAGACAGTAGAACGTGAGTTTGGAGCATTAGAGAAAATCCACGACAATTATTCAAAATTTCTTCTAAGCACTGACGGATTTACTCAAAATCGAAATGGCGTAAATCATTTGAACGTATTTAATTGGTTACTTGAAATAAATGAAAAATAATAAGCACATGCTACCAGCACCTACAAGATATTGGCAGTTTTGCGTTACACAGAAACATTCAATACAGTCCATCTTTTTCTTTTCTGTTTGATGTTAGACCAATTCATGTATCAAATAAATCTGAGTGCTACAAGTTATAATTTGTTCAGCCCAATTAGCAAAACACCAAACCGAAAAACTTAAATCTTTTTATATATTTGGGATATACTTCTACCCTTTAAACTACAAATGGAGAAATAAATGAGTTATATGCTACCCTTGTAATCCAAACTATACGCAAATTGAACACAAAAAAGAAAAATATTGTGAAATCATTTTATGAGAATAAATGGTTTAAGTTGCTTCTATCATTTTGTTTTTTTGGATGGTTATTTTACTTGACTTACAACCCACATAAAATTGAAAAAGATGAATTAATAGAATTAAAAGTAATTACTAAAGAAAAGTGGGAATCAGGGAGTACTCGTGATCCTATTAAAATCTACTTTAAATCAAAAGAGTATTCTAACCGATTTGGAATTTATGTTGGTGGGACGTTTGGCAGATGGACAGATGTAACAAAATCTCTAGAAGATAATAATAGAAACATTATTAAAATTCACAAAAGTAGAATAAGCGACCTCAACATAGAAAAAGAAGTTATACCAATTTATTATTTAAGTAACTCAAAATATGGACTTGTATTTAATGAAAATGACTTCAATGGAGGTGAAAAGAGTTCCGATAATCGATTCTTAACATTAATACTAGTTTTATTTATAATTTCTCTCTGGAATATACTAAAAAGTTAAAAATGAAAAGATTGGCAGCATTTAATGTTTGGCAAAAAACCTGGTTCAGTAGTTAAATTTAGCTTTGTGCTTAGTATCAGCAATAGTGTTGGTAATCAGTTTAGGGCTCCGTATTCACCAAATCATAAAACCTCAATCCTTTAAAACAATTTAAAATGAAACAGCAAACATTTATTTTTATTTTGTTGACCATTGCATTTGGACAAACATTTGGTCAATCGGCATATAAAACAGTATACAAAAAACTTGAAACAAAGAAATTCTATTCGGTGGGACTTTCATCAAAGACAATAAATGGCGAGGAAACATTTGAAGTCAATAATAATAAAGTTTCAAAATCCGTGTATTACATATATAAATCGACATTAAAAAACCTAGAGACTTGTTGTCCTTGTATTCTCAAATCCTATGATGAATATAATGTTCTTTTAAAAGAAGCTGTTTCTTGCACCGACTGCGGTGTTGGTTATTACAAAGAATTTTACGCAAATGGTCAGGTAAGAATAAGTGGTCACTATAAGGAAAATCCAACTGAAAATTGGGACAACATTTCGAGTCGAGGTTATTGCAGTGTTCCAGATGGACAATGGATTTATTATAATGAACTAGGAACTATATTATATTCAGAATATTGGAAAGACGGGAATTTCATTAAACAAATTCCAGAACAAAATAAAACTGAAATCTGGAAAGTCGAATTAAACTTAAATGGAGAAAGTGTAAATCAAAAAACGCTTACGCCAAATCAATTAAAAGATTTGATTATTACTCCGAAATTTAAAAACACCAACAGAGACAATGTAAATTTAACAATAGAATTTCAGGTTTCAGCAATAGGCCGGAAATACTTAAAACTCAAATTTACTCTTGATAGTTTTAAATTATTTAACTTGAACAATGTACTTTTAGAAAATGGCTTTAAAGCCCAAGACAAAATAAGCTATAGTCTAATGATTTTAAATAATCAAACTTACATTGCCAATTTTTATCTTAATATTTTAGCGGACTTACCAATGTCAACTGACACCGTCTTAAATACAATTGATTCAAGTAAAATTGTTGCAAACAATACTGACTTCTACTTGGTAAATTCAATAGACCCAACAAAAAAAGTAAAATTGGTTCCCAAAATTGCCTATGAATTGAACTATGAGGATAATAATGAAGACTCTTTAATAGAACAAAAGACAGTTACACTGCAAGGCTATATTATGAATCTTAATAAAACATCAATTAACTATGAAATCTCAACAGAATTAATATCCTTAAAGTTTAAAAATGGATTTCAATCATGGACGGAAAATGATTACACAAGTTTCGATTATTCAGGAAATAATCTTAGGAGTATTAACTAGAAAAATGTAAATCATATAAATTATAATAGTCCAAGCCGTGATATTTTTGGACAATATGGCTCTGCAACAACTTTACTTTCAATTTTAACAACTTTCATTGTTGCTCCATTAGCGAGTATTAATTATAAAAATGGAGGTTTCAACAAAAATAGATATTATAAACTTGCAGGCAGCGGTCTAATTGGGCTTTCTGTTGGGATTCCCATAATTGTATTAAGCAAAACAAAGACATATAAATTGAGATACAAAAATATAAATCCAGCAAAAGATTTATGGTATATCAAATCAGAATTAAATAATGAATAAAACTGGCCATAACAGCACATTTGCAATGGAAGTAAAATACCTCTCCGTTTGAAGGGATACTATTGGTTGATTAAATCATTTCCCTAAACTACATTTGGGTCAGAACGCGCGTTTATCAAAAATGAGAAAAACGTAAGATGAAATTATAATGAGAATATTACTAATCATTTTAGCTTTTTCAATCTCTAGACCAATTGTGTATGCATCTGGACAAATTCCGGATTATATAATATATAAACAGGACACAGTTCCACTGTTTGCGAATCCATTAGAACAATATTTTACTTTAGTTGGAAATAGGGAAATTCCGGACTTTAATGGTGGTTGCGGATCAACTGCATGCTGGAGAGGCTATAAAGCAATTTGGGAACTTAAAAACGATAGTTTGTTTTTAAGGCAGATTGCGCCTTGTCATTCAAATTGCGGAAAATCACAT
>JAIYDG010000478.1 GCA_027487625.1 Bacteroidota bacterium
AATTAAAATCAAACAGAAAAAAGACAAACAGCATTCAGGATTAACTGAATGCTGTTTGATTACAATTTAAACTAAAACTCAATAAAACTTAAGCATTACTCCAAAGGCTCCAATCTTTATCGAATTGATACCATTCACCCATTGGGCCTTCCCATTTCCATTCAGGAACTTCCGACCAAGTTTTTCCCATATCAGCACTCAACCATAATTTGTTGTCACCAATTTTTATCCATTTTCCTGATTTATCGGCCCACATTTGATTTGATACTTCAGCCCATTTTTTGCCATCAGTGCTCCACCATAATTTGGCATTTTTATCAAGTTTGTACCAATAAGCTTTTCCTTCCATTTTGCCTGCCCATGTTCCGTCTTTTTTCTTTGAGAACTCTTTTTGGATTTCAAGTTTAACACTTGTTTTTAAAATGGATTTAGCTTCGGTTCCTGCCAACATCATCCCGATGATAGCAGCTAGTAAAGTAAGTTTTTTCATAATTTTGATATAAAACCATTTACGAGGCTAAATCAATTTTGGATTTAATTGAATGACTAAAATTCTAAGAGATTTTAAGCCTTTACCAAAAGCTTACATATAAGGGTGAAATGTAATTATTAACTTCAGTTACAAAAGATTTTTTTGATAAATGAGTTTGATTTAAAACACTAACCCAATTCAATGATGTCCTAAATAACAAGCAATCTTTAACTGAAAAAGTTATTAATTGTTTGGATAAAGAAATTAGATGATTCGGCCTGATTCCAATTCTCGAAAACAGGAGTTAAATTGGATTTTAGAAATATAACAGTCTGATTTTTGAAGGCTTAGATGCCTCCCATCATTTGTAGTTTTTCAAGATTTGGATTTTCGCTTCCACCTGTTTTTTCTAAGGTTATGGCAAATGCTTGTGCAGAAGAAAAATCCTTCATTTTAATAAAAATAGAATCAGATAATTCGAGAGGAATCATTCCTGCATCAACTGGTTTACCATCAACAATTGCCCATAGTTGATATTGACTTCCATCTTCTGGCTTTGCTAATTTATTGCAGCTAAAATATACTTCCTTTTTGTTGGGCGACCAATAAATTGTTGCTAGTTTTTCTGTTTTATTTTGAATACTATTTAAATCAACCTTTTTAAAACTATTGTCGTTTACAATAGCTAATTGGGTTTGAATTTCTTCTAATCTAACAAGATTTTTAGTCTGGTTTTCAGCTAAAACTCTGTTACTTTCATTCAAAACAATTAGTTCTTGGTTTGCCTTATTCCACTTATTGTATAAATAGATATTTCCTGCAAAACTCAAAACAAACAAACTTATTGATGCTGCAATAGCAAAATTGAATTTCGGTTTTATTTGAAGGGAATTAGTTTCTTTTTGTTGAATATCAGCTTGTTCTAGGCTATCAATCTCAGCGAAAATTTTGCTTTTCAAATCCGGATTAGGCGATTTTTCAAATGAATTTGCATACATATTCAGCGCTTTTTCTGTATCCTTTAGTTCAGCCTGTAACTCGGGATACAAAGGCAAAAGCGTCTCCAATTCTTGCTTTTCTGCCTCATTGCACAAGCCAAGAACATAAGATTCAACTATGCCGGATGATATGTAATCCTGAATATTCACTTCGTAATTTGTCTAAGGTTTTGTATTGCGGCTCTTATTCTGGTTTTTACTGTTCCCAAAGGTATTTGGAATTCAGCAGAAACTTCTTCTTGAGTATATCCTTCAAAATAAATTTTATCTATTAATACCTGATGTTCGGATTTTAATTTCGAAACTAAATCTTTTAAACCAATTTGGTCGGTTTTAGGACTATGTTGATTCACTTCATCAGCTTTTTGGGCTACATCTTCAATTGAATCGTTCTGTAAACTTTTCCTGAAACCTTTCGACCTCATTTCGTCAATGGCTGTATTTCTACAAATATTTAACATCCAAGTATAAATCGATGATTTACTTTCTTGATACTGGTCAATATTTTTCCAGATTTTAACGAATGATTCTTGTAATGCATCATTTGCCAATTCCTCATTACCAATGATTCTAAAAATAACCCCATATAATGCTTTGTTATAATTATCATACAAATAATTATATGCAGCTCGGTTTCGGGATTTTAATCCCAAAACCAAACTGTCTTCATTGTTATATATTGATAATGTTTTTGTCAAAAGCTAAGGGGGCTTTTCTACATATACGAGAAACTTTTTATTTAGGATTTATGAAGCTAAACTTTTTTCATCATGAAATTCCAATAAATCTTTTTGCCAATCACCCAGGCCTGTTTTTACTCTGGCTTTCAGCATGTTTAACATACTATATAATCCAAAATAAGTACGATTAATATAAAGGGCATGTTGTGAACCACGGCCTTCTTTGCTATTTTTTAATTCTTTCATTTTGCTTACTTCTTCACCTAATTCATATATTTTATCAATATAAGCATCATTTCCAAAATCAAAAATATCGTGATTAAATGGTTCTCTTAGCAAATTTGTCATTCTTAAAAACGCATCAGTAATTACAGCTTTTGCTTCTTCAGAATCATTAGGATTGATAATTTCTTGTTGCTCCATTATCCTTTTTATGCTGCTTTCACTTTGCATGATTTCAGGCACAAGTAAAGCAAAATAGTGGTAGTAAAAATCTTCCGGAATTTCTTTTACACAACCAAAGTCTATGATTCCAAGACGACCATCTTCCATCATTAAGAAGTTTCCAGGATGTGGATCTGCATGAACTGCTTTATGGATATGAACTTGATACTCATAAAAATTCCACATAGCCTGACCAATTTTATCTCTCATTTCCTGCGTAGGATTTGTTTTAAGAAATTCATCTAAATGTAAACCCGGGAGCCAATCCATAACCAAAACTCTTTTCGAAGCATATTCAGCATAATATTTACTGAAAACCAAATTTGGAATATGTGCACACAAAGATGAGATTTCTAAAGAACGTTTGAGTTCTAATTCATAATCAGTTTCTTCAAGTAATTTCGATTCAACTTCTTTAATGTATTTATCGAACTCTTTTTCACTTAATTCCAATAACCTAAACGCAATTGGCTTTACAATTTTCAAATCGCTTTTAATACTTTCAGCTACTCCGGGATATTGAATTTTAATAGCTAATTCTTTTCCATCTTTAGTTGCTCTGTGAACCTGTCCTATGCTTGCTGCATTAGCGGCTTTCATTTCAAAAGTATCAAACATTTGTTGTGGTGTTTTACCAAATTGTTTGATAAACGTTTGTACAATTAGTGGACCTGAAAGGGGAGGAGCACTATACTGAGCCATTACAAATTTGTTGGTATATTGACGTGGAAGTACATTTTTCTCCATGCTTAACATTTGAGCAACTTTTAAGGCCGAACCTTTTAATTCACTCAAAGCATTATAAACATCTTCGGCAATGTCTTCATGCAGCTCATCTCTGCTTAATGAAGGGTCAACCATTTTTTTAGAATAGTGTTTGATATAATTACCGCCAATTTGCACGCCTGTTTTTACAAAGCGCATGGCTCTTTCAACCTTACCTGAAGGTATACTATTTTGTTCCATTGTTATCTGTTCTGAAAAAGAAATTTACCGAATTCTAAAGCTGAGTCTAATGGCGATTTGCCTAACATATCAAAACTCAGGTTTATGCTTCTTTCAATTGCTTCATCTGTTTTTTCGAAAGCTTTACTGTGGTCTTTCATCCAGAAATTTGTGATGAAAATAAAATTCAACCACAATGCGTCTACATATTTATCACTTAAATACTTTCTGTCAACTACTTCATTGGTGTCGATTGCCGTTGAAAGTATTGGTTTTATAGAATTACTAAATGCTTCTTTTAAAGGTTTGATATAAGCTGGCATTTTTGGAGGGAAGTGATGGTCGCGTTTATACAAAAAGTTAACAAAACTTCTGTTTGCTTTAAGGTTTTCAATCCACATAAAAAACAATGACAATACCTTTTCGCGAGCTGAGTAAGTATTAAATACTTCGGTACTTCCTGCTTGTTCGGTTGTTTTATTCCACCATTCAGCAAAAATTTCAGTTTCAAGAGATTCTAATGAAGAAAATTCATTGTAAAACTCAGATTCCGCAATTCCAGCAGATTTGGCAAATAAATAAACAGATTCAGGTGTTTTGTTTGCATCCAGTGTTTGACTGATATACAAGTCCATCAGTTTAGTTTTCATATAAATTTAAACCTCAATTATGTTGCTTTTGTTTTAGTCGACGTATATTTGACAACTCATGAAGTTTTTACGTTTTTCATTTTTAATTATTATTTCACTTTTTTCTTTTAACTCATTTGCTCAAACATTTGAGATACAGGAAGGTGATACCATTAATTTAACTTTAGCTAATGGTAAAAAGCATGGTTTCTGGAGATATTTCTGGGCCAATGGCGATTTAAAATATGAAGTATATTATGAAAATGGTGAAAAAGAAGGATTGGAAATAAAATACTACGATGTTCAGGATTGTATTGAATTTAGTAATACTTATCAAAAAGGAACATTAAATGGCCCAAGTCTTACTTTTTTCCCAAACTGTAGCACTAGAACTGAGGAAATCTATGTAGGTGGTCAAAAAAATGGTTACGAAAGAAATTTTGATCAGGGTGGATTTTTGTTAACTGAAGGTCAATTTGTTAAAGGCGAATTGGTTGGGAGTTATGCTCATTTTGATAAAAAAGGAATTGTTACTTATGAGAGTCCTACCAAAGAAACTACCCTAAAATTCGACAAATTCTTAACAGGAGAATATAAAATCAGGGATTCAACAATTTTTAAGGTATTTGACCGAAATCCTCAATGGAAAAAGGTATTACTAGTTGTTGATATGACAGGCTCCATGTTTCCATACATAGGACAATTATTAGTTTGGTTTAAAAAGACCTTCGAGGATGGAAAAATAAAATACTATGCCTTATTTAATGATGGTGATAATTTAGCTGATGAAAAAAAGATAGTGGGCAGAACTGGTGGTGTCCATACTTATGAAGCAAAAGATTACAAAAAGCTCAAAAAAGATATTGAGGATGTTAGAAAATTAGGTGAAGGTGGCGATGATCCTGAAAATGATTTGGAAGCTATTACTGCTGCAATGATTGCTTATAGAGATTATGCAGATATTGTGCTTTTAGCCGATGATAGTCAGGTTAGAGATATGATGCTTTTGCGCAGAATCAGAAAGCCTATACATATTATATTGTGTGGCACTAAAAAGGGTGTTAACGACCAATACCTCAAAATTGCTTATCAGACAAAAGGTTCGATTCATACTGCCAATACCGATATTGATATGAAAAAGATTAAGGATGGTGATGAAGTAATTATTGAGAAGGATATTTTCAAATTTAAAAATGGTCAATTCGAATGGGTTGATGTAATGGATTAATATGGAAATTATTCTTGCATCTAAGTCGCCCCGTCGACAAGAACTTATCAAAGGACTTGAATTAAAATATAAAGTCTTCACCTATGAAGTAGATGAAAGTTTTGATCCGGTTTTAAAAAGAAACGAGATTCCTGAGTATCTAGCGAAGAAAAAAGCACTTGCCTATGAGCAAGTTATCAATCAGGATGAAGTTTTAATTACCGCAGATACTGTGGTTTGGGTAAACGATAAAGTTTTAAATAAGCCTGAAAATGAAAGTGAAGCTTTGGAAATGCTTCAAACAATTTGTGGCAATAAGCATGAAGTTTATACCGGAGTTTGCATCAGAACCAAAAATCAAATACATGTTTTCTCAGAAAAAACTGAAGTATTCTGTAATGCAATGAAGACTGAGGATTTATTGTATTATATCAGAAATTACCATCCATTTGACAAAGCTGGTTCTTATGGAATTCAAGATTGGTTTGGATATTCAGCCGTTGAGAAGATTAATGGTTGTTTTTATAATGTAATGGGTTTGCCAGTAAACAGGTTGAAAAAAGAATTAAGAAAAATGGCTTTAATTAGCTGATTTTAATTTAAGCTTTTTCTCTTTCCATCTTGCTAAAATGAACATAACAGGTGGAATTGCAAATAACAAAAATGTAGTTCCTAAGGGTATATTTCCGCTAAAAAAGAAATGAAATAGGTAGTAAAGTACAATTACGCCAAGACTTACTGCGGCTCCAGTTACATCATACATCCAGCTTAAAATATAAGCTGATAATAAAACACAAGGGAATAAAATAAACAAAACCCATCCTTTTAAATCAAGATTCATAATGGTTTCTGTATTAAAAAATCCAACCAGAAAAAACATTCCTATTAATGAACAAATTCTTGCAAGCCAACGAAAACTCATATTTCAAATTTTATTCAATATAAACCTTTGAATCAAAATACTTCGTTTTTTTACTAAATTTAGAGTTCATACTTAAGATTTTTGCTAAAAACAGTTAATTATTTTGATTCAAAAAGGTAATTTAGATTAAAAAACTGTGATATTTTATTTTTTTTTAATTTTTGATAGTTAGTTATCAATGTTTTAACTTAATTCGAAGAAAATATTTTGTATGAAGAAAATTATACTTCTTTTAGTTTTGTGTAATGGACTTTTTTTTCATGTTCAAGCACAAAAGAAAATCCAACCAACTACACCTAAGCCAACAACAACTGCTCCTGCACAACCTAAAGGACCAGTGCCTTATTTGCTAAAAAAGGATTTTGAAACAATTCAAGCAGAATTGAATGCAAAAATTAAAACAGCAAACGACCAAGCAGCTTCAGCAAAACAAGCTGTGAGCACAAAGATGGGTCAGGTTTCTGAGTTAAATAACAAGATGCAACAAGTTGAGGAAATTCTTAATTCAGCTAATTTCAAAATTAGTTTGCAATCTGATTCTTTAAAAAGCACTCAAATGCTTATTGAAGAATTAAAAGCAGAAGAGAAAGCCCATTTTGAAATGTTGCAAGCTGAAAATGCTTCATTAAAAAGTAAAGACACGATGTTAATGGTAATTATTGGTGTTTTAGGATTGGTATCGATTGGTTTATTATTTTGGCAAATTGGTGGATTAAAGAATAGTGTTTCATCTCAAATCAAATCCAGTAATTCAAGAATGGAAGCTGATTTAAATAAATTAGATCAAGAAAATAGAGATGCTATTGGCAATGCATCTACTAAAATGCAAAGTGAAATAAATTATTTGAGAGGAGATTTAACAACTAGCCAATCAAGAAATCTTTTGCAATTGCAATCTACTTTAACAGAAAGAGCAGATGCTGATAAGGAATCTTTAACAAATCAGCTAATTGCTTTACACGAACAAATTGATCAACTAAAAGAACAGGTTAAAGTTTTGGCTAATCCAAAGGTTTAATTTAGATATTTCGTATATGTAAAAGGGTGTATTTTCAGGAATGAAAATACACCCCTTCTTTTAGCGCGAAATCAGAACAAATCAATTCTTTTATTTGCGTATTTTGAAGAATAAATTCAATCAAAATGCATGCTAATACAATATATTCTCTTCTAAAATCAACTAGGTTTTGTAACTGTTTTCTTTCTTCTAAATTAGATTGAATTATAAACTGTAAAAATCGATTCAAGTTTAGATCATCTACTTTCTTTGCATATGGACTTACTGATACACAATTTGATGAAAAGTCCCCTTCAATAATTTGCCACATTGATTCAAAAGTACCTGCCGAACCAATCAAACCTTTAATTGGATATAGATTAATTTGATCAAATAAAGGAGCTAGTTTTTCGAATAAATACTGTTTAATTTCATTGATTTCAATACTTAAAATTGGATCATGTTTTTTGAATTTTTCATGCAAACGAATAGCACCCACTTCAAAACTTTGTTTCCAATAATATTGCTCTTTATTTCCTATAATAAATTCAACACTACCCCCACCAATATCCATAATTAAGTATTTCTCATCCTGAAAGTCGAAAGAATTTCTAACTCCGTAATAAATATATTCTGCTTCTAAATCTCCTGAAATAGATTCAATTTGGATTTGAAATTTTTCATCTACTTGCTGAATAAAACCATTTCCATTTTTAGCATTCCTAATAGCAGATGTGGCAAAAGCACTTATATTGTCAATAGGATATTGGTTTAAAATTTGTTTGAATTTTGCAAGAACTACAAAAGCTCTATCAAAGGCTTCAGGTGTAATTTGGTTCTCTTGAATCCCTCCTTTGCCTAACATTACAGGCTCTTCTAGTGAAACCAAAATTCCCTTTTCTTTTTGTTTGATATCTCCTATAAGTAAATTAAAGGTATTGGTTCCTAAATCGATGACAGCTTTCATTCAAAATTTAATTACAAATGTGGAGTAAGAATTTTTGAAAATGATGTATTTAAAGCATTCATCAATAGCTCAAAATTTCAGTTTTCAAATTGAAATTCGAATTTAGATTAAATAAGAAAAATAGGCATAAAAAAAGAGGTTACCAATGAAAGTAGCCTCTTTTAAAAATAAAAATTTAACTATTTATTAGAATATGTAGAAGTTAGTGTATAAGTTGTACCTGCAGTTCCTCCTAAAATTGCTCCATCAACTTGAACACTTGTTTTTAAGGTAGTTGCATCTAATTGTATGACATTAAAAACTTGATCATCATATTTATATTGAGTTTCATTATTCAAAAATGACCATGTGAAATTTGTAGATTGAGGGTCAGCTGGGTCACATTTAGTTGCACCTTCATCTGCTACACCCGTTCCGCCTGTATTGAATTTTTCAGTATCGTCTTTACCACATTCTTTCATTGAAGCATATAGGTCGGTAATTGTTGGCCCACCTGGTATTGGTGTAATACCAGGATTAATAACCAATGCATTCATTTTCCATGTTTTTGCCGTTAATAATTCTGTTTTTGTTTTTGTTTCTGTTTTTGTTTCTTCTTTTTTACAAGATGAAACTGTTAAAAAGGCTAAAGCCACAGCCATTAAGGTAATTTTTTTCATGTGTTTTTTTAAAAATAGATTGAGTTGACAATATACCAATATTCGTGCCACAAACAAATTTTCATACTCGATGTTTTAATATTATGACAAGTTTTAGCGTTGAAGAGATTGATAGAATTATAGAGATGGCTTGGGAAGATAGAACCCCATTTGAGGCAATTAAAATGCAATTTGGAATCAGTGAATCGGAAGTGATACACTTAATGCGTAATCAATTAAAACCAGCATCATGGAGAAGGTGGCGAAAACGCGTGAATTCTGGTGTTTCACAAAAACACTTAAAGAAACGTAATCCGGAAATTGATAGATTTAAATGCAATTTGCAAAGACAAATCACTATGAATAAGATTTCAAAGAGGTAATTTTAAGTATTAGATTCAATATACTTGAAAATTAAAAGTTTAAATAATTTTAGCTAAGTTCTAATTTATTCAGTTTATTAAATTAAATTTCTACTTGATAGAATCTTTTATACTAATTAATTTAGAAATTAATTAATTTTGATAAAACTCAAGAATTATGATAGTTGAAAGAACAAATGAAGACTTAATAACAATTACAGTTTCGTCGACTGTAGATGTTTATGGGCTTCAACGATTGATTGACTATGTTAAATATCTTGAAGCTACATCAAAAAGCAAAGTCAAACAAGTCGATATTGACAAACTTGCAGATGAAATTAATAATAATTGGTGGGAAAAGAATCGAAATAGATTTATTAAGTGAAACTAATTGTTGATGCCAATATTATTTTTAGTGGGATTTTAAATTCCAATGGTAAAATAGGAGACTTATTGATTAATTCGAATAAATTTATTGAGTTAATTGCTCCTGATTTTTTGCGTTTAGAAATTTATAATCATTATCCTAAATTATGTAAAATTTCAAAGATGTCTGAGGAGCAAGTGCGAGAAGCTGAATTCCAAATTTATAAAGGAATTAAATTTATTTCTGAGGAACAGATTAAACTAAGTGCTTGGAAGGATGCCGAAAAGCTTGTTTCAGATATCGACCCAAAGGATACACATTATATAGCTTATTCTAAGCATTTTCGTTGTAAACTCTGGAGTGGAGATAAGGCATTAATGATTGGACTTAAGAAGAAAGGATTCAAAAATATTATTTCTACGGAAGAGCTTTATGATTGGAGAAAGAAAAAAGAATCTGGTTTTTGAAGGGAAGTAAAAGGAGTATTAGGTTCTTCATTATTAAGTTCTAAAACACAAAATTTTTGCATAAAAAAAGCCGGCTCTGGGGACCGGCATTTCTTTTTATAAAATATTGTTTAAACCAACATCTTCACTGGATTTTCTAACAAATCTTTAAGCGTTTGTAAGAAGGCTGAACCAACAGCACCATCCACAACACGGTGATCGCAGCTCAATGTAACTTTCATAACATTACCAACTTTCATTTGTCCGTTTTCTACAATTACCGCCTCTTTAGCAGCACCAATAGCTAAAATACAAGCATCTGGTGGATTGATAATTGCAGTAAACTCATCAATTCCAAACATGCCTAAATTGCTAATAGTAAATGTATTTCCTTCGAACTCGTTTGGTTGTAATTTTTTGTTTTTAGCTTTATCTGCCAATTGTTTTACTTCAGCACTAATATGAGCAATGCTCTTATTATCTGCAAATTTTACAACAGGAACAATCAATCCATCTTCAATAGCAACCGCCACTCCAATATGAATATGGTGGTTGTATCTGATTTTATCACCTAACCAAGATGTATTAACATTTGGATTTTTTCTTAAACTCAATGCTACAGCTTTGATAATGATATCATTCATCGAGATTTTTACATCTGTGAATTCATTCATTTGTTTTCTTGCTGCAATAGCTTTATCCATGTTAATCGACATGGTTAAATAGAAATGAGGTGCAGTATGTTTGCTTTCGCTTAAGCGACGAGCAATTACTTTTCTCATTTGACTTAAATTCACTTCCTCATAACTTTCTTGAGCTACGATTTGTGGCAAACTTACGGCGCTTGCTGCAGGAGCTGAAGCAGGTTTGCTTGCTGGAGTAAAGTTTTCAATGTCTTTTTTAATGATTCTACCATTATCGCCACTTCCTTGAACCATCGATAAATCAATGCCTTTTTCTTTGGCAATATTTTTAGCTAAAGGAGAAGCTTTTACTCGTCCATCATTGTTGTTAGTAGCATAAACTGTTTCAATAGGTGCATTAGAAACTTCTTCTTTTTTAACTTCTTCTGCTACTGGAGCTGCAGCCGGTGCAGCAGCTGTTGAAGCGCCTGCTAATAAAGCAGAAATATCTTCGCCTTTCTGACCAACAATTGCAATTAATGCATCAACCGGAACAGAACCACCTGCCGGAATACCAATATGTAATAGAGTACCTTTTACATAGTTTTCCAACTCCATGGTTGCCTTATCGGTTTCTACCTCTGCAAGGATATCACCGGATTTAATATCATCACCCACCTGTTTTAGCCATGAAACAATAACACCTTCGGTCATTGTATCGCTCATTTTGGGCATGCGGATTACTTCAGCCATTTTTTTATAAATTTAAGAGAATCGCAAAAATAAGATTTGAATCGTCTAATGCAATATTCTAGTGGAAAACTAAGCTAAAAGAATTAGATTCAACCTGAATTTTACATTTGCTGTTGAAATTATCTTAATAAAAGCCTGTAAAACCCTCTTTATTTCGTGGTTTCTATAATTTCACTCCATGAACCAGTACGAAAACCTCCTTAAGCATATTTATGAAACCGGTACTTTTAAATCTGATAGAACCGGTACAGGTACTAAAAGTATTTTCGGAGCTCAAATCAGATTCAACTTGCAGGATGGTTTTCCGCTTATTACAACTAAAAAAGTTCATTTAAAATCAATCATATACGAATTATTGTGGTTCATTAAAGGTGAAACAAACACCAAATATCTCAAAGAAAATAATGTAAGTATTTGGGATGAATGGGCTTCCCCTGAAGGAGAATTGGGTCCTGTTTACGGTTATCAATGGAGAAGTTGGCCTACTCAAGATGGTGGACATATCGACCAATTAAGTGAGCTGATTGAAACAATCAAGAAAAATCCGGATTCAAGAAGAATGATAGTTAGTGCTTGGAATGTGGCTGATTTATCTAAAATGGCTTTGATGCCTTGTCATGCTTTCTTTCAGTTTTATGTTGCTGATGGAAAATTAAGTTGTCAGTTATACCAACGAAGTGCAGATATGTTTTTGGGTGTGCCATTTAATATTGCCTCATACGCTTTATTAACCATGATGATAGCCAAAGTTTGTAATCTGGAGCTGGGTGATTTTGTTCATACTTTTGGGGATGCTCATATTTATAGCAATCATTTTGAACAGGTTGAATTGCAATTAAGTCGTGAACCTCGCCCATATCCAACCATGAAAATCAATGGAAATCAAGAAACCATTTTTGATTTTAATTATGAGGATTTTGAATTGGAAAACTACAATCCCCATCCAGGAATTAAAGGTGCTGTTGCAGTTTAGTTAGCTTCTATTTTTTCTTACCTAAAATTTAGGAAGGCAATTCCCTTAGGTATATCTCGTTTGTTTCGGGAATAAACCAA
This sequence comes from Bacteroidota bacterium, assembly GCA_027487625.1. Classification (GTDB taxonomy): domain Bacteria; phylum Bacteroidota; class Bacteroidia; order UKL13-3; family UKL13-3; genus CAISCU01. Next base: position 12,504 of record JAIYDG010000478.1, read on the forward strand.
ACCCCAACATGAGAAATTACCCAAAACTGCTTTTCCTTTTATTATGTTTTTCATATAACTTCAATGCACTTAAAGCCTGCAGTGGTTATAAACTCACATTGGGTAATAAAACCATTTTTGGAAGTAATGAAGATGCCTGGCGTATAACACCCAGACTTTGGTTTGAAAAGGCTTCAGCCCAAAACAAATATGGAGCTGCTTTTACAGGTTCAAGATTTGATGGCGAAAACGGTTTTGCTCCTCAAACAGGCATGAATGAAATGGGTTTGGCATTTGAAAGGTTAGCATCCTATCATCCAAAACTTGATAAAAAATCAGGAGAAAAAGAAATTACCAATCCTACAAACTATCTTAAAAACATACTTCATTCATGCAAAAATGTTGAGGAAGTAAAAGCTTTTATCGAAAAGTACGATTACTCATTTTTTATAGAAGATGTTTTTTTATATGCAGATAAATCGGGTAAATATTTAGTGGTTGAACCGTATAAAATTATAGAAGGGGCTGATGATAAATATGTGATTTCTAATTTTTGCCCATCAATAACCAGTCAGGAAAAAGCAAATTCATTGGTTCGTTATAAAAATGGACTTTCCTTTTTAAACAACAAAATTGATACGAGTTTAGCGTTTTGTAAAGCCTTATCAGATACCATGCATGTTTGCAGAAACAAAATAGGAGATGGCACTTTACTTACATCTATTTGGGATTTGCATACTGGAAATTTTAATCTGTTTTTTTATCATGATTATTCGAATGCTGTAAGCTTTAATCTGGTGGAAGAATTGAAAAAAGGAAACAGGATTTTGTCTATTGATACTTTATTCCCAAGGAATATAGAATTTGAAAAATTAGGAAGTTTTCAAATCCCCAAAAACAATTTGATTCAAGCAGTTTTTATCCTGTTTTGTGCAGCATTGTTTTTGTTTAGTTTTATTTATTTCCTCATTCAACTCTATAAGAAAAATCAAATAATAACCATAACAGAAAAAGCGATGATCCCGCTGAGTTTGTTTTTGTGTTACTATATGTACGTATTGAGCGGAAGTATTAATGTATTTTATTTTGATGCTCCTTATTTTGACCCATCAAATATTTTCGTAAGTATGAGTTCCTATTTACCTTTTCTGGTTTTGTTTTTAATTTTTCCAGTAAGTATTTGGAGTTTTAAAATCGTAAAGGATATAAACAGAACTGCATTTTCTAAACTTGTATATATTGCTAATAACTTAGCATATATTGGTTTAATCGGCTTGTTTTATTATTGGGGATTTTATGTTATAGTTTGAAGCTGATATCTTTTTCTACTTCAGAAACCAGAAAAATTTCAGTATAAAAATTATTGCCTTTCTATTCTAAATTCATGAATCAACAAGCCATTTCCGGTATCTTTTAAAAACAAATAAGCTCTGAATTTTCCTGTAGCTGCTTCGTAAGTTGCAATTGCATATTGAGCTCCTTGTCCCGAAGCACCTTTATGTTGCAGGGTAACCGATTTTGGAGGATTTTTAGCAAAGAAATTCTTTAACATTTGTTCAGCTTGTTGTTTGCTATAAATACCTTCATTGTCTAAAAGTGTAAGTTCAACACTATTGTTAAATGAACGAGTCATTTCTTTAGAATTACCTGCTTTTAAGGCATTTAATATATCGTCAAAAGTATCGGCAAATGCCGCTAATGGAAACAATGCAATAACTAGAATTAAAATTTTAAACTTTTTCATTTTGGGTGAAATTGTTATGATTATTATGTCAGCAAGATACCAAAACCATGCCAAAATTCAAGTGAAACCACTCATTTCCTTTCATTGCCTTTTATAATCAATTTTTCTCCATTGTTATATTCTTATATTTGCTGCTTAATTTATTGCTATGAACAAGCGTGTTATTTTATTAATATTAGATGGTTGGGGTAATGGTAAACCTTATGATGGAAATGCAATTAACTTAGCTAATAAGCCAAATTTCGATTCATTAATCGCCAAATACCCAAATAGTGAGCTGCATACTTGTGGTGAATGGGTTGGTTTACCCGATGGACAAATGGGTAATTCAGAAGTTGGTCATATGAATATCGGTGCTGGTAGAGTTGTTTATCAGCAATTGGTATTAATCAACAAGGCTTTTAGAGAAAATCTGGTTAAAGAAAATGAAGTTTTAATGTCGGCTTTGAAATACGCCAAAGACAATAATAAATCCGTGCATTTTATTGGTTTGGTTAGTGATGGTGGCGTTCATAGTAGCATTGATCATCTTAAGGGACTTTGTTCTTTGATGAAAGAAGAAAATATTTCTGATTTTTATATCCATGCATTTACAGATGGCCGTGATACAGACCCTAAAGGTGGTTTAAATTATTTAAAAGATGTACAAAGTCATTTAGATAAAACCGGGGGTAAAATTGCAACTGTTACGGGTCGTTATTACGCCATGGACCGTGATAAACGCTGGGAGAGAGTGAAGTTAGCTTACGATGCTTTGGTAAATGGTATAGGTGAAAAATCAACTGATTTGTTTGCTTCAATTTCATCAAAATATGCAGCAGATGAAACTGATGAATTTTTAAAACCAATTATCCTTCAGGAAAATGGAAAGGACATTGCTTCAATTAAGGACGGCGATGTTGTTATAAATTTCAATTTCAGAACTGATAGAGGTAGAGAAATTACCATGGCTTTAACACAACAGGAATTTCCTGAACAAGCGATGAAACCTTTGGATTTGAAATATATTACCCTTACCGATTACGACAAAACATTTAAAAATGTCGAAGTTGTTTTTCCAGATATTGAATTGAATAACACCATGGGTGAAGTATTGGAAGCTAATGGTAAAAAGCAGGTTCGTATTGCAGAAACGGAAAAATATCCGCATGTAACATTCTTTTTTAGTGGTGGAAGAGAAACTCCATTTGAAGGAGAAATAAGGCATATGGCACCATCACCTAAAGTTGCAACTTATGATTTGCAACCTGAAATGAGTGCAGAAGAAGTTTGTGGATTTACCTTAGGTGAAATCGAAAAAAATGAAGCCGATTTTATGGTAGTCAATTTCGCTAATCCTGATATGGTTGGACATACAGGTGTAATTCCTGCAGAAATAAAAGCCATTGAAAAAGTAGATGATTGTTTAGGTAGAGTTGTTAAAGCAGCACTTGATAAAGGTTATAGTTTATTGGTTACTGCTGATCATGGAAATGGAGAATACATGATAAACCTTGAGGACGGCACACCAAACACGGCACATACAACCAATGATGTTCCTCTTTTATTAATTGAAAACGAAATTACTCGTCGTATTAAAAATGGTAAACTTGCAGATTTAGCACCAACAGCATTGGCAATTATGGGTATTCCTCAACCAAAAGAAATGGGTGGAGAAATTTTATTATGCGATTAATTTTTTTGCTGGTTTTATTTGCTTTGGTTTCATGCCAACAGCCTGAACTTAATAAAGAAGAATTATTTGATGTTCCGACGTTTTTTGAAGGAGAAATAAATCAGGTAAAACAGAACTTTTCAAGCCTGAATAAAACTTTTTTATACGACAATAAAACAGATTCTCAGGTATTAATTAAATTCAATGCAGAAAAAGAACTAAACGATTTTCTAGAAATTGATTTAAATAAAGCAGCATATGTTGGTGCATTCAAAAAATCTGAAATCAAACTTGATTCTTCTTCATTTTTATTGATGTATGAATCATCACAACAGGGAGTAGATTTAAAAAAAGTTGAAATTGTTTTTAGAAATAAGACTCCTCAAAGTCTAAAATTTTATTTTGAAGAAACAAATAATTTATACGAATCTGGTAAGGAATTGTTCTATGAGGTTAACAAAGGATTTGTGAAAAGTGGGTTTCAAAGAACTAAGTTTAAAGACCCTGTGAAGTACAGAATTGAAGGTATTTATAAAAGCTAAAAAAAATCCCGCATTGCGGGATTTTTTTATGAATTCAATTTCGGATTTTCTTTATGCCTGTTGCTGTCTCTTGTGGTTTTTTTATCCATGTTTTTTTGAAAGGCTTCAGTTAAATTAACTCCAGTTTGATTGGCTAAACAAATTAAAACCCACATGATATCGGCCATTTCATCGGCCATGTCTTTATCGGATTCATTGTTTTTAAAAGATTGTTCACCGTATTTTCTTGCCATAATTCTGGCTAATTCTCCTACTTCTTCCATCAGAATTGCAGTATTTGTTAGTTCGTTAAAATAACGAACACCAACTGTTTTTATCCATTCATCAACTTGCTGTTGTGCTTCTTCTATGGTCATGCGTTTAAATCTTTTTTTGAGTCCAATAAAATAGTAACCGGTCCATCATTCAATAAACTTACTTTCATATCAGCACCAAATTTTCCTGTTTGAATGGATTTACCTAAATCTAATTCCAATTGTTTAATGAATTGTTCATATAAAGGTATAGCAATTTCTGGTCGTGCTGCTTTGATATAAGAAGGTCTGTTACCTTTTTGTGCATCTGCATGTAAAGTAAACTGACTTACAAGCAATATATCTCCTCCAGCATCTTTTACACTTATATTCATTACGCCATTTTCATCATTAAAAATTCGAAGTTTGCAAATTTTACCACTCATCCATTCGAGGTCTTTCTGATTGTCATCAGCTTCAAATCCTGCTAATACCAATAATCCTGAATTAATTTTACCTATGGTTTCGCCATCAACTTTTACGGAAGCTTCACCAACTCTTTGAATCACTACTCTCATTATTCGTAAATATCTTCATTGTTTAAAATGCTGAGGTAACTATGGTAACGTTCCTCCGATATATCGCCTTCTGCAACTGCATTTAAAACAGTACATCCGGGCTCATTTACATGTATGCAATTATTGAATTTACATGAACCGATATAAGGTTGAATTTCTTTGAAATAATGTGAGATTTCAGGTTTATTAAAATCTACCAGTCCAAATTCTCTGATTCCTGGTGTATCAATAATAAATCCGCCCATTTCAAGTGGATGCATTTCAGCAAATGTGGTTGTATGCTGTCCCTTATTTGAGTAATTTGAAATATGCGTTGTTTTAAGGTTCAATCCGGGTTGAATAGAATTTACTAAACTCGATTTTCCAACACCTGAATGTCCGCTTAATAAACTGGTTTTATCTTTTAAAATGTCTTGTAATTCTTTAATTCCGGTATTGTCAGTCACCGAAGTTTTTAAACACAAATACCCAATTTTTTCATAAAGATTGATAACATAATCCTGCAAAGATTTGAATTCACTTTGCATTAAATCTTGTTTATTAAAAACTATAATCGGTTTAATGTGATAAGCTTCTGATGTCAGTAAAAATCTATCAATAAAACCCAGCGATGTTCTTGGAAAAGCCATAGTAACAATCAAAATTGCTTGATCAAGATTACTCGCTATAATATGTGTTTGTTTAGAAAGGTTATTTGATTTTCTGATGATATAATTTTTTCGCTCATCAATTTTATGAATAACAGCATTTCCCTGACCGGGTTCCATTTCGTAATGAACAACATCACCAACAGTAATTGGATTGGTATGTTTAATTCCATCTAACCTAAATTTACCTTTGATTCTGCAAGAAATGATATCTCCATTTTCATTTAAAACCTGGTACCAGCTGCCGGTTGATTTAATTACTTTTCCTTTCATTTTACTTCGATAATTGGATGAAAGTCCCACTGTAAGCCGCTAATAAGCCAAGCGAATTGCTTAAAACAATATAAATGATAGCTGCCATTATTTTTTGTGATTGAAACAATTGAATTCCTTCATAAGAAAATGCAGAAAAGGTTGTAAAGCCGCCTAAAACTCCAGTAATTAAGAGCGGTTTTATCCACTCAAATGCACTGTTTTGGTTGAAATTTGAATAAATCAAACCAATAAAAAAACAACCTAAAACATTGATAAATAGCGTAGCAAAAGGAAAATCTCCTTCATAAAATGATTTTGTAAGCAAGGATATTAAATACCTTAAACTTGCTCCTATCATGCCACCTATTGCCACAAAGGCTAATTGTTTCATCGCTGCAAGTTAATCAAAAAAAACTTTTTCATTTTGCTAAGGAATCCTCATGCTTCTTTGATAATATTAAAACCAGATTTTTTCTGAATCATTTCCTTTGAATCGAGCTGTTTGATTTGTTTTACGGATTCCAATTTCCAGACAAATACAAGCATCTAATGCATGCCAGTTTGATAATTTTGGAAGTTTAAATTGAAATTGATTAACAGTTTGTTTTTGAAAATTCTGCATGCTTGAATTGTCCTTTTTTAGGTAGATTTCCTTCAGGTTTTCTGCTTTAATAAAAGCCGCTGGATAAGATTCAATTATTTCAATATTTTTAGTTTTACAAATGGCTGCTATTTTCATTGCTCTGGCTGTTAATCCACCTAAAAACATCGGCGACATTGCCTTTAATTCTTTGTCAGTTTCGCGGTAAAAAAAATCATCATTTGGGTTTCCGCTATACAATCCTTTTGGCAAACTTAAGGGTGCATCTAAAGCAATTAATTCAGGTTTAAATGATTCAATCATTTGAATAATCATTTCATCAGCATCTTCATTTTTTTGAGATTGAATTAAGCTGAATTTTCCATTTTCATTTAACATGGCAATAGCAGTTGTTCCTGCCAGTTTGCTGCCATAATCTATACCTGCTATTTTTATTTTTTTAGCCATTTTCTCACATATTCTCCTTGAGGGTCGTACTGCTCTGCCTGTTTTTTGATATTAAATTTTCGATTAGGTCTTGGGTCATTTCCTACTCCTGCCAAATAAATCCAGTTGCCGTAATTTGAGTAAACATCATAATCTATCAGCTGATGTTCAAACCATGATGCTGCAGGTCTCCAGTCCATATTTAGATCGTGAATCCAGTATGATGCAACATTTTGTCTGCCTCTATTGCTCATCCAACCTGTTTGTAAGAGCTCTTTCATGTTTGCATCAACAAAGTCTTCTCCAGTTTCTCCCAATGTCCATTTTTTAAAAAGTTCTGGGTCAAATTTCTTTTTGTTTGTTTGATGTTTGATTCCGTTTTTTAAGAAAATTCTCTTTCCAAATTTTGCTGATACATTTCTGAAATAATCACGCCATAACAATTCAAACCAAATCCAATAAGTTGATTCATTGGCTCCGAATTCATTTTCATGTTCTCTAACATGATGCATCACTGTTTTGGCATTCAAACAGCCCATTGCCAAAAAAGGTGAGAGTTTAGTCGAATCTGAATCATTGATTAAACCATTTCTTGTTTCTTTATAATGTCTTGCATGTCCAGATTCAATGTATGTTTTTAGGTGCGATAATGCCCTTGTTTCTCCATTTAGTTTTTCAGTGGTTTCAGATTGAATACTAATCAATTCAACCATATTTTCATCTGTTAAAACAGCACAATCTGACAACTGAATCAAATTAGGTTTATTGAAAACAGGCATGTTTTTTTCGACATTGATTCTAAATTGAGTAAATACATCAGGAAGCTTTTGTAAGGGAAATCCGAGTTCATGAATTGGAATCAGGTAATTGTCGTCGATATATTGAATTTTTATTCCGCTGTTATTAAAGATGTGCTCATTGTCTTGTATTTCATCATGAGCAAAATCAACCTGTTTAAAGATAGTTTCAATTTTATTTCTTTTGCAAATTTCAGGAATGAGTAGGGTAGGATTTCCACTGTAAATATGCAAATGAATTCCATTCTCTAACAAGGATTGTTTTAAGTTGGATAGCGCGTCCAATTGGTGCTTTTTTCTGAATGGTCCCATTTTGCTTAAGCCCCAATCATTTTTCAATTCATGTATTTCATCAACAATAAAAACAAACAAAACAGATTCACTTGAAATAATAGCTTCTTGAATGACCTGATTTGACTGTGTACGCAAATTGTTTGAAAACCAGACTAAACTTCTTTTATAAGGTTTTTTCATTTTTATTCATTCTACATTTATCACTGCAATACTTTACTTCATCCCAATTTTTCTCCCATTTTTTTCGCCAGGAAAAAGGTTTGGAGCAAACAAGACAAATTTTGAATGGAAGATTTTCCTTTTTGATGCCTTTCATGAATTGATTAACTTAAAAGACGTTCTTTGGTTTTCTGTATTGGTTAATATTTAATCCAAATGGATTAAATTTGGTATGAATTCAGAAAATATGGAAGAAGACATTAGTTAGCGGAAACCCTAAGGTCGACCGTGCACGAATTAAAGTAACGGACATGAAACAGAATTTTAACCACATTAGACACAAGCGGACGACTGACCAACACGCAGCCCGACCCAATGTATTTTTATTTTTTGCCCACCCGCATTTTTTAAAAACAATTTTATTGCCGACACACATTTGGCACATTTGGTTTTGCCCAACAGCACAAGCCGACCCTTCGCAAAACCAAAAGAGCCAAATTTTCCCACGCTCTGTTTTGCTTCTTTGCATCTTGACAAGTTTGTTTTCCATTGACAGTTTTGCACAAATTCCAATGCAAGCACCGACCGTTCCTTCACTTTCAGAAACTCGACAGCAACAGCAGTTAAGAATAGAGCAACAAAACAGACAGTTAATGCAGCAATTTGGACACACTCCACCGCCTACACAGGCAGACATTCAAGCTGCACAACAAAGACAATTGCAAGGCAAGCCTCCTGAATTGACACCACGAATGAAAATGGAAAAAGAAATGGTGGAAATTCTAAAGGAAAGCCAAAACAGCAATTCAGCTACGAATGAAAAAGACTACTACAATTCAGCAGACTTTAAAAACGACCTTTCAAACTATATTAAAGCGAAAGACATTATAAAAGCAATGTTGAATAATCAACAAAATTTATCCATCAAAGACGCTTTTTATTTTTCAGAAGCTGCCTTCGGCAGCTTGCATTTGAATAATCAAGAATATAATAACACCATAAAATCAAACACCGATTTTATTAAACATTGGTTGAAAGAAAACGGCTACAATTTAACCGACCAAGAAGCCTTACATTTTGGAATACAAAAATTTATGTCCGACACTTTGTATATTACAGTTGACGGAAAAAAGCAAGGACACATTCCTTACTACTATGATTACATAGACGCTTTATCAGGCAAAGACAGAAGAAATTATTTTGTTACCAAAACCATTGCAACAGGTAGCGGACAATGCCACACTTTCCCAATTACATACTTAATTTTAGCCGAAGCCCTTGGAGTTGAAGCAAACTTGGCTTATAATCCAATGCACTCATTTATTCGTTTCAAAAACAACGCAGAAACAGTAATCAACTATGAAACTACCGTTGACAAATTCCTTCCTAACTCATTTTACATTGAAACGCTTCCAGTAATGGCAGAAGCACAAAGAAACAGTTTGTATGTAACCGAACTCAACAAAAAACAAGTTGTGGCTTCTGTATTGTTTGATTTAGCAGTTAATTTCATTAAAGAACATTGGCTACACGACAAGACTTTTGTTTCTGAATGTATCAGCATTGCCGAACCTTATTTTCCAAATCAAGGTTTTATAAATACTGCAAACAATTACTTGCACAAACGATTGTATGCTGACGATTTCAATAATAAAATTCAAGAAAAAGGCATTAAAGATTTCAACGACATTCAAAAATATTCTGATGTATTTCAAGCATACAAAAACTATTACGGCTATATGGAAAGTGTGAGCAAATTGGGAATACAAGATTTTCCCGAAGCGGAATACTTGCGAATGCTTTCTTATTATGACCAGAAAGGAAAATTACAAACAGCACAGAAAATAAATTCTAAATCAAAAAAATCACTATTCATAAATTAACACTTTTGTTATGTTGAAAAACCACATCAAAATATTTATAGCAACATTACTGTTGCTTGTAGCTTGTAAAACACAAAAGCCCATTGTTCAAAATGGTGTTTCACAAGCACCTGTTACAATCGTTCAATCAAAGGATGATACGGTAACTTACAATTATCCACCTCCAAGAAATTATAGTGTTCTAAAGAAAATATTTAAAGAATTAGAAAATTACGAAACGGCTTTTGATGAACTCAAAGCCATGTTAGAAGGAACGAAAGAACCAAACTTTGAGAGAGCCGTTTTCATAAGTGAAAATCCATACCAAGGAAATAAATATACTTATGAAGATTTCCAACAAAACATTGATTTTAATATTTACTTCATTCAAACCCTAATTGCTAAAAATGACAAAAGTGATAGCATTGATTTTAACGCAAAGGTAAATCAATACGGAAGATTTAATTTAGATGATATTCGACATTTACCGAAAGAAAAAAAGGAACTGTACCAAAAAGCACTTTCAAATTGGGCTATTTTCAAATACTTGACAGATTCCACAGCTATTAATAAATTGAAGCATTACCCATTAACATATGCTTCACATGACCCTTTTGGTAAAAAAGATTGGACTAATTCACAAGTAATAAATTTACTCTACTCACAAAAACAAAAGGGAAATTGTTTTGCTTTAACAGCTTTTTACAAAATCTTAGCTGACCGTTTGAATGCAGATGCTAGATTATGCACAGCACCACAACACATTTACATTCAACACAAAGACAAAAAAGGCGACTATTATAATGTTGAACTTGCAACGGCTGGACACCCCGGAGACGGCACAATACAAACGCTGACACATACAACCACAGAAGCAATAAAAAGTGGAATTGCATTGAGAAGTTTTGATGCAAAACAAAGCATTGGATTGTGTTTAGTAAACCTTGCAAAAAGCTATGAGCATAAGTTTGGCTCAAAGGACGATGATTTCTTACTAAAATGTGCAGAGTTGGTGCTAAAGCACGACCCTTTGAACTTAAATGCTTTATTGCTAATGCAACAAATTTTAGATACAAGAATTACAAACTTCGCCTTAGAAAATAATATCAGCGACCTCAATAAGTTAAAAGCTAATAATGAAATTTCGCAAACTGTAAATGATTTAGAAAATCATCTTGCATTGCTGTATCGCCTTGGCTACCGCCAAATGCCCTACGATATGCAAGAAATAATAATGACAGGAATTTTCCCTAAAGACTTCAAAGATAAAAACCCAAGCCCTTTTACAACAATTGACCCAAAAGACGAACACAGAAAATCATTTCAAACGCTTTATGGTGGACTTTTTCAAGAAGTTTTTGAAATAAGAGAATTTGAACCTTACGGACATTTTACTTTTCAAACTACAATAAACAAAATTACCACAATTGACACTACAGCACAAACAGGATTTTTAATTGACCCTGTTGCTTTTGCTTACGATTTTGGTGCAAGAATGTATGATGCACGGCTTGGAATTTTTACCAGTCCTGACCCGCACGAAAGAAGATACCCTATGTGGTCGCCCTATTCAGCTTTTGCGGGTAATCCAATTTATTATGCCGACCCTGACGGTCGGGACGTTATACCTACAACGCAACTGAAAGCCAATGCTTCAATGAATACTTTCTTTACACTTGCAAGTGCAAACACCGTGTTCAGAGAAGTTATGAAAAGCTTCTATGATAACCATAATCACGTTTGGGTGCATGTTGACCAGTTGAAAGGTGCAGACGGAAAACCATCTGGTTATGGAAACGTTGCAAGGGCTCAATCTTATTTATCTACCAATAACCCTGTGGGCAAATATGGGCAGCATAGAATTCTTATTAATTCTGACATATTAAATAAGTCTGGAAATATCGGAATTGACCAGACCTTTCTTTTAATGGCATTGGTACACGAGGGAGACCATGCTCGTAGATATGAAAGGCATAAGCAAACAGGAGGTACTTATGATGGTTATCCCGGTCATAAAGATTTTCTTATTGATAGAGGGGAAACCGATGGACAATCTCATCACAATCAAATGGGTGGATTTAACAGAGGAGTGCTTGTGGATGCTATGAAAGAATTTGATGCACAAATTGTAAAAAGTGGAGGGACTGTTCCAGATTACCATACAGGCGATTGGTATGAAGCCATGTCTTGGTATGGTTTAAGAGAAACGCAGGCTTGGTCAGACTTCCAAAAAGCAGAACCCGATAAGGCTACCAATTACACAAAATTAATCAATGAACAAATTAAACGTAACAATGATGGAATCAATGAAGAATAAACTTGTGATTACTTCAATATTCAGCGTTTGCTGTTATTGCTTCTGGTCTTGTTCGGACTGCAAACAGAGTAAAAAAATAGATACAACAACTGTGCATGATACTGTTAATGAAACAATGGACATTAATAAAATCAATAGCATAAAAAAGGATTCTATCTTCAAGGACACTATTTTAAATAAAAAAGAAAGAAAGGAAACACTACCAGAATTTGAAGATTATAAGAGTGAGTATAAACTTCATTATGAGTATTACATTGACAAAGCTTATGATAAACGAACTTATAGAAATAATTACAAAGAATACAAGTCAGACTATCTTGATTCTTTGATACGGGAATACGATAGAAAGAAAGAGGTGGAAGATTCAAAACATTTTAATAATGACTAAATGAAAAGAAGTTTAATAAAGTGGGAGTCTTACTCACAAAAGCATAAACATTTGCAAACCGCTACATGCCGACACACAGACCAAAGTTTGCAAAAGAGTGTGCTTTTACCAACCCAATAAAAATTGTTAAAAAAAATTTTCAACCGTTCAAAAATAAAAATACACAACGCACACAACCCACGACAGACAAGCACATTGACAACTTACATAGACATTACAACTGGACACGAAAGAAGAAGGGCATCCGCTAACAGCACCTACAAAAAATTGGCGGTTCAGTGCTTCGTATGACAGTTTTGCGGGTAATCAAACATTCGTTCTCCGAATGAAGTTTAGTGGTGAAAATCGCCAACTTCTTGTAGCTGCAAACCGATGGGAACAACGCTTTTCAAATTTTGTTAAAGCATTAAATAAACTTGAACAATCTGTTGATTACATCAATCAATTAATTCAAGCAAATAGTCCTATTGAGAATGAAGTCGTATTGTCAGAATTGATTAAGGAAGGATTAATTCAAAGATTTGAATATAAACACGAACTTGCTTGGAATGTTATGAAGGATTATGCCTTTTTTCAAGGTAACTCTCAGGTTGGCGGCAGTCGTGATGCAATTAGAGAGGCTTTCCAATTAAATTTAATTACCAACGGTGAGATTTGGATGGAAATGATTGGAAGTAGAAACAAAACCTCCCATACTTATAATGAATCAATAGCAAATGAAATTTATAACAAAATCCTAAATGAGTATTATTTTGCATTTGTTGATTTTAAATTTGTAATGAAAGAAAAATTATCTAAAGACCAATCAAATCTGTTCAACTAATGCTGATTTCAGGAATAAAAGAGATAGAGCAAAAGAAAATTATTGAAGTTTTCTCTCATTATAAAGAGATTGAAAAAGTTGTGTTATTTGGCTCAAGAGCAATTGGGAGTAATAAGTCAAATTCAGACTTAGATTTTACTCTTTTTGGAAATGAGTTAAATTTATCTTTTTTGTTTAAAATAGAAAGTGAATTTGATGATTTGTTACTGCCTTATAAATTCGATTTAAGTCTTTATCAGCAAATAATTAATCCAGACTTAATAGCACATATAAATCGAGTTGGTAAAACGATTTACACTAGAAATTAAACTATATTTATTTCTTCGCTCTTGGGTGAAACTGCAAAATGGTATCATGAAGATAAGCCCTATCTATATGCGTATAAATTTCGGTAGTTGTAATGCTTTCATGTCCTAACATTTGTTGTACTGCTCTTAAATCGGCGCCAGCTTCTACTAAAGAACTAGCAAACGAATGACGCAAGGTATGCGGACTGATTGTCTTTTTAATGCCTGCTGCCTTAGCTAAATCTTTAAGGATGTAGAATATCATCACCCGACTTAATTTGCTTCCTCTTCTATTTAAAAAGAGGATATCAATATTACCCGGTTTAGGTTCTTGATGGAC
>JAIYDG010000182.1 GCA_027487625.1 Bacteroidota bacterium
ATTGCTCCATTTTTTTTAAACTCCTCACTTTGTTTAAATATATTCAATAATTTCGAAATAGCTTCAAGTGCAAGCGAATTAAAACCTAATCGGTAAAAATCAACTTCTACTATGTTAGCGTTCCAAACCAAGCCATCGGCCTTGCAACCTTTAGGTAATTCTGCGCCTAAAAAGCTCAAAGCCCATATAAAACCTGTTTCTACATCTTGTTTAGTTTGTAATTCATAAGCTTTATTCCATTTTAGAGTTATTTTATATTTCTCATTATTAATTGGAGTTTCTTCCTTGTGTTTACAAGCTTCAAAAATAATTGTAAAGCTAAAAACTACTAGTAAGAAAAAATAAATGCCTATGCGATTAATTCTCATGAAACAATTTTAAAGTAAATTAAATTTTAAAGTAATGTCTTCATAAAATTTTATAATAGCAAAATAATTTTAAATGTACAAGAGGTTTTAAATAATCAAGCTAATTTGAGCAAATTAAAAAAGATATAAAAAAGTACGATTATGCGCAAACAAAATACATGCATTTTAAGCAAAGTAATTTAACAACATCAAAAATATTGAGCTTCAATCCATGCTTATTAAAATTGAGATTGAATTTAATTTGATGTAAAAAAAATAAGAAATTGTTTTAAAAACCAAAGATAAAAATTATTAAAACTAAACTCAATTAATTGATAATAAGTAATATCAAAGATTATAAACCAAGTTTAATAGGATTTAACACATGAAACCAAATTCAAATAGATTAAAATTATTGATTGGCTTAAAATACATTAATTTGCTTCCATTAAGTTTATTCGGTATGAAAAAACATTATACAACAATTGCCATAATTATAACAAATACAATCGTTTTGTTCCTTTTACTTAATCTCATTGCTTATTTTATTCCATCACCAAGCAAGAAAAATAAACTTGAAGAATCGTACTTTTCTCCTAATGATTTAGCTAAAGAAAATCCAAATATATTACAAGAAATTCATGAAGGAAGGCCTATAAAGGAGATTATCGAATTGTATAATGAAAATCCAAATGTTAAATCTCATCCTGTTTTAGAATTTATGACTATTCCTTGTAATGGAAAATTTTATAATGTAGGTTTTGAAAATGCTCGGTACAATTCATTTGTAAATTCGACAAATATCAAAAGTAAAATAAACAATGGTATCTGGTTATTTGGTGGTAGTACAATGTTTGGTACTGGCGTTACAGACAATGAAACAATAGCCTACTTTCTAAATAAAATTGATACCAATAATTCTTATATTAATTTGGGGGTTCCAGGTTACCGACAAAGGAATGAAATTGAAAAACTAATTTTACTGCTACAAAAAGGATACAAACCAAAACAAATTATATTTCTGGATGGATTAAATGATTTATATACTAACAGTGGTAGTAATTTTAATGCCTTAGAAACACCATCTAGAGGTTTCAATGCCTATGCACATAATTTCAATTTTGGCTTTACTGGTTTGAGTTTTAACCTCGTTTATGCATTCCCAATTGTAAAGTTGTATTATGAGTATTTGGCTTATTATATGATTAAAAACAAAACAATAAGTGCCGAAAATTTAGGTAAAGTATACGAGGAAGATGCTTTATACAATACAAAATCTTATTTGCATTATAAACTCGGAGAGGTAAATAGCAATCTTGATAAAGGCATGTATTTAGGTAATAAAAATCTTCAAAATTACTATCAATCAAATATTATTTTATTAAATGCATTGAGTAAATCATATCAGTTCGATTATAAAATTTTCCTACAACCTATTGGACCTCATTTAAGCACAAATTCATTTATAAAAGATTCTATAACTTTTAAAAATAATTTTCATCTTTATTTAAATGTTAAACCCGTTTATGAAGGATTAAAAGAAATGGCGAAAAGCAATGAGTTTCCAAATTTATATGATATTTCAGATTCTCATCTAGATTGTAAAAATCCATATATAGACCTCACTCATTATTCAAAATCAATGAATAAGAAGCTAGCAGAAATTATCCTTCAAAAAAGAAATTAACATATATCCATATATTAAAGTCTTTAAATGAATCGTAAAGTTAAGTTTCATATTTTTAATTATAGCCTTAATGTATTACTCATTTTGGCTTCCTTTATATTCATTCTTTCAACAGTTGAATTCGCATATAGGTATCAAATTATTGACTTCTATCAATCTGAATATAAGTACTTAAACAAAAATGAGGTAAATAACAATAAATCAAAAAAAATACTGGTTTTCGGTGATTCATTTACTGCTGCAACAAACAGTTACGTATTGAGTTTAAAAGATAGTTTAAAAAATTTAAATTTTATAAATGCTGGTATTCCTGGCATTGGTGTTCAAGAAATAAATTGCATAGCCGAGAGAAGAATACAAGAAACAAAACCTTCTATGGTCATTCTCCAATTTTATGTAGGAAATGATTTAATTGATATTAAAAAACCTATTAACTGGAAAACTCTTTCATTTGCAAGAAATCTATTTTGGTTTCTCGCAAATCATTTTTATTCAATTCGATATTTAAATTATAAATTAGGTCAAATAAAACAAACAATTGGACAATCACTTGAAACAGAATTCTTAAAAAACAATGATTCATTTTCAGTTGATAAAATGAGTAAAAGAGAAAAATTATTAATTCAGGCTGATCCAAATTACTATGAAAAATCAATATTTGTAACAACAGAATATGAAGATAGATTTCAAGTATGTTTAAGCAATACAATTGATATTTATGAACTTTGTAAGCAAAACAATATCCCTTTAAAAATTCTTGTAATACCTGCAAGTTGTCAGGTTTCAAATGAATACAAACAGAATTTAGAACAATGTGGTGCCCAATTTAACAACATGGATATTACAAAAACCACTTATCCATTTATTACTCGTTTGGAATCTCATTTTCAAAAAGAAAACATCGAAATTCTAAATCCTTTAGGTGTATTTCAACAAAAGGAGTTAGGTTGCACAAACCTCTATTATAAAAATGATTTACATTTAAACAACAATGGAAATATTGTTTTGGCTGAATTTATAACAAATAATTTAAAAGAAACAGTCATTAAAAAATAGACTATTAATTACCACATTTTTTCAAAAGTTGAAGGTTCAAAATTCTTATTTATATCAACAAAAAAAGAAGTTGAATTATTTTTTAAGGATAGATAGTTTTTTCGACCAATAGTTTTTGATAAAAAAGCAATCGGAGTTAAAAACAAAAGATAAAAAATACTCAAAATTATTTTGGGGAAAACCAATGATAGTAAATAAGAAAGCTTCATCCAAAGCTTTGCAATTAGATTATTTACCTTTGCAGAAATCAAACAAACAAGTCCTATAATCAATGAACTATTCAACCAAATAGCATTTTTTGTAAGCCAATAGATTACTAAAAAAGATACAACAATTGTAAAAGTTGTTTGATATGAATTTGTTTTATTTTTCATGTTAAAACAAAGTATAAATGAAAGGAGCAACAGCACTTCCTCCTCCAAATACCAGCAATAATCCCAATAATAAAAGCACCAAAATGATAGGCGTCAACCAGTACTTTTTGCGCTCTTTCATAAAGAAAAACAGATCTTTTAAAACATCTAACATTAAGACTCATCTTGTGTTTAAGTTCGCAATATGTATGTAAGAATTTAATATACCAAAAAATCCTAATCAGGTTTAAAATTTCTCTTCCATTTGTCTTTATTGTTCCAATCTAATTGTTCTGTTTTACAGTACACAAAATTACCTATAACTAAATAGTCCATTTCTGTGCTCATAAAACATTGGTAAGCATCAATTGGACTACAAACTAATGGTTCACCTCTAACATTAAAACTGGTATTTACAAGCATTGGAAATCCAGTTAGTAAAAAGTATTCATTGATTAATTCCCAATATCTTTTATTAGTTTGTTTGCTAACAGTTTGAATTCTCGCAGAAAAATCAACATGGGTAATAGGCTGTACTTCACTTCTTGTGATATATAA
>JAIYDG010000172.1 GCA_027487625.1 Bacteroidota bacterium
GCATTATGAGCAAATGATGTACGGAGAATTTAATGCTACTAAAAATGTCAATCAGGCATTTGAAAAATTGTTTAGCAATTTGCCCAGTAATACTTTATTTTATATTGCCTGTTTTTGCACTCGACAAAAATTTTTTGAATTTCGCATGGAAACAATCATTTTCAAAATTTTATGTTATCAACATGCCACCAAGCAAACGCAAGATACCAGAGATTTAAAAATGCGTTTTATTCGTCTGGCACAATATTACTTAGAATGTCAAAAAGAATTTGTCCATCATTGTTTAAGCATTAAACAGAACATGGAAAAAAACATTAAAGTTGGTTTGGCCATTTGTGACATGTACGCATTGTGTATTGACATTCTTAAAAATGGTTACAAGCCCGTGGCTCCTGACAAATTAATGTACATTGCCCATCAACTCGGAGAAAATCAAAATTTTCGCAACTTGTTTTTTTACTATTACGCGCAACCTCACATGTATAATGTTACCGGATTTGTCTCTAGAATGAACAAATTGCAAGATAAAGTTAAAGAAATGACCCATTTGATTAACCACGAGGAATACGCCACATGCTGCTTTAGTTACTTTCTCATGTTTCACATTGTTGCCAACGATCCCCACCAAGCTTTACCCTACTTTGAAGAATGCCACACCATCTTTAAAAAATGCAATTCAAAGTATGCTGAATTGTGTAATCAATTTGTTAAAAAGACGGCCAACTTTGTGGAAAAGGAAATTACCATTAAAGAAATTTCATGCGACGTAAAGTTACTTTTAAACCACGAGCCCAAGGTAGCAGAGTACTGCAAGTTGGGAATCATTTCGCTTCAGCAAGCAGACAATCGAAAATGAGTGTTCCTACATTGTTTACCCTGGCTGCCCACATTTTGGGGACTCTAAAATATTCACCCAAAATGATCAAGACTTTTGTGCCAAAAGAAGTTAACGAACAATTGGTCCTTTTTATGAAGGGTTGTGAATTGTGTGACTATGTAAAGAGTTTTGGTGGAATTTACAACATTTACAAGACATTTTCTATTGACGGATTTCAACGTTTTTATTTGCATTTTTTACAAATGTGTGAAAAGACAAATTTTCTTAAAACAAAAAACAAAATGAAATTGCAAAAAAATGATTTTATTGTTACAATGATTTATGATTTACGTAATGATGACACTGAAATTGATTTAAATTTTTGTTTTAGATCTATGGGATTTCCCGACATATTTTGTGATTTTAAAGAACCCAGATTCCAATATTATTTTTTTTCTTGTAAATTTCATACCTATCACTTACCTTATGATCATTTTCCGGTTCCCGCAATACCTCCCAACTGGACACAGTTTTTACCTACCAATGTTGACACTAGCGTGTTGCCCTTTTTAATTCAACCCCTACGTCTCAAACGGGACCCTCCTTTTCAACAGTTTACCTTAAATGATGAATTTTTTGTTAGATTATTAGCCATGGTAAATGCTTACACAAGAGACCGACACCACGAAACGCTAGCTTACGGTTTTGAACTTGTAGCTCACCAAACAATTTACCAAAATAATGTGTTGAATAAATATTACGTTTATGTGTACGGTATGTTGGCTGTAACCTTGTCTGAATTGCACATTGAATTTGACATTTGTTCAAGTTTTTTGGTAGAAGCTGAACACTTGGCTAAAATTTGTAGTCAAACTTTGGACATTTTTTATTACAAAATGCGGGTAGCTAAAAATTTTTACATGTTTGATTTAGTCCACGAGATGTTTTTCAACATTTTTGATGTGGTTCCTATGGAAAGTAACTTTTATCCTTATTCTTTACAAATTTATTTTAACGCTCTATTTGTCCTAGTCGAAAATAATCTTTGCAAAGCCCTCGTTTACAACCACCATTTTAACGAAGAACACAAAAAAAAGTGTAAAAGTATTCTTTTAGAAACAAGTGTCATTTTAAAAAGACATAGAAAATTTATTTACAAATGTTTATCGACGGATCAAAAGGAAGAAGCTGATTTTGAATTGTACAATTTGATTATAGAAATGTACATGCTCTGCATTGACAAATTGTCAACTACCGTTAATTATTTTATAAATGACCAGTTAACATGTTTAGCTCTTCAACTTGACCGTGTTTCAAGATTGTATTATTTTTTTAAACACCTTTGCAGTCCTTTTGCTTTTTCGGTAGACATGTTGATGCACAAATTAGAAACAATTTTAGTTTGCCAAGAAAAATGCTGCCATATAAAATTTTGTGAAGAAAATGGAAATTTAACTTTTACCTATTTTTTGTTATTTCAAATATTTACTAACAAACATGATGTAGCCTTGCAACTGCTAGAGAAGGCCATGGAGTGTTTTAAGTTTAACGCTTCACCGCGATATCAAATGGGATGGCACTTTAAACAAAAAAATGTAAATTTTATTGATGACAGTCACTCTTTTAAAACACACCCCATAAACATTCCCCGCTTGTTACAGACACACGGAAGAATAGGAAAAGCTTTAAAATTAGGCGTCATTTCAATAGAAGAATATAACAAAAGACATTTTTAACACTGTTTCAGAATCATGCTTCAAGTCATTCCAGAAGTAGACAGTCCCATAACCCATTCCATGGGTTCCAGCGACAAGAGCGGCGGAATTCAAGCTAGCATTGTTTTGAAACGGCCAGAACCTTTTTTTTATGACGACTATTTTGCAGACGATGACCAAGTGGTTTACCTCACTTCGTCAAACGAAGCGGAATTTTTTGATCCGCTTTTTATTGCCAAAGAAAAAGCTTTGGTGATTACCATTGGTGTTTACCTCAACATTCTAAAGTTTATGCAAGACTCTTGGCCCGAAATTAAAAAAGCCATCAAGGACAAAATTCTTCTTTTGCAAGACAAATCTTTTCCCCTCAGATTAGCACCCAATGTGACCATGGCTTCAGACGGACATGTTGTATACGAGCGGTGGTTTGACCAGTGTTTTTTCTTTTACTTTGAATCAAGCAACGATGCCCCCAATCAAAAAAGATTGATTCACTTGCAGGTCCAAAACAAGTCAGTTCAGCTCGAACCAGATGTTTTGTACAACATGTCTTTCCAATACGAAATGTTGCTCAACATTTTGACTAGAGCAGGTTATATTTACAGAGGCCCAATTTCAGAAAACCTTCAGTTTTAGAATGCACTCTAAAGAGACAACAACGCAATTTTTTACTCCGTTCTATCCGCACTCTGTAAATATTTTGTCTGCACCTAGTAACGCGGGAAAGTCTACTCTTTTACAAAATATACTTAAAAATAGACACAATTGTTTTACTAGATTATTTAACCGTGTTATTGTTGTCTTTTGTAACGAAAAAGTAAACAGTTTGCCATATGACATTTTACATACTGACGATTTGATAATTGAAAGTTGTTATTTACAAGATTTTTCTACTCAAGATTTACTTGCCAATGACGTGGTTATTTTTGAAGACGTTTTAAAGATAACTAGCGCTATTCAAGAGACAATAAAAGTATTGGCCCATCATTTAGATTTAGCCAGTGTGTTTGTTGTAGTTCAATGTGTGTACAACGATGAATTTAAGATTTTGCTCAACATTTCCCATCAAATTATACTGTTTTTAAACGGAACTCAGGGAACCAAATTAGCCCAGCAACTGAAAAAATATTTTTTTGTCAATACCGACACTAAAGACGTCATTTCACACATTATTTCTGAAGGAGAAAAATTTAAAGACGTTGTTTTAATTAAGCTCAACAATATCGCCCGACCCGACGAACCCCATTTCTTTTCCATTTTGGGTCTCAATCATTTTGTGCAAAATTTTACATCCGACAGAATATTTGTGTATCCTCAATTTTACTGTGAGACTTTATATAAAAACATGTTTGACGATAATTACGTAGAAGTAGACATGGATGTAAATACTATTCCAAAGGGCAGCTATCTTTTAGTTCCGGCGGCCAACGTCAAGCAAAAAAGTCAAGAATCACCATTGGAAAAAAATTCTAAAGAAAAACAGTGGGACAATTTAACCCAATTGTTGGCTCACGAAATTGAAACGGGTGTTTTAAATTATAACCGTCAAAAATTTGCTTTAAACATTGCTAAATACATGTTGAGTTCAAAAAAATTTTCTTTTAGCAAAGACGGAAGAGGTGTCATGCTTACAGGTGACCCCAAAACCCTCGTGTCTGTTGTAGATTATTTAGACACTGCTTCTCGTGCCGCCGGACCCAATGAAATGACTAATCCAATTTTTGCAAGATTTACTAAAATATTACTTGATGCTCGCATGCCAAAACTATTTGTAAAAAATAAAAATTTGTTGTATGGAATAAAAAATAAACCAAATAAAATGCCAACAATGTATATAAAACGTTTGAGACGTGACAAATTTCACAGTTTTTCATAATGTTTGTTTCAGAAAACATGTCAATGGATGATGGCGATTTTAATGCTCTAAAAACCCAATTGTTGACAAAAAAGGAAATCTTGGGAGAAGAATTTTTGCAACAACTCTTTCAGGACATTGACAAAAATCAATGTGACACATCCAATAGTGCAGATTTGTCACACCAGGAACAATTAAATTATGCTAAAAAAAAACTTAGTGATTATTCCTTGTTTCTTGCTCACAAATATGAGCCCATTCTTAAAGACTATGTAGCTTTAAAAGAGCAGCAAAGACTCCTTGACCAATTTAGTGTTATTAAAGCAGAACAACCCCAAGATTTTGATTTGGCTAAAAAATATCAATTGTGTTTTAATGCCTTCATCAATTCAAGCCAAGACGTGTCCGTTAAAGTCAGCAACAAAGATTTAATAAAAAACATTGACGTCAAAGATGCTTTTGTTTTAACCTTTTATAGTTTTGGAACAGCAAAACGCCAAGAGGCGGATAATTTGGCCCAACTTGCCATTTGTGGATACACGTATGTTTTTGCCAACATTTAAATTAAATACTTAAATGTTTTAAAAATGTCAGTTTAAGATTTTAAATGTTTAAAAGATTTTATTTAAATTTTGGCAAAAACATGTATGAAAATTAGGTCTACCGGAAAATCTTCTCTTTTTGAGGCGCCGCTGCAAGCCGTCAGCCATAATTTTACCAGTGACGAAGGCGTGGGCCGATTCAATACAAATAACAAGCTTGTATTGTTGCTTCACGATTGCAACATTGATGTTTTGCTCAAAGGAAAGGATTGCGAAAAACTCAAAACCTTGACCAGAAGCGAACCAACGACTGCCAAGATTCACTCTTCAACCGTTTCTGTTCCTCCCATCCACGTTTTGCTGACAAGCAACAGGTACTTGCACATGTCATGCATATTACATTATTACATATTAAGGTTTTGTCAAGTTGTCTTTATTATTTTAATAATTACTCTTCAATTCTTTTTCAGAAACTTGCTGGACCACAAATTTGCTACACCGCCCAAGGACAAGCAAACCTTTCGCGTGTCTTATCCGTCTGAACTCAAACCTACAAGTAAAATTCACTCACAAGACATTGACGCAGTTCAAAAACGTTACATTGAGTGCTTTATTCGCTCCAGGCCAGCGTTGCCCGTAGAAGCTTTACCAAAGTGTGGCAATTTTACCCACAAGCACATGGTGATTGGACTTTACAAACAAATTATTCGAATTTTGCACAAGTACACACCCGGCGATTTTAATTCTCCTTATTTGTACTTGTATCCCATTTCTAGTTTGTGTAAAAATTTGCATCTCATGAAGGCAGATTTGCATGCTCCCCTAAAACAAATTTTGTTTGGTCTTATTGAGCGATACGGCCTATCCGAAAATCAAACAATGACATGCTTGGGGTACTTGAATGTCAAATTGGAAGACAATGGCTCTGCTTGAAAAAATTTGCGATTTAGATTATCGAGTGCTCAAATGTTTTTTTGAAAATTTATTACTTTTACACATTTTTGACAGTAGTAAAAAACACCAACTTGCATTTTTGCATA
Organism: Bacteroidota bacterium; assembly: GCA_027487625.1. GTDB lineage: Bacteria > Bacteroidota > Bacteroidia > UKL13-3 > UKL13-3 > CAISCU01. The sequence goes on from JAIYDG010000172.1 coordinate 5,970, forward strand.
AACAATTGGGACTATTGAAAAGTGAATTATTGTGTATGCACCCTGAATACATTGATGTTCAAGATTTTAATTATTATCTGCAAGTGTACGAAAAATATTTAGCTGAAGCAGAAACATATTTTAAGCAAAAACAGTAACATGGCTCACATGTGCGAGGAACTTGTCTTGGCTTGCGCCTACTGCAAGACTACCCATTTTAGTACCACACTTGCACTACAAAAACATTGGAAACTTGATTGCACAGAAATGTGTGATTCTAGTTGCACTTGTAAAAGATGCTCGCCCGTGTATTGCGAAACAAGAATTAAAAGACAAACTTGTATAGAGTACTTGAACAAATTTACCATTCGCCAAGAAACCATGATGAGTTTTTGTAAAAAAAATAAACGCTGGTTGTTTTTTCCTCTCAAGGAATTTTATTCATTGTAAATATGTTGTAAATAAACATGAGCAAATAAAACAATATACAATAATTTAAATTTTTTTTATTTTTTCAGCGCATTAAATCAAGGCAAGTTTATTTATTTTATACATTTAGACATTCTTTAACGTATTGCTGAAACCCGTCAACATTGTCGTCGGGCCACAAAATGCCCCCCTTGCAGGGATAGTAGGTAGTGGGGTCCTCCTTGTCTTGAACAAATAGTTTGGTCCAGACGTAGAGATTGTTATTGTATTTATTGACTTGCTGACGAATTTCCCACACTTTAAATTCGGCAATGGTCTCACTGTACACTAGTTTATCCTTGGGTGGCAGGGGATCCTTTCCAGCCTCGACCAACTTTGCATTTTTCTTGACATCTTGGTCAATTACTTTTTTTTCCTTGGTGACATAAGAGGCCAGATCCTTGAACGAATCCAGCAGCTTGTTGATGGCCTCCCTGTTGAGAATGATGGGTTTGACACCGTCAATGTGGGAATAAAAGTAAAAAGAATTTTTGTTGTAGTCGACATAGGATTTGGGAGAAAGTTGAAAAGTGCGGTGTTGCTCCATGTTGAACCAGCAATAAACTAACACATTTAATAAATGTGTGCTTACTTTTATACTTAAATAACGTGCCCTCGATTAGTATATAATACCTGTATTTTATATATTTAGGCACGCGCTTTAAAAAGGCTACGCAATGTTGAAACGTCGCTAGTTGATGATGAACAATCACGCCTCTCGGACATTGCTCAAGGTTGATGCTACCACTTTAAATGTAGACAGCAATTATGCGGTAATCATTTACAACATCAACATTCCCCAAAATTATCTGACGGACCGACAAGAATTGAGCAGTGTGCTCACCCGTATTGAACAATTGCTATCAAGAGACTTTGCCAATCTATCAGTGTTGTATCAAATTAGCGCTTCGTATATTTTAAAAAACAGTAAGAGCGGTGAAACAAAAACATGGACGGGGTCTTTTTTTGCCCGCAATAATGTGCTTGGCGTCATTGCCCAATTTCAACAATTTGTTGCTGCTACATTTGTAAGAAATTCGTTATCTCAATTAATAAACATTGAACAGAAATTGCTGGCCAACGGACTCAATACCGAATGGAAATTTGACCAGTTGTTGTCGATAATCTACAATATTCAAAGTAAAGTGCCCCAACAACATAGGTTAGCGCAAAATGGACCCAACAGAAATCACCGAACCTTTCCTTTGTAAAGATGCTATATCAAAATTACCTTTTAACAAATTTATTGCAACATATTGTAATAAACATAAAATGAATGTAGACATGCCCTTTTTGCAGTTTTGTAAAGAACATGCTTCGAGTCTTAAAGAAATTCAACAACGCGCTAGAATAAGGTGGATTATTGTAAAAAAATATTCAAATACCCAAAAAACAAAATTGTATTCTCTTATTTATGACGGTCGATTTTTTAATTTTGTAGAAGATCATTGGAAATTTCAAATGTGGATTTTAAATGTGGACGGACAGTTGTTACAAAAATTAAAAAAGCAGCATAGAAATTTTAAATTAAGACCTTTAAATAAGGTCGTAGATCAAAAACCACTGTGGCAATTGCTTTCCCTTGACCAAGAGATGCCGGACCCCCAATCTCCCGCCCAACTGCAATCTTTTTTACGCAGATGCAATCGAAATCATAACGTATTGGTAGAATTTAATTATAAACCTCCAAATTGTTTCGACACTTGGAATTCGACCGAATACAGTCAAAAGTCTGTGTTGATTGATGCTTTTACAACTTCAAATTATTTTATAGCATACAAAAAAAGAGTTACTGGCACACCAAAAGTAAAGCCAATGCTTCAAGACAAATTACCACAAGCACCCATTTCTAAAATTCAGCAAAATAAAAGTTCTTGCGTTACCGTAAAACTGTCTGGCCTCAATGCGGCTTTTAATTTGGGACTTATTGATTTACCAAAATTGACCTTTTTTTCTCAACAATTGGCTTTCACAGTTGGAATTTTACATTTAGAATTGGATGATGAAAACAATGCAAGGTATGCCACTTTTACAGGAGCAAAATCTTGTTTTCAAATCGAACTTAAAACGGAAAAAGCATGGACAAAATTATTTCAATGTATTATGAAAGAAAAAAAAGCCATGGAAGAAAAAAAGGCAAGTTTGCTACAACCTGTAATCGACCAATTGATTCCATTTAAAAGCAAATTAAATAATCCCTTTAAAAAATGTTTAATTAGCCTTAAATTCATTGATGGTGCATTAAAGCAACTTAGATATAAAAATATTAGTTACAATTTTAATTGAA
>JAIYDG010000198.1 GCA_027487625.1 Bacteroidota bacterium
TGAATTACTAAAATTAAATTTAGACTTTGACAAGAAATTTATTCAACCAGGTTTTATCGAAATTACACTCAAAAATGGGGTATACTTTACATTTGATTTTGTAAATAACGAACTTGACCCTCATAACATATGGACAATGACTGCAATTGGAAAAAGAAATGTAAACGAATAAATAAACAGAAGCGAGTTGAAAGTAACGCTAGAAATTTACCGACCGCATAACATCACAATTGCAATATAAGTTCATTTCGTCTCCGTTTGACGGGATTATAGTGGTTGCTAAATTCATGTTCTCTAATTACATTTGAGTATAAACTCGTGCTCATAGCAAATTTGCAAAACCTTAGGTGCAAGGCTCAAAACTATCCATACATTGACAAATAAATCCTTACAAATAGCCATAATTTCAATTTTTATGATGTACGCAAATACATTAAGAGGCCAACAAGTTTTTATGAATGTGGATAGTCTTATAGGTCAGTCAAAAATATTTCTAGCAGACAAAATAATTTTAGGTGAACTACATGGAGTTACTGGAAATTATAAAGCATATGAAAGTATTATCTATTCTTTAGAAATTGAAAAAACTTACAAATTAATAATTGAAAGAGGATTAAGCTTTTCATATTTAATCAATGAATATCTAACTGGCTCCGATACCACTATCATTGACAAAATTAACTTCGAAAATGAATTCGAAAAAATGTTTTACAAATCAATCTATTTGAAAAACAAAAAACTTCCAAGTAAGAATAAAATAATAACAATAGGAATTGATTTAGAATATCAAGATAAATTTAATCAGACTTTAGTTGCCCTTGAATATTATTTACCAAAGACTAATTTTAAAATATCATATAATCAAATGACAATAATTAGTTCTGACAAGGAAAAGTCAACTAAAACAAAAGTGTTAGATTTTATTGCTCTTATTGACACCACAAAGTTTGAAAAAAGCAAGTTTGATAGTTTAGTGAAGAATATTATTGCAAATTTCCAAAACACCCTCAAAATAAGTGACGCTTCCTATTTAACTTGGGGCAGACACCGTGAAAAATATTTATTAGAAAACTTCCTTAACAGAGTAACTGATGTAAAGTATTTTCTTTTCATTATTGGAGTTGCTCATTTACCTGACAATTACCTTTACCCAGCCTTTACTAAACAACTTCACAAGAATGTAACCAAAGAATTCCAATTTATTTATCCTATTTATTTTAATCACGTTTCAAATGAGTACATTGACAAAAAATATTACTGTGAGCATAGGAATGACCCTATAAAATTTAACAAAACTCTTTTTAATTATTTTGACAAAAAAAAAGGGTCTTGGTTAATGACTTATAAAAACGTTAATTACTTAATAATATCAAATTAAAGCGCAAGCACAGCAACTATTAGCGCACTTGCAATTGGCGTTTAATTCGTCTCAGTTTGAAGGGATTTTAGTAGTTGGTAAATTCCTTAGACCTATTTACATTTGAGTCATAACGCACGCCCATTGCAATTGAGCAAAACCCTAAGTGTAATTATACCAATACACCAACATCGAAATACTAATGGATAGAAATAAACTCTTTACGACATTAAAAATAATTGCAATTCCGGCAATTTATGCATTACTTATTCGACTGCTTTTTGGTGTGACAACTTGGAGTGGTATATTCAATATGATGTCAAAGACATTTCTATTTCTTTTGCCATTTATTGTTGGTGCTTTAACAGTTTATTTTTCAAAAGAAGAAAAAGTAAAGAGGCTTTCATACCGAATATTCACACCTTGGATACCAATATTTGTCTTCTTATTTATAACATTATTTTTCGCAATTGAAGGCTGGCCTTGTCTTTTAATGATACTGCCAATATTCCTAATTGCAGCCTCAGTTGGTGGACTTATTGGTGCTTACTTAAAACTTAAAAAAAGGGACAACAAAATTTATGTTTCTATTTTGACACTTTTGCCTTTGCTTATTTCACCAATTGAAAATTATATTGGTGCAAATTCGACACCTTACAAAGCATATACCTACATTGACATCAATGCACCAGCTGAAAAAATTTGGAGCAACGTAACAAGAGTTAGAGAAATCAAAAAGGAACAAGATAAAGGTTGGTTAACAAATTTATTAAACTTCCCAAGACCAGTTAAAGCTGAACTAAACTTTGAAGGCGTTGGAGCTTATAGACAAGCGATTTTTACAAACGGGCTCGTATTTCACGAAACCGTTACAGAGTATATAGACCAGCAAAAAATGTCTTTTACTATTAAGGCATTGCCTCACGAAATTCCTTTGACAACAATGGACGAACATCTTGTTGTAGGCGGGAAATATTTTGACGTTTTAAATGGTACTTACGAACTTGAAAAACTCAACAACAAAACTTACAGACTTCATTTATACAGTAACTTCAAACTAACAACGACATTTAATTTTTATGCAAGTTGGTGGGCTAATAACATAATGAAAGACATTCAAAACAACATTCTACAAATCGAGAAACAACGTGCAGAAAGTGAATAAAATAAACACACACACAGAACTTTTGTAATAGGTATGCAATTCAACTCAATTTGTTGGGATTTTAGTAGTTGATTAATAAGTCTCACCCATTTACATTTGTATCAAAACCTACGCCCTTCACCAAATCTCAAAGTGTACTGTGTAACCATATAATTACAACAAAATAAACAATTATAAAATGAAGAAAGCAGTAATAGTAACATTTGATAAGTTCACTGATATTGACATTTTTTTAGCTTGGGACTTACTTAACCGAGTTAAATTACGTGACAAAGAATTTCAAGTAAAAATTGTTGGGACGGAGATTACACATAAATCTGTATGTGGACTTGACCTAAAAACTCAAGGACTAATTGAAGAGTGTAATGATGCAGACCTTCTGTTTTTTGGCAGCGGACCTGGGACAAGAAATGTTATTAAAGATGAACTTTATTTAAAACGCTTTAACCTAGACCCAAGCCGACAAATAATATGTTCAATGTGTTCAGGTGCATTAATTATTGCGGCACTTGGACATCTAACTGGACTTTCTGCAACCACATATCCAACTGCCTTTGAAGCTTTGAAAAATTTCGGCGTTGATGTGCTTGAAGATAAACATTTGGTAACTCATGGTAATATTGGGACAGCAGCAGGATGTTTGGCAGCAGTAGACTTAATGGCTTGGGCAATTGAAAAACTATACGACAACAAAGTTAGTGAAGACGTAATTGCATCTGTTTTACCAATTGGACAAGGACAAGTATGTATTTACTAGAAGTAAAATGAAAGGCTAAACATAACAACTTGCGTGCAATTATTTGGCATTTGACGGCTATTTAATGATTGATAAATATGTCTCCCCTATTTACATTTGAGTATAAACAAAGACCCATCGCAAATGTATAAAATGTAAGCCCAAAAACCAGACATATGTTTCCATTTAAGACCGATAAATTTACATTAGTTAGTGATTTGACCGTAAAGCAAGTAGAAAGTATTATAGAAAATAATATTCAGCAATACAACTCTTTTCAAATGTCGTCTAACAATGCATTTTATGGTTCAATTAAAAACAATCATACAAAATTTAAACTTGGTCAATTTCCAATAAGAAATTCATTCATTCCTATTGTTAATTTGACTTGGAAAGCGACGGATAAAGGAACTGAAATAAACGGGTATTTAATCTTAGATATGCGAATAACTGCTACATTTACTATCCTACCTTTATTGGGGATGTATTTTTCAATATTAAATAAAATGTTCATTCCAATTGCAGTTTGCACTTTATTCTATTTGTTTTTGATGTTCCTAATATTTAGACCAATTTACAACTATAGTAAGCTAAGCACAAAGACCCGATTAGAAGAATTAATAAGTGAATTACAGACATTAAATAAAACGTAAAACTAAAAAGGGTTTTGTTTCAGGTGGGCAGATGTGCCAAGTAATAGCCTTGCACTTCTATTAAATTTTAGTACTAATTTGAAACTTATTGGACAACAAAAGTAGCACAGCCCAAAACAGCACATTTTCTAAACTTAGCCTAATTCAAAAACGAGGACATCGAATAACTAAACAGTAATTAAAATGAAAGTAACAATAGACTTAACTAGAGAATTATTTGATGACGCAAATAGTGTAAACTTTTACGATAGCAAGACTATTTTTTTCGAACCAACTAATCTCTTACCATCAACAGTTTCATTTAAAGTCTGGGGTGCCGGCTTAATGCCAGGATTTGATTGGACACAATTCAAAAACTTAGATAATGAAATTAATTTAAAATCAATAATTCAGAAATCTTCTGCTCATGAAACTACAATTCAGGGTTTTGGAACTTTAACTTTTATAAATGTAGTAGCTGGAAAAATATCTATTTCACCTTATGATAATAAAGAAATCTTAAAGGACAAAACAGGCAAACAAGTAGAATATAAAAGAGAATGGACTCTGGAAAATATAGATAATGATTGTTATGAGTATTGGCTAGACACATCAATATATTTTCCTTATGGAGCTTGTGACTTAAAGTTATATGCAAAAGGGAATGTTAGCTTCGAATTTGATACAAATGATTGCGTAGATGGAATTGAATATATAACAAACCCTAATCGTAATGAAACGTTTTGGGGTTATTTAAAAGACAAAACATTAACCACAAACTCCTATAAATATGAAGACCTTGATAAATGAAATGAGAATGGTTTCTTTTAAAAGCATAATTGCAACTTTAAAGGTTTTTGTTGGCTTGTTCATAATTTCAATTCTGACTTTTACATCTTCCTATTCAAATGGTCAAATAAAGAATAATACTCAAACAAAAACAATCAAGGCTGACACATTAAAACAAAACCATTCAGAGAACTTTAAAGAGGAAGATGAAAATGATGTATCAAACGTACCTGGGTTATTTGGATTGATGGGAATTGGATTGATGTTTCTTGGTATCGGAGCAGGTATAGTTTTGACCGCCATAGAAGTTTTACTAATCATTGGATTAATTGGTATCGGAATAATTTCTGCTTCAGTTATTATAGGGATTTATTATAAATCGGTCGAGAGTGCTATCAAAACATTTATCTTTTCAACAACAACCACAGCCGGATTATTTGTAGGTTCAATAGGATTTTGGATTTTAAACAATTTAGTTCATTGGTTCACAACAGCAACTGCATTATTTATAGGAGCAGTTGGTGGACTTTTGATTGGTTTCATTATCGGACTTTCAGTTTACTATGTATTTCAGAAACTAACACTATTTTTAAAAGAAAAGTATCAACTTAAATAGGAAGCATTTCAATCCTCAAAAATTTACAATCATTTGAATATATCATCATCACTTAATCGAATTTCTCTAATATTGAAGTATTGCCTCAAAAGAAATATAAATTTTAAGACTATAGTGCGGTTAACCTAATATCTAATCTAAAAAATTTCAAAAAGTTAATATTAACAAAACATACAAATTGACGAAAAAAAAAAAAAAAAAAATTTAAAAA
>JAIYDG010000538.1 GCA_027487625.1 Bacteroidota bacterium
GGAAGTACTTATGATTATGGATTTAGGATTTACAATGCACAATTAGGTAGATTTTTGAGTGTGGATCCACTAACTGAGTCTTATCCATGGTATACACCTTATCAATTCGCAGGTAATAGTACAATACTTAATGTTGATGTAGATGGATTGGAGGAAATGAACTATCTACTAAAAATGTTGAATATTTACCTTGGAACAGCTCCTAAGCCAGTTAATGCAGAAGAAGCTCAAGAACAAGCACAACATTATAATGCTACAAAACAGGTTATTAAACATATTGAAAAGCAAAATGAGGCCTATGAAACAGTATATGGTGCAATTTTACCAGGATATGGTGCACTTTGTCAGATTGGAAGGGGTAATTATGGAACTGCGGGATTACTTATAACATTTGATTTGGTAGGAGGAAATCTTGTAAGTAAAGGATTTAGTTCTGCAGTTCATATTCTTTCTCCTTTATTTAAGTCACCAATCCTGCCGTCAAGACTCCTTGAATTAGCTTCGGTAAAATCATTTAATTTTTATCTAGGTAGAGAGAAAATTTTAAAAACTGCAGTAATTGGTCAAGGAATGAAAAGAGTTCAAATTATTGGCGAAGGTTTAAAAGATGCAGTCATATTTAAACCATCTGAAGGAGCACTAAGGGGTTGGGATGAATTGTTGGCAAAATATAAGGGTAAAACTATTCCCGATGAAGAAGTTATAAGTTCTGAAATTTATAAAGAAAATGTAGATTGGATTAATGATTGTATTAAAAACGGTTATAATATACTTGATATTGGTGCAATTGAAGGTTCTTTAGAAAGTACTTTTTATAAAATGGAAACAGAAAGTGTTAAAAAAGCTATATCAAATGGGACAAAGTAAAATTAGTTTAGTTAATAATATGATTCATCGAAAATTCTTCTTTTTGGAAGAAAAATTTGGCTATATTCCATATTCAAAAGAAGTAGAAAGTACTTTTTTTGATGAATCGCTTCATGTCGAATATGTAAGCATAAATTTGCAAAGGAAAATTAGTATAAATTATAATCGGTCTCTTGTAGAGGAAATAGATACATATACATTTTCTATGTCAATAATTAGATTGCCTTATACAGGGGTAAAAGATTTCTTTAGCTTAAATGTTTATTTTAGAACTAACAAGATTATATTTATGGGTCAGCTCATCCATAATTTTAGTTTTGAGGGGGCTGAGTTAATATTGGATAACCTTGCCGAATTTTCTATGAAAACTGAAGAAATTAGGAAAATTTTAGAAGGAACTAAATGGTTAGATACATATTACCCTGAATGGAATTAAAGAATATTGTTTATTTTTATTTTTTCAGAATAAACTAAAATCAAACATGAATATTTTAATAAATTTAATTACAAAACTATCATCTTTAACAGAGCTTACATTAGAATAGAACTTCCTATGAAACTCCAAATCAAACATTTTCTAACTCTTCTATTTTTTAGCTTGTTTCTGCTAAAAAGTGCAAGTGCCATCCATACCATCACCTCTTTTTCTCCTGTTTCTGCTTACCCAAGAGCTGTGGTTACAATTACAGGTACAAATTTGGCTCCAACTACAGGTGCAGTGCATGTGTTTTTTGGTAATGCCAAAGCGCAGGTGTTGGCAGTTTACAATGATTCATTAAAGGTAAGGGTTCCATTTGGCGCAACAGTAGCACCTATTACCATTTCAGTAAATGGGTTTACAGTAGCCACTTTAAATCACTTTGTACCTTCCTACCCGGCAAGTACCTCCACCCCCACCAATCTCAATTTTTGGCCAACAGAAGGCAATTTGAATTTGAGTTATACTGGGCAGACTTTGAAACAGTATGCTTCGGCTGATTTAGATAATGATGGTAAGTTAGATTTGATAAGCACGGTATACTTTTCGTCCTCCACTACAAGTGGAATGGCAAACTTACCATATATATACAGACTTAGAGTTTTTAGAAATATTTCAGGAAATGCAGGTGGAATTGCTAATACTATAATTGACCCAAATTATCTTGATTTAGTTGGAGATTCAACTGTTTATTCTCATAAATATGGCCGAATTTGGGGTTTCAAAACAGGTGATATCAATAGTGATGGATTTTTGGACATTGTTACTCGAATGGATTCAGGTATTACTATTTTTGTAAATAAGGGGTTGGGTTTTTCACATACTATGTTCAATAGAATTCATATTCAACATCCTCTTTTGGACACAAAACCCAATGCTAGTTCCTCTGAGCAATTACTTTTAGTCGATTTCGATGGTAATGGTAAATTGGATATTTTAGTAATGACACCAGTCAAAGTAATTTTACTTTCCAATAACTCTACTGGAACATCATTTTCAAGTTCTAATTTAAGTTTATCAAGCATTAGGACAGTTCGTAATCCAAATCCTTATATTAATAACATTTATTATGGCAGACTAACAAATGACGATAGGCCAGATATTTTCTTTCATAATATCCATCACAATAGCGATAGCATTTTTTTTCTAGAAAATAAATTTGGAATAACGTCTAATAACTTAGATTCTGCGGCATTCTCCGGACCAACTTTTATTAATACAATTCTTCAACCTAAAGTAAGTCAAGTTTGTGATTTGAACAATGATGGACTTATGGATATTGTAACGGTGTATCAAACATTCAATGGATTTATGCAAAATGCCAGTGGTACAGTCATAAATTTCTTAGGTGTTACTTCTGTTGCTCAAGGTTCACCTTTGGAACAAATGCTTTTGGGTGATATAACAGGAGATGGAATTGTTGATATTGTTACTGCTTGGGGTGGTGGTATTGTAGTAAGAAGAAACAAACATCAAGCTTTTTCAATCATTAGTGCAGATTCATTTACTAATACTACCTATAGCAGACCTACTTTTGGTTTACAAGAAATGGCTAATACTTTATTTGATTTAGATAATGATGGCAGACCTGATTTGGTTACTACAAGACAAGTTATAACTGGTGTTACCGCTACCAATCCAACAGCCAATTTGTTGATTTCAAGAAATACCTATGCTCTCAGAACTCCAACGGTTAATGTGTCTTCAGCATCATATAATAATTTAAGTCCAACATCTATTAGAATCACCATCAATACTCCTGGAAATGGTACAGGAAGAGCAGTATTGGTAAAAGCAGGTACAGCTGCTATTACCAGCTTCCCAGTTAATTATACATATTATGCCACCACCCAAGTTTTTGGAACTTCACCCACTTTAGCTGATGGTTCAAGAATAGTTTATGTGGGTGATACCAATGTTGTTAACATAACAGGATTAAGTCCGTTTACTACCTACAGAATTGCCATTGTAGAAATGAATGGCTGGGCCAATGCTACTACCTTTTTAACAACAAATGTTTTTACAACAACAGGAACAACCTTACCTGTAAGCTGGCTCAGTTTCGAAGGTAATAAAACACAAGAAGGCATAGAACTATTTTGGAAAACAGCATCAGAAAAAAACAATGATTATTTTGAAGTAGAAAGAAGCTTCAATATGGAACAATGGGAAACAATTGGAAAAGTAAAAGGCAAAGGTACTACCAATACAACTTCTCAATATTCCTATACAGACAATGAAGCCATCCTAACAGCCAACAATGAAAACTTTCCTGTTGTATATTACCGTCTAAAACAAGTAGATTATGATGGAAGTACAGACTATTCAACAGCTATCTCATTCGACCTTTACCAAAATGAAGAAATAAAAGAAGAATTCGTAGTTGAAATTTACCCGGTTCCATTTAACGAAACGCTAACACTTCAAACCAATTCAGAAAGCGGTTTTGATTATTCCATTTTAGACAACCACGGATTAGAAGTATTAAAAGGAAACTCCCAAAAGAAAATACATGAACTAAACACCTCTGAACTTAGAAATGGAATGTATGTGGTTTTGGTGAAGAATGGAGCAACTGATGAATTGAGAGTGGTTAAGGTTGTTAAGAACGAACTTTAGCTATTGGCTTTTTGCTATTGGCTTTGGTTTCGTTTGGGTAGGACAATTGATTTTCTAAACTAAATTTAGGGAGGTTTTTAAAGGTAGTTTTTTGGGTTTTAAATCACAAAAAAACGTTTAGTAAAACCATTTTTATCATACTAAAATGTAAGCCAGATGCTAGTAGCTAGTTGCCAGCAGCCCATTCTTGCTACTGGCTTTGGA
>JAIYDG010000513.1 GCA_027487625.1 Bacteroidota bacterium
CTAAAATTAATGATATTTCCAGTGATGAAATAAGTCCTTATATTACAATTGATGGAAATTTAATCAGAGCAAACAGAATATTTGATTCAAGAAGCCCGGTTTATCTAAAGCCAAAAAATGATGAAATTCATATCTATCAGAGTTTTGTAGGATGGCTTATTGAAACCAAATCTGAAATAAATCAAGCTGATGTTATACGATTTATGGATTTTAGAATCGACCAGCAAAATCATACCCAATTTGTTTATGTATTACCCTTTTCAAAAAACAAACTTTTAGTAGAAATAACAAGATTCGGGTTAGATATAATGAAGGAATCTGATGTAGATTTTCTTCTTCACCAATACATAGAAAGCAATTTTGGAGCTTATATAAAACTTGATTTAGAAATCGGTTGTATTCCGATGAGTCAAAGTGAGATTCAAAATGATTCTCATCATGGAGTTGTTTTACTTGGAGCAAAAAATTATAGCATTAAACCAAGCACTGGTTACGCTTTTAAAAAAATGTATTATCATGCAAAAAGTATAGCAGAATCAATTAAAAATAATGCTAACATATTTGACATAAATATAAATCACAAACAAGCATTTAAAAGTAGATTTGGATTCTATGATGCTTTGTTGTTAGATATATTAAAAAATAATCCTCATGAGGGGAAAGGTATTTTTGTTGAATTATTTGAAAAAGTTGAAACAAAAAAGATTCTAAAATTCCTTGATGAAAAAACGACAATCAAAGAAGACATTTCAATTTTTTACAAGATAAAATGGTCTCCTTTTTTAAAATCACTTGTTAAAAGAGTTTTCAAAAATCAAATTACCCAGCCAATTATTCTTCTTTTTTCGAGTTTACTATTTTTATTATTGGGCTATAACTCAAGCCTGCAAAGTCTTATTGGATTTTGTTTTATATTTATTGGATTAGTTTCTATAGGAATTCCGCATGGTGCAGTGGATCATCTGCTAGAAACTGGCAAATGGGAATATAAAAAGTCACCCGGTTTTGTTTTAAAATATCTTCTCTTATCCTCTATTATGTTAGTTTTATGGTATTGGATTCCAACTTTAGGTCTGATACTTTTTCTAATTTATTCTTCTTGGCATTTTGGACAAGCAGATGCAAAGGCTTTTGGATTACCAGTTATATCTTCGTTTTTATGGGGAACTTCTGTTTTACTCTTTATTTTAGGTACACATCAAACTGAAACAAATAACATCTTAGCTTTTATGGGTGGTGTTTTGTTTCCTGTAGCTATTCCAAAATGGACCATTTCAGCTTGGATTATTTTTGCTCTTTACAAGAAAAACGCTTCATTTTTAATCACCATTTGTTGGTTAACTTTAGCTAGCTTTTTACCGTTAATATTAGCATTCTCTTTGTACTTCATTGGACAACATAGTTATTCCAGCTGGTTACAATTAAAATCTCATTTAAAAATGGATAACAAAAAAATTTGGTTGAATTCTCTTCCTTTTCATGGAGGCGCATGGTTAATTTTGATTTTGCTATTTTTCTTTTGGCCTGATAAAGAAATGTCCAGCATACAAAAATATGCCGGACAATTTTTCATCTTTATTGCCTGCATTAGTTTTCCTCATGTAATCTATATGCAAACACTGTATAAAAAAGAACTTTAATTCTTCTTCTTTTTATTAGCAAATACCTTTTCGAACTTTTCTATTTTAGGTTGAATAACAAGCCTACAATAACCTTTTTGTTTATTCTGAGCATAATAATCCTGGTGGTATTCTTCTGCTCTGATAAAGAAATTGAATGGCTCTACTGCAGTTACAATTTTTGATGGATAGGCATTTGCTTTGTTTAAATCATTGATGATTTTAGTAGCAATTTGTTTTTGATTTAAATCCTTATAAAAAATAACCGATCTGTATTGTGTGCCAATATCATTTCCTTGTCTGTTTAAAGTTGTTGGGTCGTGAACAGTAAAAAATACTTCTAAAACTTCTTCAAGTGAAGTCACAGATGGGTCATAAACAATTTGTGCAACCTCTGCATGTCCACTAGCACCAGAACAAACATCTTCGTAAGTGGTATTTTTGTCGGTACCACCAGAATAACCCGATTCAACGGATTTTACCCCTTCCAACATTTCATAAACTGCTTCAACACACCAGAAACATCCACCACCTACTACAAGTGTATCTAGTTTTGGTTGATTTTTCTTTTCAGTTGCCAATTCTTTCTCACTAACAAAATCCAATGAAACAGAATTTACACAATACCTTTGGCCAGTTTCTGTTGGACCATCATCAAATAAATGTCCAAGATGACCGCCACATTTAGCACACATAATTTCAGTTCTTTGCATACCATGACTATTGTCGGTAACGGTTTTAATCTTCCCACCTTTGATTTCTTTATCAAAACTAGGCCAACCGCAATGAGAGTCGAATTTCATGTCATCAGTAAACAATTCGTTTCCACAAGCAGCGCATTTGTAAACACCCTTTTCCTTATTCATCAATAATTTGCCTGTATAAGGAGCTTCAGTACCTTTCTGGCGCAGTACATAATACTGCTCTTCAGTTAATTCCTTTTTCCATTCTTCATCAGTTTTTTCAACTGAACCACTAGCATTCTGTGCAATTTGTTTGTTTGAACTTTGCTTTTGAGCGCAGGATTCAAGACTTAATAACACTATTAAAAAGCTAAATAATAATTGAATATTTTTCATAAATAATTTGATTTATATATTGATTAGTCGTTGAGGATAATTAAACCTTACAAAATATTTTATACTCAATCGAACAAGTGAAATTTGAAATTGTTTAAACCCTTAAATTTTGAATACCAATAATTTATTCATAAATTCATTTTAAATTAGATGAATATGAATATCTTCTATTCCAATTAATAAGAACTTATGAGGCATTTATTTTACACCGTCATTATTCTCTTATTTAGCTTGATAAGTAAAGCGCAAAATCCAATTACTAACAAGCAAATAATAGTGAAGTTCAAATCAACTACACAAAACTTTCAGCCCGCACTGAATAAACAAAAAATGCTTCCTGCTAATAAAATTGATAGTATTCATTTAATATATCAAGCAATAAAAGTTGAGAAACAAAATATGGGTAAAGATGAAAACAGAAGTTTTTACACCATACAATTCCCAAATTCAACAAAGCTTCAAAATGTAATTGATGAATATATCAATTCTGGTTTGGTAGAATATGCAGAGCCCGATTATGTTGGAAATGGCGGAGGAACACCTAATGACCAATACTTTAACCGACAATGGTCATTAAGTAACAATGGAACATTTTCTTTATCACAAGCTATTCCTGGAGCCGATATTCAAATGAAAAGTGCTTGGGATATTGAACAAGGTGATACCAATATTGTAGTAGCAATTATAGATAGTGGCAATAAACTCGATCATCCAGAATTTGCAGGTAGAATCTGGACCAATAAAAAAGAAATTCCAAATAATAATATTGATGATGATTTAAATGGTTACAAAGATGATGTTTATGCTTGGGATTTTGTGAATTCAGATAATATGCCAACCGATGATTTAGGTCATGGAACTTGTGTGGCAGGAATAATTGGCGCTAATGCAAACAATGGGATTGGTTATGCAGGTGTAGATTGGAAATGTAAATTAATGAACCTTAAAGTTCTAAACTCTAGTAATTCAGGTTTATATTCTTGGTTCTCACAAGCCATATATTATGCAACCGATAATGGTGCAAAGGTTATCAATATGTCGTTGGGAGGTAGTTCGACTTCTACAACATTATTAACTGCCATAAATTATGCAGTAAGTAAAGGAGTAATAATTGTTGCATGTATGATGAATACCAATTCTTCAGTTGCCTATTATCCTGCCGCTTATTCAGGAGTAATTGCTGTTGGTTCTACTAATCCCAATGATTTAAGATCAGCTCCGTTTTTTTGGAGTACAAGTAGTGGAAGTAATTATGGAAACCATATTTCTGTTGTAGCACCAGGAAATTACATTTATTCACTCAATCATCTTTCAAACACAAATTATGATACTTATTGGGGAGGAACATCACAAGCAGCGCCACATGTAGCTGGTTTAGCATCATTGTTACTTTCGCAAGAAACATCAAGAACTCCTGCTCAAATAAGAGCTATAATTGAATCAACTGCAGAAGATACTATTGGAAATAAACTTGAAGATGTGGTAGGCTGGGACCGCTATTATGGCTATGGAAAAATCAATGCATACAATGCTTTATTGTTAAGTACAAAATGTTATTCAACATACAATAATCAAACAAGCATTTGCCAAGGTGATAGTATTTTTCTACAAGGAGCTTATAGATTCAATGCTGGCATTTATATCGATACTTTTGATGTTGCCAACAAATGTGACTCAATTAGTATTTGCAGCTTAAGTATAAAAAATCCTACATCATCTTTTTATTCTGAAAAAGCTTGCAATAGCTTTCTATGGAACAATAAAACGTATTTAAAATCGGGAATCTACCAAGATACTATTTCGAATTTTCAAGGTTGTGATAGTATCATTACATTAACATTAGACATGGTTAATTTAGATTCAACAATTCGTAAAAATGGAGATACACTCTTTGCAAATCAAATTGGAGCCACATATCAATGGCTCGATTGTAATAAGAACTTTGAACAAATTATTGGAGATACCAATCGAAATTTTATTGCCAAAAAAAGTGGCAACTATGCTGTAAATATTTCTAAAAACAGCTGTCTTATTACATCTGCATGTACATCAATTTTAAAAACTGATTTGAAAAACTTGAATGAGCTTAACTTTTTTCACATATATCCGAATCCAACAAACGGCATATTTACAATTGAAACGAGTTTAAACTATGATTTGAATTATGAAGTATTTGATATGACCGGTAAATTAATTTTAAAAGGTAAAACATCGAATAACTCAATCGGAATAGATATTTCTGAATATAGCCAAGGTGTATATTTTCTTAAAATCAATGAAATATCCACTAAATTGATTAAGGAATAAATTTCATTTTTCATAAAATGAGTAAAGTATAATTTTGAGATTTAATTATTATTTAAAACGAATATCCGTTTCTTTACTAATAAATTTAATAATACCACCCTCAGCCCCAAACGGCCGCGAACCTTCGGTTCGCGACAGTTTGGGGCTGAAGGGAATTCATTCATTATTGTTTACTACTATAATGTCATCCCTATGGGATTTTAGGAAATTTTATAA
>JAIYDG010000272.1 GCA_027487625.1 Bacteroidota bacterium
AACGTTTCATTTTTTTGAATTAGATTGTCAAATATAAGTTCCGAATCTTTTATTCATAAATATTGACTTTAATTGATGAACGGAAATCATATCAGCATAACAAAAAAAGAGTTTTAAATGAGTTCAAAAAACACATTGAAATATATCATTATTCTGGTTTCTGTTTTTGTGAATCTAGCTTGTGGAAGTAAGCTACAGGCACAGAAGCAGGAAGCAGCAAAATTCAGCACCCATCTAAATAGCTATGATGATTTTTTATCGTTTCAAGGTGAATCTTTAAGCAGGAAACTCAACCAGGTTTTATCAGTAAAAGTAGTTTGGGATATCAGAACAGGACATCTCTTTTTTCTAAATAGCCATCATTATAATTATCATTTTGAATTCTGTGAAGAGCAATTGAATTTTTATGAAGGACTAGAAGAATTCAATAACAAAAACTATGATGAAGTGATTGGGCAAGAGTACTTTCTAGCCAACCTGAATTATTATGTTTCACAAAAAAAATATGCTCTTGAATTTACATCAGGTACTGCTTATTCATTGAAGAATCTTGAAGAGTTTTATGAAAAGGTTCAAAAGGATTCCTACCTCAAAGATTCCTTGAATTTATTAATTAGTACAAGTTATTTAATTGACTTATTCAAAACAGAAAAAACAAAATTGCCTTTACTTTATGTTGATGAAATTTACCAAACACAACAATTTCAATTACTGGAAAATGGATTGGCATTTGGTTACTTGAGAGATTTTAACGACCTTGATAAAACCTATACCAAAGTTAAACCAGATGATATAATTTTATTAAAAGGCACACCAATCCGAATTCCAGAATGTGCAGGTATTATAACAGATGCATTTCAAACACCCTTATCACATATTCAAATTTTATGTAGGAATAGAAAGATTCCTTCAGCGGCAATCAGAAATTTATGGACAAACCAAGAGCTATTGCAATACATGAATGAACCAGTGAAATTAATCCTCACTACAGATGGTTTTAAGATTGAAAAAACAACAGAAGAAGAAGTAAAAAGGAATAGAACAAAAGCATTTTTAACAAAAGCAATTGTTCTTACTGCTAACATTCAACAGAAGGAATTATTAACAGAAAAAACGCTGAGATTCAGACATAGAAATGCATTTGGAAACAAGGCCGCTGCAGTAGGAGAATTGCACCAAATCAAAGCGCTGGTAAAACAAACTTGGAAGGCACCAGAAGGAGTTTTTGCAATACCGTTTTATTATTACAAAGAGCACATGAATAACGATAGTATTCAAAAGGCTTTAAACTTGGTATTGAATCCTGAAATTAAACCAAAAGAACTAAGCACTGCTTTAAAAAATCTTAGAGAAATCATTAAATCAACACCTATTCATCCAGATTTATTGAAGAAAGTGGAGGATCAAATCAGACTCAATGAATGCGGAAATTCTTATCGCTTTAGGAGTAGTAGCAATGCAGAAGACCTTGATGGCTTTAGTGGGGCAGGATTATATACTTCCAAAACCGGAATTCTTGGAGATGCAGATAAATCAGTTGAAAAGGCCATTAAAGATGTTTGGGCAAGTGTTTGGAAAGAAGCTGCATTTGAAGAAAGAAGAATCAGAAACATCAACCAGAAATCTGTTGCAATGGCTATTTTATGTCACAGGAATTTCCCTGATGAAATATCAAATGGGGTAGCCATCACCAAAAATTTATACCGTCCAAGTTTCCCTGGTTTTACGGTGAATGTACAGTTTGGTGAAACAAGTGTTGTTTTACCAGATGAAAAAATCACTTGCGAGCAGTTCACCATGAATAGCAGCAGAATCATGAATAACCACAAAGCTAAAATCAATGTAGATTATATTAGCTTTAGCAATTTAAACAAACAACAACGGGTTTTAAATCAGCAAGAAATCGAGGCTTTGTTCAGCGCATTGGAATCAATTAAAGACCATTTTTATTATAGAACTGAAATGGGTGAATACGAAAAAACGGTGTATGAATATTATGGTCTCGATATTGAATTTAAGTTCGATAAAAACGGCTTACTTTACATCAAACAAGTGAGGTTGTATCCGAATTAGTAGTCATATACTTTACTGTTTAGTAAATTTCGGCTTTGGGTTACAAACAATTATATCAAAAATTTAATAACCTTTATAAATGCCAAATAATCTTTAAAAATCGGTTATTTTTCTTGCTCTTTTTTTTAGAAGTTTTTCGACTTTTGGGGGTTGATTGGTTTGGTCGATTAAATAGATTTCATCTCTAACATAAGTGTTGTTCAGCCAAAAACAATGTTTTGTATATTCTTTAGCTTTCGTCTTTTTGTCTTTTGTTGGCAACGGATATGTGTCTGATGCGTTTTTGGCGTGAGGTCTTACGTGTGATACTGAATTGAAAGATTTGTTTGGAAAATTTGTATATCGAGTTGTTCCGATTACTTTTTTCACAATTTTACCTTTTGAAACAATCTCTTTGGTTTTGGCCCAAACTTTCTCTGCTTTAAGAATGTCAGAATAAGGCATATTCCAAAACTTTACTTTTCTCAAAACTAATTTATCCTTTTCATATTGAAAAAACACAAACAAAAATTTATGCTCTAAAATGTCTTTAAAATTTGAGTCGTCCCATTCTTCATTTACTATTTCTTGGTATTTGAAAATAGGAAATGAAATATCCTCTTTAGGTAAATTGTTTTCTTTTAGTCTTACAGTCTTTACAATTATTTGTGCCTTTTCAAACTCTTCAATATAATCCTCTATTTTCAAATCTTGAGGAACACCAAAAACTGATTTAACAATCGCTTTTGCAACTCTAGAATGATAATCTTTTATTTTTGAATTAATGAAATCTAGATTAAATTGTATTACTAATTCAGCATCTGTTTTTCCGATAAGAGGTCTGAATTTTGAAATAACGATTTCTTCAATGGTTTGATTCTTAGCAATAGCTGCAGATGGAATTAATTTTCCATAAACGCCTGTTAAGTCGTTTGATATAGAAGCAATAATATGATTTACATAACCTTTTTTTAGCGAATATGCCCTCTGCTTTGCTGGAATGGTATTGAAGGGTTGCTTTCTTGTTGAGTTGGCATTTTCTCCTTTTGTGCAAGCTCCCAAATAGAAAGTATCACCTTCAGAAAGTTCGTGTGCTTTTCCATTATAGACTTTTTGTTTAATAAATTCCCAGTCCTTTTTAATTATTTCGATATCTTCTAAACTGTAAGGCCAGTCTCCAACTAATTTGATTATTGAATCAATAATATCACCACCCTGTTCGTACAAATAGAAAACAAGCAATAAGTGAGCATTTTTTCCTGTTAAAAAATCATTTTCGAAGTCCTGTTTTACAAGAGATTCATAATCAATTATATTTAGAACGAGCCTTTCTTTGGCAACAAAATTCCCATTTCGATTTTGCTTTGTTAGTCCAGCACTTTTTAATTCTAGTCCAGCCCTTTTAAAATCAGCTTCAGGTTTAGTGTTAGGTTTATATTTAAAATATAATTCTTCAATTACTTTTCCCAATCTTCCCTTGTCCTTTGAATTAAGTTTTAGTTTTGGGATGTCTTGATAAAATTCAAGTCCAACCGATTTGCCAATTAATAATTTAGCAAAACTAATAATTGAATCTTTATCATTTGGGTTATATAGTAACTTCATTTTTTATTTTTTGATTTAATAAAACTCCAATTTTTTCAATTACACCTACAACTAACGCATTTCCCATAAAGAAAGCTCTTTTGGTGTCCGATATTCCCTCAAGTTTAGTGTGGTCGTCTGGAAACATATTTAAACGTTCAAGTTCGACTGGTGAAAGTCTTCTGAATCCTTTTGGTGTTTGTATTACGTGTTTAAATCTTGATGCAGACTTGCCTCCTTCTCCAGTAATAATTGTTCTTGATGGTTTATCCAAGGGGTCAGGGAAAATCATGCCACCTTCACTATAATTGTATTCAAAACCTTGTGCGTTGGTTCGCATTTCTTTTTTCGGACCTTTCAAATAAATCCATTTATCAAGGTCGTTTTTATTAATATAAAATTCTGGCGTTACCTCTCCGTTTTGAATAAGGTCTCTCAAGTGCGTGAACTTACCTTCATAGTTTGGTTGTGTTTTTAAGGTTGTAACAAAACCATTCATCATTAAACCAGAGTTTTCAAAAAGTCCTGTTGTACCGCCTTTGTTAAAATTCTCAGATATTGAAACTATATCTCCTCTAAGTTCGAATTGTGTTGGGAATAATGAGTTTTCGGAAGTTACCGGAAAAGCTTCTGCTAATGTTCCTTCATCTAAAATCCATTCAGTAGCACTTACTTCATTTAAACTTTCATAAATATTACTCCCTATGAGATATGCTAAAATGAAAATTCTTCTTCTTCTTTGTGGCATGCCATAATCAGCAGCATTTATAACTCTCCATTCCACAGCATATCCTAATTCATTTAAACTCTGTAGAATAATTGCAAAGTCACGACCTCGTTGTCCAGATGGAGAAATAAGAAGTCTGTCAACATTTTCAAGAAATAAATATTGAGGCTTTTTCTTTTTCTCTGAAAGTAATTTGTGAATACTCCACCACAAAACTCCTTTTTTGCCAATAAGCCCTTTTGAATTTTTCAATGTGGTTGCAACGGAATAGTCTTGACAAGGAAATCCACCTACTAATAAATCATGGTCGGGTATTTTAGAAACATCTACTTGTGATATATCTTCATTTAAATGACCATTTTTTCCAAATCGGTTTTCATATACCAAAGATGCATGTTGCATTTTTGTTGAAGGTTCCCATTGATTACTCCAAACTACTTTGTATGGAGAGTTTAATGATTTTTTATATCCAGATGAGGCAGATTTTCCTTTCCAACCTTCCAGTCCAAGACGGAAGCCACCAACACCCGCAAACAACTCTACGACTTTAATTTCATTTTCCATTTTGAATATTTTTTAGATATTTCACTTTTTTCTCAGCTACTTTTAAAACACTTAAATCAGCTTCTTCGTCAATAATCTTATATGCAATCTGATCACTTAAAAAGGAGTTGAGTAAATCCTTTTCATCAACTTTAAAAAACTTTCCGATATGTTTTATAATTAACTTAGTTGGCGGTCTTTCATTACGTTCAATCTTAGCTAAGAGTGAAGTGTCAATGCCAATTTGTTCGGAAACAAATTTCAAGGTCAAACTTGATTCTTCTCTTAAATTTCTAAGGTGTTCTCCAAATGTGTTAGTCTTCTTCATTGATACTATTTTGGTCTAATACTGTCCAAAAATATAAATTATTGTTTTATGGACAAAAAAAGTCCAAATTAGTTTTCAACAATTTTTCATTTTGGAATTTGGTTCATGTTTAAAATTGATTATTTCAAAGCTTTATATCTGATTTGAGGTTTCTATTGTTTATTTTAATGGTATTTTAAAGTGCTTAATCCTGATTTTATATACCTTAGCTAAGAACTTATCGTTTTAGCCACCATGAAAACATTCAAATATCCAATGCTATTTTTATTATTTGTATTAGGAATACAAGTAAAAGCTCAAGATTCAAAATCAATGACAAGCTTGATTGAATCTAACTACAAACAAATTCCTGGAACCAATTTTTTGGTAAGCCAATGTGAATGTACCAACGAAAATTATGAGTTGTTTTTGAAGGCCAATCCTGTTCACAGAGAGAAATTTAAATGTGATTCAACAGGTTGGACATTTTCAAACTACTTTCCAAACATGGTAAGTTTTAAAGAGCCCATGGCGAAAATGTATACAGTTCATTCAAAGTATAAAACTTATCCGGTTGTAAATATCACACAAGAAGCTGCCATCGCTTATTGCAATTGGCTAAGCCAAGTTTATAATGCAAGTCCAAATCGAAAGTACAAAAAGGTTGAGTTTCGTTTACCAAGTATAAAAGAATGGGAAACAGCTGCAATTGGCATTTCTTCTGGTACCAATATTAAAAAAATATTCCCTTGGGATGGACTTACTTTAAAGGATTTCAAAAACCATTGTTACTTAGCAAATTTTGCAACAATGGGGGATTATAATATCA
>JAIYDG010000112.1 GCA_027487625.1 Bacteroidota bacterium
ATTAGCACAAAAACGAATTTTTAAGCATTTAGCAATGAAGGAATCTCAAAGCCCGTCATATACGATATTCACGTTAGTAAATAAAATATTTGATTAACTGAACAGAAAATTCGAAATTATTGGTTTGGGTTGAAATATGTAATGGCATTTTTTGTTTTCTACAATAATTCATTACAGCATGATCGCTAGCTATAATGGCAGAAATACTAGCTTCTTTGGCCTCGTCTACAATCTTACGCATAAGTTGTAAGTCGTGGTCGTAGATGATAGTGTTTAATGTTAAGTAAGATTTTACATGCTTATCTGAACAAAGTTTGGCTACCTCTTTTAAATCAGACAAATAAAAATTATTGGTAGAGCGGGCTCTCATATTGAGTTGTTCTATTCCAAAATATATAGAATCGGCACCAGCTTTTAAAGCTGCAGCCATTGATTCTTTAGAACCAGCTGGAGCCATTATTTCTAATCTAGATTTATTCATGTAAAATTTCAAAAAATGTTTATTCTTGTAAAAAAGGCTTCAATTTTACTTCAATTGATCAATAAAAATTATGATACAGGTCAGACTTCAACCCTCTTTTTTAAGGGGAATGAATATTTATTGACTACATTAAAATCATTAAATAATCAAAAAAAGGAGTCAGTTTCAAAAGTAATAATTCATTTATTTGAAGGTGAAGTAGAAAGTGGATTAAAGATTAAATCAGAAGGTATTCTTTTGGATTTTAATGCTTACAGAGAATTCATGACTATAAATCCAAGCTTTAAAAAATTGTTGTTTTTGCAAATCAAAAAGAAAAATGAATTAGAGATTTGGAAAAACGAGTTGACCACAAACAAACAAATTATACCTGTTGTATCTGAATTAAGAACAGATTGGCTGAAAAACATTTTTATGGAAGAAATTCCGGTTTTGTTTGAAGTTTCATCAGTATTTGAATTTCCTGATTTTATCCCAGGTTATATCCTTAAAAAAAGCAAGAAGAATAAGGTTCAGGAATTGGCTGATTTTCGATTGAAATTAAAGGATAATTATTCTCAAATTTTAGGTTTATTGGCTGAAAGAAGGCGATTAATTGGAGAATTAGATATCCTCAAAAAAGAAAATGAAATTGATATTTTTCAAGATGATGTTTATTTAAACAACCTAATCAAATCTTTTACTGATTCAAAAGAACATTCATTGCCTTTAGCTGATTGTATTGATATTTACATGTTGCTTCACTCGATGTCGGTAAAACAACAAGAAGAATCGTAAAATTACAATTAGATTCTTTTTTTTCGAAAATAAGCCTTATATTGAGTTCAAAGTTTCCCTGAATGAATAAGAAGATTAATATTTCCCTTGCTGTATTGTTTGTTTTAATTGCAGCCTATTATATGGGTCCAAAACCCTCAATTCCTGTAATTGTTGAAGATTTACCTGTGGTTCCAAAAAATCCTGTTGAGTTAAGCAATTTTGTTAATAGCAAAGAACTTCAGCATAAAATAAAACCAGGAAATGAAGCAAAAATTATTTGGGCAGATTCAATTCCCGAAAAAACTAAATTTACTGTTTTATATCTACATGGGTTTGGTGCTTGTTCTTATGAAGGACAACCAATTAATTTAGATTTTGCAAAGAAATATCATTGTAATTTGGTGTTATCAAGATTGGCATTTCAAGGAATTGATACATCGAATGCGATGTATTATTTGACAGCAGAAAATTTATGGGTATCAGCATTAGAAGCTTATGCTGTAGCAAAGGAAACAGGAGATTCAGTTATCATCATGGGAACATCAACGGGCTGTACTTTGGGTTTAATGTTGGCTGCTAGGTATCCTGAAATTAAAGGATTAATTAATATGTCGCCGAATATTCGATTACACGATCCCTTATCGTTTATGTTGAATAATCCTTGGGGAATTCAAATTGCAAAAATGGTGATTGGTGGCGATTCTTTTAATTACCAAAGTGATGCTGAATTTGGCAAATACTGGTATTTGAGTTACAGATTGGAATCTGTGGTTGAGTTGGAGAATCTTTTAGAAACTCAAATGACAGAAGAAACCTTTGCTAAAATTAATAAACCGTGCATTAATTTATATTATTACAAAGATGAGGAGCACCAAGACCAAATGGTTGATGCCAATAAAACCCAGTGGATGCATGAGAAATTAGCTACAAAAGCCGAATTAAAACGAATTGTAAATGTTGATGATGCCGGCGATCATATTATTGGAAATCCAATTAGGTCGAAAAATGTAGCAAAAGTTTATTCGGAAATATGCAATTTTTCGGAGCAGGTAATGGGATTACAACCCTATACTTTACAATAAGTTAATTTGTAAAAACTAACGATTGTTCAAAAAATATTGAAAACCTCTTGGCAACATTAAGGATAGCCAAAAAAAATTAGCTTACTTTTGTATCCCGTAGGGTAACAAATTGTTCTCTTCAAATTCCTGCAAATTGAGCTTGTTTGCTCATTTTCAGGAGTATCTACAAGAACCATTATGAGCGCAAAATATATTTTCGTTACCGGCGGGGTAACATCTTCATTAGGAAAAGGCATTATTGCAGCCTCTTTAGCTAAATTATTACAAGCAAGGGGTTATTCCGTAACTATTCAAAAACTAGATCCATATATTAATGTTGATCCGGGAACTTTAAATCCGTATGAACATGGAGAATGTTATGTTACAGAAGATGGCGCTGAAACCGATTTGGATTTGGGTCACTATGAGCGTTTTTTAAATACTCCAACTTCACAAGCAAACAATGTTACTACTGGAAAAATTTATCAGCATGTAATTAATCAAGAACGTCAGGGTGCTTATTTGGGAAAAACAGTTCAGGTAATTCCACATATTACAGATGAAATTAAAAGAAGAATTAAGCTTTTAGGAGAAACGGGTGAATTTGAAATAGTAATTACAGAAATTGGTGGAACTGTTGGTGATATTGAATCTTTGCCTTATGTAGAATCAGTTCGTCAATTACTTTGGGAGTTAAAGGAAGAAGATGCATTAGTAATACATTTAACATTACTACCATACTTAAATTCGAGTCAGGAATTAAAAACAAAACCTACACAACATAGCGTAAAATTATTGCTGGAGAGTGGAGTTCAACCAGATATTTTGGTATGTAGAACAGAACATGCCATTAATAAGGATATGCGTAAAAAGATTGCTTTGTTCTGTAATGTTGAAACCAATTCGGTGATTGAAGCATTAGATGTACCAACTATTTACGATGTACCTTTAATGATGTTGAAAGAGAAATTAGACAAAATAGTATTGTCGAAAATGAAACTTTCAACCAAAAATGAACCAGATTTAGAATCATGGAAGAACTTTTTGGTAAGACATAAAAATCCAAAAAATGAAATTAGAATTGGTTTAATTGGTAAATACGTTGAATTACCTGATGCCTACAAATCTATTGTAGAAGCATTTATTCATGCAGGAGCCTTTAATGAAGCTAGGGTGCGTCTTCAATACATTCATAGTGAGTTAATTGGGGATGATAATGTTGCTCAAAAACTAGGTGATTTAGATGGGATTTTAGTAGCTCCAGGATTTGGAGAAAGAGGTATTGAAGGGAAAATTATTGCCATTAAATATGCTAGAGAGAACAAAGTTCCATTTTTTGGAATTTGTTTGGGTATGCAAATGGCTGTCATTGAATTTGCCAGAAATGTAATTGGTTGGAAAGATGCTCACAGCACAGAAATGAATCCAAAAACAAAACATGCTGTGATTGATATGATGCCTGATCAGAAAAAAATAACTGCAAAAGGTGGAACCATGCGCTTAGGTGCTTATGTATGTGAAGTTTCAAAAGATTCGAAAGCATACAAAGCTTATGAGAAAACAAAAGTAACTGAGCGTCATAGACATCGTTTTGAGTTTAATAACAAATATTTGGCAGATTTTGAAGCAGCTGGAATGGCAGTTACCGGTATAAATCCTGATACTAAATTGGCTGAAATTGTGGAAGTGAAAGAGCATCCATATTTTGTTGCTGTTCAGTTTCATCCTGAGTACAGGAGCACGGTTTTAAATCCGCATCCATTGTTTATCAAATTTGTAAAAGCAGCAGTTACATTTAATCAAGGTTAAATCAGTTTAAAAAATTATTTTTTTGGGTTTTTCTGAAAAAGAAAATTGAGTTTTATTTATTTAAGAATTGTTTATTAGAAATCTGATAAACAGGAATTAAACTTGATTTTTAGGTGATTTGTCGAAACCTAAAACAAATTGCTTCTTTTCTTTTATGCACTCTTGTGTAAAAGCCCTATTTTCGCCGCGTTTAATTAGTAAAAATGGATAGAAATTCGATAATAGGCTTAGGTTTGATTTTTGTAATCATGATTACCTTTGCCTATGTAAACCAGCCATCTCAAGCAGAGCTGGATGCTCAAATAAGAGCAAAAGATTCAATTGCATTGGTAGGCAAAAAGATGGATAGTCTGGCTGCCATTCAAGTTGTTGAGCAGAAAAAAGCTGAATTGGCAGCAAAACCAGATTCGGTTTCCTTGAACAATCAATTTGGAAAGTTTGCAGCAAATTCTCAAGGTAAAGAAGAATTTGCTACGATAGAATCAGAACAACTTAGATTAACTTTTTCTAACAAAGGTGGAAGAATTTACAAAGTTGAATTGAAAAATTATAAGAGGTCAGATGGTTCTCCACTAGTTTTGTTGGAAGGAGCGAAAAGTCAGTTTTCTTATGAATTCCCAACCTCTGATGTAAAAGCATTTAACTCTTCAGAATTATTTTATCAAGCGATACCTTCAGCTACTGGTATTGTTTATAAATTAGAAATGGAGCCGGGTAAATTTATCGAACATCATTATGTTTTAGGAAAAGGTTTTGATGTAGATTTTAGTATAAAAATGAATGGTATGGAGTCGGTAGTGGCTCAAAATACCAGCTTTTTAGATTTAACCTGGAAACAAAATATTTTATTACAGGAAAAAACACAAGAAGCAGAAGAAAGAACCAGTACAATTTATTACAGATATCCTGATGATGAAGCTGATTTTATCTCAGAAACTAAAGATGAAAAAGTTGATTTAAAAACTCCAATTAACTGGGTTTCGTTTAAACAACAATATTTCAATTCAACTTTAATTGCTACCAAAAACTTTACTGAAGGTGCAATTGAAACCAAAAAGGATGAACAGAAGAAATATCCTAAGTTCATGACTGCAAATTTAATTCTTCCTTACAACCACGGCGCTTCTGAAACAATTGATATGAAGTTTTATTTTGGTCCAAACCATTATAAAACACTTCAAACATTAAACATTGGTTTGGAAAAGGTTGTACCAATGGGTTGGGGGATTTTTGGTTGGGTAAATAAAGTTGTAACTGTAAATGTATTTTACTGGTTAGGACAATATTTAACCAATTTTGGATTGATTATTTTCTTATTAACTCTGATTGTTAAAACCATCTTGTTTCCATTGGTTTACCGCTCTTATTTATCATCTGCAAAAATGAGAGTGTTAAAGCCCGAAATTGATGAAATTAAAGCTAAATATCCAGATGATATGGCTCGTCAACAACAAGAAAACATGAAGATTTACCGCAAAGCAGGTGTAAATCCAATGGGTGGTTGTGTGCCAGTATTGTTACAAATGCCAATATTAATTGCGATGTTCCAGTTCTTTCCATCGGCTTTTGAGTTAAGACAACAAGCATTTTTATGGGCTACCGATTTATCTACTTATGATAGCATTTTTAACTTACCATTTAACATTCCGTTTTATGGCGACCATGTGAGTTTGTTTACATTATTAATGACAGCTTCTACATTGGTTTATACCATTTACAATAACCAAATGACAGGTGTAACTGGACAAATGAAATACATTAGTTATATCATGCCAGTTATGTTCTTAGGATTCTTTAATAGTTATTCTTCAGGATTAACTTACTACTATTTTGTATCGAACTTGTTTACTATCGGACAACAATTGTTAATTAGAGGTTTTGTTGATGAAAAGGCAATTCACAAACAATTAGAAGAGAATAAAAAGAAACCAGTAACCAAATCGAAATTCCAAATTAAATTGGAAGAGATGGCAAAGAAAAGAGGAATTGATCCTGATAAATTGGGAGGAAAATAATTTAAAGAAAAAGGCCGGTTCTTAAGAGAATCGGCCTTTTTTGTGGAATTAAGTTAAAGTTTCTTGTTCCTTAAAATCTGCTTCATAAATCTCAAAACTTTTTTTAAGACGCGAATATATTTTTCCTTTTAAACGTTTTGGTGCTATGATTTTAATGTCTTCACCAAATCCTAAAATCTCTCTTTCTAGTTCGTAGTTCCAAATTACACGGATTGAAATGAGTAAAGATGTTTCAGTTTCTTTTAGTATTTTTTGTGATTGGTGGATTGGTTTGGTTTTGATATAAGGAGCACTAACTTTATTTAGTTCCATGATTATTTCAATGGGTTTTTGGCCTGGTAATTTTGATACGCCAATTACATCATTAAAATAGGTATTTGGATTGATATCCGGTTCTACATATTTAATCTTTTTTACTTCATAAAAGTCTTCAATTCTATCTAAAGCCAGAATCATCAATTGTTTTCTTTTATTATTCAAACCTAAAAGGAACCACCTGTTTCTATACTCCTTCAACAAAAAAGGATGAAATAAAATGGAGCTTTCTGTTTTTGATTTAAATGATTTGTATTTGATTTCGATACAGGTTTTTGTTTTAATAGCTTGATGTAATCCATCAATATGATGAATGCCTTTTAATAAATCATTTTTCTCAAATTGAATATAGGATTTGCCTTTTTGTGAATGAAGATTCAGCTTGTCTTCGAGTTTTGTTATTAATGTATTTAAATCTTGAAAGTGATTAAATCCTTTGAATTGTTTAAGTATATTCAATACTTCATTTAAAGTGCCTAAATCCTGTCCAGTTAAGGGTGTATTGGTAATAGAGTAATCTTTATCAGAATAACTGTAGTATTTTTTATCGATAACAATAATTGGAGCATTATAGCCCAATTTTTCGCTACGCATGTTTTGAATATCTAGCTGAACAGAACGTTTGCTTATACCTTTACTAATTCCTTCAAATTTGAACAAAGCCTCTGAACAAGCTTCCATTAAATCTTCAAGGGTCCATCTTTTGGTTCTGTTTTGAAGACATTGGTCGATGGTATTGTATCTGATAAGAGCTTGTTTATTGATTGGCATGGGTATTTTTTTGTAAAACTAAAATAGTAACTGCGCAATCAATTTGCGCGATTAAAATTATTTTAGTTTGAAATAAATTTTAATCGTTTGGTAATCAGTTTTAATTGTAAAATATGAAGCACTTGTTTTACTGCGAAATTCTCTTGCGTAGATGAGTACGCACCTTTGTTATGTCGATTGAGTCGAATTTGACTCCTTTGATAAATAAAAAGGCGGCCCCCTCTGCCAACGCTTGGTAGAGGGGTTTTAAAGCAAACAGAAAAAAAATGGAAAATAAAGTTAAAAGAACAAACGTATTTGTTGAAATGGGATTTCCTGAAGGAAGAGTGATTGGAATGTTAAATAGTTTGTTGGAAGGGAAATTATTATCAGAAATAGAAAAAGAAAAGTTTAGAAACTTATTGGAAAATCCTGCTGAGTTTTTGGCTGATATTGAACTAGGAGAAATAGCTTCTTTATTATTAAAACAAGAAAATAGTGAAGAAATTAGTTTAAAGGAGAATGTTCAATCGTATGAAATTTATGGAAGAAGTGGAATCGAAGACGGCGCTATCAATCAAATGAATATAGCTATGCGATTGCCAATTAGCGTATCTGGAGCATTAATGCCAGATGCACATCAAGGTTACGGATTGCCAATTGGTGGAGTTTTAGCAACCAGAAATGCGATTATTCCTTATGGAGTAGGAGTTGATATTGGTTGCAGAATGGCCTTATCTGTTTATGATATTCCTGAAGATTTTTATTTGGAGAACAAAGCCAAGTTTAAAAGAGAATTGATTGCCATGACAAAATTCGGAGCAGGTAATGCTTGGAAAGGAAAAGATTTGGCCAATCATGTTGTTTTAGATAATTCTTTGTTTGATGAAATTCCGCTTTTAAAAGGGCTAAAAGACAAAGCTCATGGACAATTAGGAACATCAGGCGGTGGAAACCATTTTGTTGAATTCGGAATTATTGAATTTAAGGAAGATGTTACTGAATACAAGATGAAAAAAGGAAGGTATTTGTCCTTGCTTACACATTCTGGTTCAAGAGGATTTGGAGCTACTATAGCTGGTCATTATACCCGATTGGCTAAAGACTTATGTAAACTTCCTCAAGAAGCGCAGAGTTTGGCTTATTTAGATTTGAACTCACAAGAAGGAATAGAATACTGGCTTGCTATGAATTTAGCAGGAGATTATGCATCTGCTTGTCATGAAATTATTCACCAAAGAATGAGTAAAGCAATAGGAGCAGAGGTTTTAAATAAGGTTGAAAATCACCATAATTTTGCTTGGAAAGAAATGGTGAATGGAGAAGAATTGATTGTTCATAGAAAAGGAGCAACGCCAGCATCAGCGGGCACATTGGGAATTATTCCTGGTTCGATGACAGCTCCGGGGTTTTTGGTGAAAGGAAAGGGCTCAGTTTCATCTATTCAGTCGGCATCGCATGGTGCAGGAAGATTGATGAGCAGAACACAAGCAGTAAAAAACATCACAAAAAAAGAGATGAAACAAATTTTATTGGAGCACCAAGTTGAGTTAATTGGAGCAGGATTAGATGAAGCTCCAATGGCCTATAAAAACATTCATGAAGTGATGAAAGCACAAACAGATTTGGTAGAAGTATTGGCTACATTTTATCCAAGAATGGTAAGAATGGCCGATGATGGCTCGAGGGAAGATTAAAAGAAAAGGGGATGCCGTAATTGCATCCCCTTTTTTATTGAATAATTTTCGATTGTTACTCCATATAATTCCAAGCCGAAATATTGTTCTTTTTAATTTGAAGAACGCCATATAAAAAGGCAATTCCAATCAAACCCATTACAGATTGCACTACTTCTGTTCCAATCAATAAATTAATAATAAAGGAAGCTAAACTTGAAACAATAAAACCATAAAATCCCCAAAGTTTCCATTTAAACAGAGCAAATGAAAAAACCACATTGGCTATTCCAATTAAGCCAAGTATCGATAAAATGTATATTGGAATTTTAACATCCATCTCTTTAGAAAGACTTTCAGGAACTAACAGGTAAATTAGTCCGATTAATGAATTGGCTACAATCATAAAAACCAACCAGGTTGTAACACAACCATGACGCTCTTTTACAATTTCATCTTTAGCGATTTCTATATCTTCCATTTTAATTATTTTTTGTGAAAATATTCTTTTGAATACGATTTACAAAGTAGCTTTTTATGAATGATAATAGATTAACTTTTAATTGAATCTCCTAAAAGAAAAAACCCAATCAATGGCTAGTTGATTGGGCTATATAATAAAGCAAAATGAATTTTAGATATTACCTATAGTATAATAACTGTGCCAAAGTTCATTTTAAGCTTGTTTTAATTTTATAAAGTTCTGTTTTTTAGTTGTTTAAAAGTTTTTTTAAGCTTTTAGACTACCTATTGATGCTAATAGTGTGCATTATTTTGAACACATTGTTTCTTTTTTGATACAAGCCTTAACTTAACAAGACTTTCCAAGCATCTTCAACCTGATTTGTTTCCAATAATTGGTGTGCAAACTGATGTAGTTTATTGTTCAAATCAACTTTGTCGGTAGTCGAAGAATGAATGCCAGCAAGGGTTTTGTTCATTCTCTTGAAAATCTGAATGCTGTCATCATCTGGATATTGCTCAACATTTCCTAACTGTCCTAAATCGTTTCCGCTTAGAATTTTGCTGTACTTAATTGTCTCTGGAAGTGTATCAATTCCTATACCTAAGTTTTTTGCAGGCTTTTGAACTTCAAACAAAGCATTTCCACTGGCACGTACATACCAATCACTTCCAAGTCGGCCAACCAAATCTATTTTTTGTTGGTCAATTCTTCCATCAGCTGTTAAAACTTCAGGACGAATATGCATCAACAACATTTCAGCAATGATTAAATTACCTGCACCTCCTTCATTTCCAGTTTCAATAATATCACGAACTTTACACTCAAATTGCACCGGACTTTCAGCTACTCTAAAAGGTTTAACCATTTGTGAGGCCAATGGAGTAAATCCTGATTTGGTAAACTCATTCACACCTTTTGGGTATTCGCAACTAGCTAGATTCATTTGTTGAACCATCGCATAATTCACCACATTAATTACTACTTCTTTGGTTTCCATGATGTTTTCCAAAGTATGTTTAATGCTATTGTCTCTTACTCTTCTAGCAGGTGAAAAAATAAATGTTACTGGATTCGACCCAAAAACATTAAAGAAACTAAATGGAGAGAGATTCATGTTTCCATCTTTGTCAACCGTACTTGCAAAACAAATTGGTCGTGGAGCAACAGCAGTTAATAAGGCATTATGAAAATTTGCCAATGGCAAATCTTTTGGTCCAATGGTTTTCATTTTTATTTAATGCTAATGAGGTAATAATTCTTTTTTCCTTTTTGAATGAAAAGGTATTTGTCTTTGATAAGTGAACTAGCATTGATAATAGCTGCAACATCACTTACTTTTTCTTTATTCAATGAAACTCCACCACCTTGTAACATTTTTCTGCATTCACCTTTTGAAGGAAATACTTGCGAATGTTCACTTAATAATTCAACAATTCCAATTCCAGCTTCTAAAACCGATTTTTCAATTTCGTACTGAGGAACTCCATCAAAAATATCTAAAAAAGTTTCTTCATCTAATTCTTTAAATGCTTCGATGGTTGAATTACCAAACAAAATACCTGATGCAGCTAAGGCTGTTTCATAAGCATTTTCGCTATGGCATCTTATTGTAATATCTTTAGCTAAAGCTTTTTGTAAGGCTCTTGAATGTGGCGCTGGTTCATGCTCTTTTTCAATGGATTCAATTTCCTCTTTTGTTAAAAGTGTAAAAATTCTAATCCATTCTTTGGCATCAGCATCACTTGCATTTAACCAAAATTGGTAAAATTTATAAGGTGAAGTTCTTTTTGGATCAAGCCAAATTGCACCACTTTCGGTTTTTCCGAATTTGGTCCCGTCTGATTTTTTAATGAGATTGGTTGTAATAGCAAATGCTTCTCCACCATCTTTCCTTCTGATTAACTCAGAGCCTGTTACAATATTTCCCCATTGGTCGCTACCACCCATTTGTACTTTACAATTGTGGTTTTTCCAGAGGTAATAAAAATCGTAACCCTGAACAAGTTGGTATGTAAATTCAGTAAAACTCATTCCGCTATCACCTTCAAGACGTTTTTTTACAGAGTCTTTCGACATCATATAATTAACAGTGATGTGTTTTCCAACATCTCTAATAAAATCTAGAAAGCTAAATTCTTTGAACCAATCGTAATTGTTAACCATTACAGCGCTGGTTTCACCTGTATTAAAATCAAGAAACATTTTTAATTGAGCTTCAATACAATTTTGGTTATGGCGAAGTTCGGTTTCGTTTAATAAGTTTCTTTCTTGCGATTTTCCAGAAGGATCTCCAACCATTCCAGTAGCACCACCAACAAGCGCATAAGGACGATGTCCAGCTTTTTGGAAATGAATTAAAGTCATGATTTGGGTTAAATGGCCCACATGTAAACTATCGGCTGTTGGGTCGAAACCTATATAACCGCTACAAATACCCTTGTTTAATTCTTCTTCTGTTCCCGGCATGATATCGTGTAACATGCCTCTCCATTTTAGTTCTTCAATAAAATTTACGCCCATGACAAAATTCTTTCTGTAATAAGTTTCGAAAATAAGGCTTGGCGGCTGAATTATTTATGGAGTTCAAGAGAATTTTCCTGAAATTGCATGAAAAGCAGGACTTGAATTTTTTATCACATTATTTTATTCGGCACAAAATTGATAATCCATATTTCAATTTGGGACTTATTTTGCCTGATTTGGCAAGAGGTTCTATTAAGAAATACAGGGAGTTAAATGATGATTTTTCTATCAATCAAAGAAATTTGTTTAATGGATGTTTGGCTCATTTAGAAGATGATAAAAAATTTCATTCATCACATTTTTTTGAAACAGGAACTGCCATTTGTTTAGATGCGATTAAATCAAATTCGGATTTAAAAAACATTGAAAGAAAGTGGTTTTTAGGTCATATTTTGTTTGAAATGATGATGGACAGGCTTTTAATCAGGCATTATCAAGGAATTGGAAAACAATTTTATGCTGATTTGAATTTGATTGATATTCCTGAATTAGATGGCTTTTTAAAAAAACAAGGACTGATTGAAACTGATAGAATGTGCAGAATGTTTCACTATTTTAGAGAAGCAGCTTATATTTTAAATTATACTGATAATAACCTTTTTGGCTATTCGTTATCAAGAGTCATGATGAGAGCCGGACTTCCAGAAATTAGTTTTCACGAAAGGCGTGATTTATTAAAGAGTGTCTCAGATTTAGAAGAGAATTGGTTTGGAGAAGTTTATTCTCGTATTTTTGAAATGAAACAAATTTTTGAATGAAGAAAATTGTCTTTTTTGTTTTACTAGGATTACAATTTGTAAACAGTAACTCACAAACATTAAAATATAGCAATGCATTTTTAGGAATTGGCATTGGTGGCAGAGCAATGGCCATGGGTGGTGCAGTGGTTTCTAGTGGAAATGACGTTACCTCAAGCTATTGGAATCCTGCGGGTTTAATGGGAATTGAAGATAATTTCCAAATTGGATTGATGCACAATGAACAATTTGCTGGTATTGCAAAACACGATTATGGCGCAATTGGATTCAAATTAAACGAAAAAAGTAGGGCAGCCATAAGTATGATTCGTTTTGGAATTGACGGCATTCCAAATACCTTGTATCTAATGCAAGATGGACAAATCAACTACAATTTAATCAAGGAATTTTCTGCAGTTGATTATGGATTTGTTGGTTCTTATGCTACAAAAACTGGAATTGAAAATTTAAATATTGGTGCCAATATGAAAGTAATTCGTCGTGTTATTGGCGATTTTGGTGGTGCTTGGGGATTTGGATTCGATTTGGGAGCTACTTATAAATATAAAAATTATCAATTAGGTGTTGCTGCTTATGATATAACAGGTACATTTAATGCATGGACCTACAACTTAAGTGAATCAGATAAACAACAATTAATTTCCACTGGAAATGCACTTCCCAAAGGTGGTTTGGAAATAACATTGCCAAGATTGGTTTTCGGTGCCAGCAGATCTTTTGAGTTGATGTCGAATAAGCTTAGCATTAGACCAGAAGTTAATTTTGAAATTACTACCGATGGACAAAGAAATGTGCTAATTAGCAGTAAAATTTTTAATATGGATCCTCGATTGGGTTTAGAAATGGGTTACAAAAATCTTGTATTTTTAAGAGGTGGATTACAAAAATTCCAAAGAGTAAAAGATTTTGATGGCAAAGAAACTTTAAATGCCATGCCTAGTTTAGGAGTAGGATTAAAATTAAGTCGTATTTCAATTGATTATGCTTTAGGAAATGCCTTTAACGAAGGATTATTAGCCATGAGTAATATCATTAGCTTGAAATTATCGATTGTGAAGAAATAGGGAATTTGTTTGATTCCCGAAAGTAATTTTCAAATAGCTCAGTGGCTTCAGCCCGGAGTTATTTGAAAATTATAAATTCCAACAAAATCTTGCTGATTCCTCAATTGCCACGCGGCTTTGGACCTGAGATAATTAGAAATTATAATCCCAACAAAAATCTTGCTTATTCCTCAATTTCCATGCGGCTTTAATCCTGAGATAATTAGAAATTATAAATTCCAACAAAATCTTGCTGATTCCTCAATTGCCACGCGGCTTTA
>JAIYDG010000600.1 GCA_027487625.1 Bacteroidota bacterium
ACAGTCTAAATGTGTCGACCTTAACAAGACTTTGACTAAGGATCGATAAATTGATAAGGATTGATAAATTTACTATGTCGACATTAATAATACAGTCTAAATGTGTCGACCTTAACAATGTTACTCTGTATTAATATGCATGCCATGTGTAGCTATCGTGTAGACAGTTTGCAGCAATTGTGTAGTACGCTGACAAAGTTTGTAGCAATAGAGTAGTACGCTGACAGAGTTTGTAGCAATAGAGTAGTACGCTGACAGAGTTTGTAGCACTGACACAGTGACTCAGTTTGCCATGCCATGCCATTAGTAAGTAAACTAATGCACAACCCATGCGTGTAAGTAACTATGTCGACATTAATAATACAGTCCAAATGTGTCGACCTTAACAATGTTACCGTGAAAGTTGGACAAGTCATGATCAAGAAACAGTGATTCTTTCATTATGTCGACATTATAAATGACATAAAAACATGTCGACATTATAATAAAAAGTCATATTTATTGAGAATGGAGTACATGTACTACACGGAAGCTAATAATCTGTAGCAACTGTAGCAATTGTGCTGACAATGTGCAATTGTGACTCAGTTTATGTCTGACGCTCAACGTGGCCGGACGTAAGAAGGAAGAAAGAAAAAAAGAAACTGCTGACAAAAATTGTAGCAATAGAGTAGAACGCTGACAAAGTTTGTTGCTAAAGAGTAGTACGCTGACAAAAATTGTTGCCAAAGAGTAGTACGCTGACAAAAATTGTAGCAATAGAGTAGTACGCTGACAAAGTTTGTTGCACTGACACAGTGACTCAGTTTTTGTCTTTCGCTCAACGTGGCCGGACGTGCTATGAAGGAAGAAATTCACAAATCATCCAAAGTCATGGCGACTTACAAGGTAAAAATATTTGAAAGCATTTACAAGATTAAGGATTAAGGATTAATGTTCGCCCTTGGAATAGACTCATATTTTGTATAGGATCGATAAATGTACTAATTACATAGCATGTTTAAGTCGACATTAATTTGTGATAATATTAAAGTCGACAAGGATCGATAATTAAACATAATTGGAATAGAATTTTTTAAATGGTATTCCGGATCGATAAATTTGATAATAATGATATTTTTGTATTTGTATAGAGTAAAGGCAAGGACTTGCAAATGTCTGCTATGAGCCGCATTGCCTGCTATTCGTCCAGTGATGACTCAGAGGACTCAGATGTTCAGATACTGGATCAAGATCAGGAACAGGATCATGATCAGGTACAGTTTCTAACTTTGTTATGTCGACATAATATGAAAGTTTGATAGAAATGTTATTACGCCATAATTAATTAGAACGCAGTTTAAACCTTTGTGTTATGTTTACAGAAGTCAATCCCATCAATGCCGTCAATCCAGTCAGTTCCGTCTATCCAGTCAGTCCCGTCAACCCCAGGGCAGTCAACCGGACGTCTTACAACTGCATCAAGTGACAAAGAGAATGTTCCGGTAATATACTATTTTTCAATCTAACATGTTAGACCTATATGTAAGAAAACATACTAGTTTCATAATAACTGATTGATAAATGTACTAAGGATTGATAAAATTACTTGCTTTGAAATGTATCTTTGTGTAAAAGTAATAATGTAATGTACTTTTAACCTATAACACGTTTATTGATAGAAGCAATTGTATAAGGAAGTTACTACACAATCATTAGTCATAATGTACTTTTACAGAAGTCAACCCCATCAATGCCGTCAATCAAGGTCATCCTTTCAATCCCGGCCATCCAGTCAATCCCGGCAATCCCTGCAATCCCGGCAATCCCGGCATTTCCGGCAATCCCGGCAACCCCAGGGCAGTCAACCGGATGTCTTTCAAGGGACAAAGAGAATGTTGTGGTAAGATACTATTTTAAAATTTAACATTTTAGACCTATTTGTAAGAAAACGTTTTATAAGAACAGATCGATAAATTGACTAAGGATTGATAAAATTACTTTCTTTGAAATGTATCTTCTGTAGACGCTGATGAAGTAGACATCAAAGCAATAATTAAAGTTACTTTTGACCTATAACACGTTTATTGATAGAAGGAATAGTATAAGGAAGTTATTACTAAGTTATTATTTACTTTGAAACTTTATGTTATGTTTACAGCCGTCACTTCCTCATCAGTCGACCTCACGTGCTCATCAGTCGTCCGGACGTCATCAGTCGTCCTCACGTCATCAGTCGTCCGGACGTCATCAGTCGTCCTCACGTCATAAGTCGTCCGGACGTCATCAGTCGTCCTCACGTCATCATGATAATACGGTACGTATTACACCAAATGACGAAGTACTGGTAATATACTTATTTTAAATCAAACAGTTTAGAATGTAAGAAAACAATAACTGATAGATAAACTAAGGATTGATAAAATTACGTATTTTCAACCTATAACATGTTCATAGATAGAAGTAATTTTATAATGAAACTTTATGTTATGTTTACAGAAAAGCACAGGGCTGGGTACCCCAGGTCCGGTGAAGGCCACCAGTCCCCCGAAGGAAA
Organism: Bacteroidota bacterium; assembly: GCA_027487625.1. Lineage (GTDB taxonomy): Bacteria > Bacteroidota > Bacteroidia > UKL13-3 > UKL13-3 > CAISCU01. The sequence continues at coordinate 2,537 of JAIYDG010000600.1, forward strand.
GGCAACCTCTCGCATCCTCATTTCTGGCAAACGAACAAGCCCTTGATCTGGTAAAGAACTAAATTTGACTTTATGAAAGTTTACAAACATTTACAGATCGATAAATTTTATAAGGATTGATAAATTTACGTGTTTGGAAATGTATTTTGACCTATAACACGTTTATAGATAGAAGTAATTTTGTAATGTAACTTTATGTTATGTTTACAGGCAACCATCAAACAGAAAAGCACAGGGCGGCTGGGTAACCCAGGTCCGGTTAAGGTCCGTGTGGTGACACGCCCCCCGAAGGAAAGGCAAGCTCTCGCATCCTCATCTACGGCAAGTGAACAAGGCAATGATCTGGTAAAGAACTAAATTTGACTTTATGAAAGTTTAGAAACATTTAGAGATCGATAAATTTTATAAGGATTGATAAATTTACGTGTTTGGAAATGTAATTTTAACCTATAACACGTTTATAGATAGAAGTAAGTTTGTAATGTAACTTTTTGCTATGTTTACAGACAACCATCAAACAGAGAAGCACAGGGCTGGGTACCCCAGGTCCGGTGAAGGCCACCACACGCCCCCCGAAGGAAATGCAACCTCTCGCATCCTCATCCACGGCAAGTGACAAAGCCCTTGATCTGGTAAAGAACTAAATTTAACTTTATTAAAGTTTAGTAACATTTAGAGATTGACAAATGTTATAAGGATTGATAAATTTACGTGCTTGCAATTAGTTTAACGTATACTTATAGTTCGGATCGATAAATTTTATAAGGATTGATAATTTTTCGCGATTTAAATTTGTTTAACGTAGACTTTGAGTTCGGATCGATAAATACTATTTTATTATGTTTCTTTAGACAATGAAATCTCTCACTGAAAATGAGCTGGCGAAAGCTGACGGCAAGAACCGCTGCGACCGCTGTAAACGTTGGGTCATTGAGAGCCTAAAGACCCACCTGTACAAGTGCAAACAGTGCCCAAAATGCAACGGCTTCTTCACCTTCAAGACAAGGCATGACTTAGTGTGCAAAGGTAAGGGGCATAGGTCTTCCTCGAAGATCAAATGTCCCATATGCCCAACCATGTTAAGCAAAGGTTGTGTCTTGAGGCACATTGAGAAGGTCCATCCCAAGGAGGACGTCAATAAGTTCAAGAAAAAGCGGGGAGCTAAAAAATTGGCTGAGAAGGTAATTATCTAAGAAAAGGAAATTGACATATATGTAGGAAAATACTAATTGTAACTTCGTGTCGTGATAGCCAGTGATAAATTATTTGTTATGACCTTATGCTAACTTATCCTCAGTACTTTACTGTAAAAAATGTCCTCTTCTTTACAGCACGACAGGAAGAAGGACCTGCAACAATGTTCGATTTGCCAAAAATTTGTCAGTTACGGGGCTCTCTTGCGTCACATTGAGAAGGTCCATCCCTCAGAGGACCTCGACAAGCACCGGAAACAAAAAAAGAAGGCGCAGAAGGATCGAAAAGCCGCCAAGAACTCCTCCCCTGAGGCGACTCCTGAGAAGGTAATTACTGTACTTATAAAAGAAACATTGCCAAAAAAATAAGACTAATTATAACGTCGTCATAAGTATGTTCATTGTTCAGTTTTAAGTACAATTTATATGTCTTTGGCAACGTTACAGTATGATTCATCAATAAGAAATGTTATTTTCAGCGGAAAACAAGATCTGGTGGCAAAAGGGCTCCGGTCAAAAAGGAGGAGGGTGAAGTCATCAATGTGGAGGATGACCATGTCGAAAAGGACGAAGTTTGCCTTGTTTATGAAGGTACCCTATTCATTTTAAGTAATAATTTCAAACGTATTAACTAAGACTTTGAGTAGGTTTTCACTACTTAGAATTGAATACCAGTACTACGGATCGATAATATTACAAGGGATCGATAATTTTAGTAGGCAATTTATTCAGCAAGGATCGATATTTTAGCATGCTTTGAATACGTTTCAACT
>JAIYDG010000687.1 GCA_027487625.1 Bacteroidota bacterium
GACAATATTAATGCTGAAATTGAATTTATTTCTAAACTTGGTTCTTCAACAAAAATTAGTGAAACATTTGAATTAAACAGAAAAAGAAAAGATGGCACCTGGGTTCCTCTATCAATTACTTTATCCTCTATTGAAGATGAAGACGGGAATTTAATTGGTGTATCAGAAATTGCTAAAGATATAAGTAAAATTAAGGAAGCTGAAGTTGAACTTCAGAATCAAATTAAATTTTTAAAGGATTTATCTTTTATTAATTCATTTGAAATAAAACAAGAGGTTGCTAAACTTCAAACAATGGCACTTTATGTTGAAGAAAAATATAATGTTAAAGAGGAATTATCTGATATTGTTGAACAAGCCAAACGTTCGTTTAATAAGTTAAATTTTGCACTTGAAAAAATGAATGATCTTATTTCTTCTCCTCTTAAAAAGACCGAAATCAACCTTAAACCCGAAGTTCAAAAGAAGTTTAATAGTTTGTGTATCATTGATAACGACATTAATCATGTAACGCTACTTAAAAACCTGTTTTCAAAGGGTAAATGGCTAATAAAAACAAATCATTTTTTAGAGGTAGATTTGGCTCTGAATTCAATGAAAAATGGCGAATTTGATGGCAATTGTTTAGTTATACTTGATCCTGAAACTGAGAATAAAAAGGGTTGGGAATTTTTAAAACAACATGAATTATTGCGTCTCAATACAGATATTTTATTAATGTCTTATAAGTTTGATGATATAGCTATTGAAAGGGCAAAAGACTACAGGAATGTAGGAAATTACATTCAAAAACCGGTAAATATTAATCAGATTGAAAGTATTACTAATGCTGAGATTTTGATTTGGAAAACGAATAGACAAGCTAATAACTGATTTTTTGTTTTCGATTCTTTAATTGAATAAATATGGATAACTCTAATTTAACTTATGAACAGTTGCTCGACGAAAATCGACGACTTAAAATAGAGTTGGCCAAATCATGCGATAAAGTTAGCTTAGATAAGATTGAATTTGCATCTTTCTCAAGTGAACAATTGTTTGATTTATTAAATGGTTTAGAGCTTGGAATTATTTTAGCAGATCAGTTAACTGGTCAATTTCTTTATGCCAATAAGGAAATGCTTAAGATGACTGCTTATACTTTACCAGAAATATTGGAACTTAACTTTTCTTCTAATCATTTTGTAGGTAATTCATATTTTGATAAAGAGATTTTAAAAAGTTTTAATCACCATGTAAACCAGCAGTTCTTAGAAGTTCCTATTTTAAAAAAAACAGGTGATTTTGTTTTTTGTAATATAAACTCAAGGAAAATTCAAATTGAGGGTAAATTTCTTCATTTATGTGTTTTTTCACTGATTGAAAATAATACCAATCATTTAGAGGAAAATTTATTCAAGTTAATAGCTGAAAATAGCAATGATGTTATTTGGATTTATAACCTAACTAGTAACGAATTTACCTATAGTAGCCCATCTGTATTTAACTTAAGAGGTTATACACCTGAAGAAGTAGCATCACAGAAAATGGATGATGTATTTACAGAAGAAACACTTGCTTATGTAAATAAATTTTTACCTCAGCGAATTGAGGCATTTTTAAATGGTAAAAGTACAGGGAAAAATCAATTGGAGGAATTCCAAGAGTACCATAAAGATGGTAATATTATTTATACAGAGGTTAATACAAGTTACTTTATTAATAATGACAGAACGATTAGTGTTCTAGGTATAACAAGGGATGTAACTAATAGAAAAATTGCTGAGAAAAGGGATTTTGTCCAAAAGGAAATCCTTGAATTGATTGTAAAAGGAAAACCAATTCATGATATACTGAATAGAATAGTTGATGCAATTGAAATTGAACTTCCTAATTCAATGGCTTCTATTATGCTATATGATGATGATACAGAATTATTAAAATTTACTTGTGGTAAGAAGTTTTCTCCTAACTATATTAATACTGTTGATGGTTTAAAAGCTGGTTTTGGAGTTGGTTCATGTGGTCATGCAGCTTTTACAAAATCAGTGGTTATAAGTGAAGACTTATATATTGACCCAAATTGGAATCAATTTCGGGATTTGATTTTAAAAGAAAATTTACGTTCATGTTTATCTATTCCAATTTTATCGTCAAAAGGAATAGTTTTAGGAACTTTTGCTGTTTATCACAACCATACTTATAAACCTAATTATGAAAAGTTAAATAGTATTGAAGGTTTTGTTAGTATAGCCAGTATTGCAATTCAAAGGTATGATTCAGAAAAAGAGCTTTTGCTTAGTGAAGATAAATTTTCTAAAGCTTTTAATTCCAGTCCGGATAGCTTAACAATTTCAACCCTTGAGGAAGGTATTTTCATTGAAACAAATGAAGTTTTTTGTGAAGAATTTATGTTTTCAAAAGAAGAGGTTATTGGTAAAACGTCTACTGAAATAAATATCTGGGCAAATAAAATCGATAGGTTGATTTTTAAAAAGGAACTTCAGAAGCATGGCAGAATCAAGGATTTTGAAACAATTTTAATCAATAAAACTGGTGCTAAAATGTTTTTTGTTTTAAGTGCTCAAGTACTTATACTCTCAGATGGAACACAATGTATTCTTACCAATTCTAGAAACATTACGGAAAGCAAAAAGCAAGAACTTGAGAAAGAAAGACTTATTCAGAAAGAAAAAGAAAGCAGTGGTAGGATTATAGATATTTTGGAAACCATAAGCGATGGATTTGTTTCAATTGATATTAATTGGAACTATACCTACATGAATTCTAAAGGAGGAGAGTATTTAAACAGAAATCCAAAAACTATTGTAGGTAATAATATCTGGAATGAATTCAATCTTAAACAAGATAGCTTATTCAGACAAACATGTGAAAGTGCTGTTTTAGAAAAGGCAATAAAATTATTTAGCGAATATGTAGATGAATTTAAAAAGTGGCTTGAATTTAAAATTTATCCGGCACAGGAAGGTTTGAATATTTTCTTCAGAGATATTACAGAACAAAAACAGGCAGAAATTAATTTAAAAACCAGTGAGATGAGGTTCAGAAATTTGTTTGAATCTACTCCCGATGGAATAATTTATTATGATGAAAATGGTTTAGAAGAATTATTCAATCCAAGCGCTTTACAAATATTAGGTATTGATGATGGACGAAGAAATGAAAGGCATGAAGGTCAAGTTCCTTTTATTATTTTAAATGAGGAAGGGGAAGAAATTCGTTACAAAGAATCTTCTACTTTTAAAGTTTTTGAAACTGGTTTACCCGCTTTTAATCAGATTTATGGATTAAAACGTAAATCTAATAATGAAATACTTTGGCTTAAAAGTAATGTTATCCCTTTTAAAGATGAGCAAAACAAAACTAGGGTGTTTGTTAGTTTTGCAGATATAACTCAACAAAAACTTGCAGAAGAAGCTTTGGTAAAAAGTCAGGCTGAATTACAAAGAGCAAATGAAATAGCAAGATTGGGAAATTTTAAACTAGATTTATCTAAACTCGAGTTTTTTGGTTCAAGAGAAAGTTATGTTATTATGGGTTTCGACTCAAATGATAATGTTTCAATGAAGCAGTTTTTAAGTAGAATTTTTAAACCTGATTTTCATAATTTAAAACAGCTTTGGCTTGATTCTTTATCTGGAAAGAAATTTAATTTTGAAACAAGAATTGTTGTAAATAAAAAAGTTAAATGGCTAAGTATTTGGGCTGAATCTAAATATTCAACTTCATCAAAAAGTGGTGAGATTTTGGGTATGATTATGGATATAACAGAAAGAAAAACTGCCGAATTAAATGCCTTAAATGAAAAGGAAAGACTTAATACATTAATCCAAACGATTCCGGATTTAGTTTGGCTTAAAGACCCTGAAGGTAGATTCCTTTTATGTAATACTCAATTTTCTAAATTGTACAATAAAGAACCTGCAGAAATAATTGGTTTAACTGATTATGATTTGTTAGACGAAAAATTAGCAGATGAATATACTTCCATTGATAAAATGGCTCTTGAATCGAATGAGCCAATCAAGAGTTTTGGAGAAATGAAATTGTATGATGGCAAGAATGATTTAATTGTAGAAACCTTTAAAACCAAGCTTTTTGATACAGAAGGAAACTTGGTTGGAATTTTAGGTATTGGAAGAGATTTAACCGAAATTACCGGAACAACAAAAGCATTATTAGAGAGTGAAATGAAACTAAAGGAAGCCCAACATTTTGCAAAAATGGGTAACTGGGAGTTGAATTTTAAAACCAATTCATTGATTTGGTCTGAAGAAATTTATAAGATTTTCGAAATAGATAAATCAATATTTCAGGCAACTTATGAAGCTTTTATCAATGCAATTCATCCTGATGATAGGGAACTAGTAAACACTTTATATACAAATTCTTTAAAAACTAAAAAGGCCTATGAAGTAACTCATCGTTTACTTATGCCTGATGGAAGAATCAAATATGTTCAAGAAAAATGCACTTCTTATTTTGATGAAAATGGAGAACCAATTAGGTCTATTGGAACTGTTCAGGATATTTCCGAAATACACCAGGTTCAACAAGCATTAAAAGATAGAGAGCAAATATTAAGTTCAATTTTAGATACAGTTGGAAATGGCATTTTTCTTATAAATGTTGATAAAGTCGATGAGTTTAAATTTCTGACTGTAAATAAAATGATGTCTAAAATTATTGGTTTACCCGAAAATCAAATCGTTGGTAAAAGGTTTGATGAAATTGTCGACATCAAAGAATTCACAGAAGTTTCCAATAAAAAATTTAGAGAAGCTATTCAGTTTAAAAAGGCTGTCTCATGGGAAATTAGTGGTACCCGAAAAGGTGAAAGTTTTACGGGTGATGTTAATATCGTACCTGTGTTTGATAGCGCTAATAACTGTATTTACATTGTTGGTGCTATACACGATATTACTTTTAGAAAAAAGGTTGAACAAGAACTAAATCTCTTAAATCAAATGTTAGAGGAAAGAGTAATTGAAAGAACCGAACAATTGGAAGCTGCCAATAAGGATCTTGAATCTTTTGCCTATTCTGTTTCTCATGATTTACGTGCACCACTTCGACATATTGATGGTTTTACAAAGCTTTTAAGATCCACATTCCCCGATAATATATCAGAGGATTCAATTAAATATTTTGATAAAATAAATGATGCTGGTTTGCGAATGTCAACAATGATTGATTCCTTATTGAAATTTTCAAGATTAGGACGACAGGCTCTCCAGTTAACTAAAGTACAATTAAATAAATTATTTGAGCAAATAATTAAAGATGCAGAACCTGATATTCAACATCGAAATATTGAATTTAAAATTGCAGATTTTCCAAATATTAATGCAGATAAATATTTAATCGAACTTGCTTTGAGTAATTTAATTTCCAATGCTATAAAATTCACTTCCCACAAAGATTCGGCAGTAATTGAGATTGGTACTTTTGAAGCAGGCGATGAAAATATTGGAATTTTTATAAAAGATAATGGTGCCGGTTTTAATATGTCTTATATAGATAAATTATTTGGAGTATTTCAAAGATTACATACACAAAATGAATTTTCTGGAACCGGAATTGGTTTAGCCAATGTTCAACAAATTATTAAAAAACATAATGGTTTAATTTGGGCAGAAGGAGAGGAAGAGAAGGGTGCAACGTTTTTCATCAAACTTAAAAAGAATTTATAATGATTACATTACCTCCAATATTATATGCCGAAGATAATGAAAATGATATTGAGCTGACTTTATCAGCTTTTAAATCAAACAAAATTAAAAACCCTCTCATTGTTGTTAATGATGGTGAAGAGGTCCTGAATTTTTTAAAATATAAGGCTGTGTTTAAAGATAGACCTAAAGTGAATCCAGTTATAATTTTAATGGATATTAAAATGCCAAAAGTTACAGGTTTAGAGGCTTTGGAAAAAATTAAAACGGACCCTGAAATACAACATATACCTGTAATTATGCTTACTGCTTCAGAAATGGAAAGGGATTTAGTAAAATCTTATGAATTAGGCGTAAATGCTTATGTTGTTAAACCTATAGATTTTTCTGAATATCAGGAAACTGTTGCTTCTATTGGTTCTTTTTGGGTTTCAAGAAATAAAACGATTTAACATGAATTTACTCAAAATATTGGTTCTTGAAGATGATGAAAATGATTTTGAATTATTAAAAATCTTCCTGGAAACAAATTTACATCGCAAATTACTCATTGAATGGGTTATGAATAAAGATGGTTTTGTTACAGCACTTTCTGAGTTTAAACCCGATTTAATCATATCAGATTATAACCTGAATAATTTTACAGGATTCGATGCTCTAGAAATTGTAAAATCAACGGATCCTTATTTGCCAATTATAATGGTAACTGGCGCTTTGTCTGAAGAAACAGCTGCCGATTGTATTATTAGAGGTGCATGGGATTATGTAGTAAAAGGTAGATTACATAGGTTAAATAGCGCAATCGAAAATGCTTTAAAACTAAGAGGAGAAAAACTTCGACTAAGAAAAACTCAAGAAGAATTAAATATAGTTAAAGATAGTTCGGGTGTTCAGGTAAAATTGTTATATGATGCATTGGCTAGGATGCCTAATGCTATTGTTATTACTGATAATAGTGGAATCATTCAGTTCGTAAATAATAGATTTAGCGAAATGACAGGTTATGCTGCTGAAGAGGTTATTGGAAAACGAAATAATATCCTGAAATCTGGTAAACATGATGATTCTTTTTATATGGAAATGTGGGACACACTGCTTGCAGGAAAAGAGTGGAAAGGTGAAATTATCAATAAAAAGAAAAATGGCGAATTGTTTTGGGAAGAAGAATCTATTGCTTCTATTACTGATGATAATAACGAGGTAGTTTATTTTGTTTCCTTAGGTCAAGATATCACAGAAAAGAAATTGGCAAGTCAGGAACTTTTAAGAGCCAAAGAAAGAGCTGAGGAGAGTGATAGACTTAAATCTTCATTTCTAACTACAATGAGTCATGAACTCCGAACTCCTTTAAATGCAGTAATTGGCTTTAGTAATCTTATTGATGAAAATATGCCTAAGGAAGAAATATTGGAACTCTCTAAATTAATCAATGAAAGTGGCAATAATTTGCTTGAAATCATTGAATCAATTTTCGAAATTTCAATGCTTCAATCCAAAGAAACTAAAATAGATTCTCAGGAAATTTCTATTCTTGATGTTTTCTCAAGAATAAAAGTAGCACTTGAAACCGAAATTAGGGTTCACAATAAACGAAATTTACAAATTGTATATTCTCCTTTTCCTAACTCAACAGGATTACGTTTTACAACCGATAAAAAACGACTTTTACAATTATTAAGTCAGTTTATTAGTAATGCAGTTAAGTTCACTGAAAAAGGAAAAATTGAATATGGTTATACTTTAGATGAAACCGGTATTAGATTTTTTGTAAAGGATACTGGAATTGGTATTTCTCAAGAGAAACTGGATAAGGTTTTTGATGTTTTCAGACAAATAGATGATTCACATACCAGAAAACAAAGTGGATTAGGACTGGGTTTAGCGATTTGCAAGGAAATCGCAAAAATTCTAGGTGGTGTTATTCAGGTTGATACAGCGGTGAATGAAGGCACTACATTTAGTTTCATTATTCCAGGAAATTTTATGACCTCAATTTCTAATCCTGCTGTAGAAAAAAAATCTAATGAACTCGAAGTGGATCTAACAGATAAACTCGTTTTAATTGCTGAAGACGACCAAATGAATTTTGTGGTTTTACAGAAATTAATGAAGAAAATGAACCCAACAATTATTTGGGCTAAGGATGGTTCCGAGGCGGTAAAATTTGTAGAGGAAAATCCAAATTTTGATTTGATTCTAATGGATGTTAAAATGCCTGAAATGGATGGAATGACGGCAACTCAAATCATAAAAGATAAATACCCTAACATTCCAATTATTATGCAAACAGCACACTCTCTTGAACAAGAAAGAAATGCTTGTTATGCAGCAGGATGTGATGGTTTTATTACCAAACCTATTAGAATTCCCGAACTGGTTGAAGCTTTAATAAAGTTAAAATTGGTTTAACGAGTTTTTCTTAAAATAATAAAAGCATTTATTTAATTCGCATCAAATGAAAAAACGAATGCTATTTTATTTATTAATTGTTATGCTTTTTTTGATTATTTCTATCATCTTGCTATTACAAATGCCTCAGTTTGGTGCTTTACCTTCAGGTGAACGCTTAGAAAGAATAAAAAAATCACCTAATTATAAAAATGGGTCTTTTCAAAATTTAATTCCAACTCCGGATTTGGCCGAAGATGCAAGTTATTTCGATATACTAAAAGCGTATCTTTCTTTTCCCAAAAATCTTGCTCCTTCAAGAGAAATTCCATACATTAAAACTGATTTAAAGAATCTTCCAGATTCAGGAATTTATCTAGTTTGGTTTGGGCATTCATCCTACTTATTAAAAGTAAATGGAAAATGCATTTTAGTTGATCCTGTTTTTAGTGGAAACGCATCTCCTGTTAGTTTTTTTGGTGAAAACTATAAGGGTAGTAATAGGTATTTTGTAGAAGATATGCCAAACATCGATTTGGTGCTACTTTCTCATGATCATTACGATCATCTTGATTATGAAACTATACTAAAGTTAAAGCAAACTTCTACAAAGTTTTATTGCTCTTTGGGTGTTGGGGCTCATTTAAACAAATGGGGAATTTCTGATGATAGAATTGTGGAATTTGATTGGTGGGAATCTGCCAAAATCGATTCCGGTATTCAAATTACTGCAACTCCAGCACGTCATTTTTCAGGACGTGGTTTAAAACGTATGCAAAGTTTATGGTCATCATTTGTATTAGAAACTAATAATACTAAAATTTTTGTTGGTGGCGACAGTGGTTACGATAGCACTTTTTCTAAGATATCGGAGAGGTTTGGTGGTTTTGATCTAGCAATATTAGAATGTGGTCAATACAATAAATATTGGCCTTATATACATATGATGCCCAATGAAATTATTCAAGCAGCAAAGGATTTAAACACAAAAGTTCTACTACCTGTTCATTGGTCGAAATTTACATTGGCTTTGCATCCTTGGAATGAACCTATAATTGAATTAAAGAAATTTGCAGAAAAAGAAGGAGTCCAATTATGCACACCAATGATTGGTCAAGAAGTTCAAATTAATCAAACTTACCCTGATTCAGTTTGGTGGGAATTTTAATGGCATAAAGTTTTTTATTTTTTTTCTTTTTAAGTGTAACAATTGTTACATAAAAGGGTAAGATGTATCAAGCTATAAACTGAGGCTGGTCATAATTATGTAGTCTGTTGCCAATTAGCTTTGTTCATGAAATCAAGAAGGTTTCATCACAAAACTAAGGATATGAAAAGACTCGTAATTTTAGGTGCAGGAACAGCCGGAACAATGATGGCAAATCACCTACACAATGAACTTAAAAGACCTGATTGGGAAATTACTATCATTGATGAAAAAGAAGAACATCACTACCAACCTGGTTATTTGTTTTTACCTTTTGATATATATTCTCCAGAGGATATCATTAAAACTATAGATGAATTTGTACCAAAAGATGTTCATTTAATTCGCTCTGCTATTCAGAAAATTGTTCCGGAAGAGAATAAGGTTTTATTGGCCAACGACGATGTTTTACATTATGATGTGCTAATTATTGCCACTGGAGCTAAAATTGCCCCAGAAGAAGTGGAAGGTATGTTGAGTAATGCTTGGCATCATTCTGTTTTCGATTTTTATACGTTTGAAGGCGCTCTAGCTTTAAGAAATAAATTGAGATCTTGGGAAGGTGGAAAATTATTGGTGCACATTACCGAAATGCCAATTAAATGTCCGGTTGCGCCATTAGAATTTGCATTTTTGGCTGATTCATTCTTTAAAAACAAAGGAATGAGAGACAAGGTAGAAATTACCTTTGTTACTCCATTAAGCGGCGCTTTTACCAAACCTAAAGCTACCGAAGCTCTTGACCATTTATTGGCTGAAAAAGGAATCAAAATAGAAAGCGATTTTGCTATTGAAAGCGTTGATTCTATAAACCGCAAAATTATTGATTACGGCGGTCGTGAAATAGAGTTCGATTTATTAGTAACTGTTCCTACAAACAAAGGTGATGCAGTTATAGAAAGATCAGGAATGGGCGATGATTTAAATTTCATTCCTACTAATAAAGGCAGTCTTCAATCTTTAAAACACGAAAATGTATTTGTAATTGGTGATGCATCAAATATTCCGGCATCAAAAGCAGGTTCAGTTGCACACTTCGAAGCTGAAATCCTCACAGAAAATATTTTGAGATTTGTTAAAGGTCTTCCGCTTAAAGAAGAATTTGATGGTCATGCAAATTGTTTCATTGAAACTGGCGGCGGTAAAGCCTTGTTGATTGATTTCAATTACTCTCATGAACCAGTTGAAGGATCATTTCCATTCCCTGGTGTTGGTCCTTTAAGGTTATTAAAAGAAAGTAGAATGAACCACATGGGCAAATTGGCATTCAGATGGATTTATTGGAATATGTTACTCAAAGGAACTCACATACCATTTGTTTCAGCAACAATGTCTGAAGCAGGAAAAGATTACGAACATTAAAAACAACAACTTTAAAAATTATAATTATGGAAAAGCAATATGCAGGAAAAACCATTCAAGTGAATGAAGAAGGATATCTTAAAAACTTCAGCGAATGGACTCCAGAAGTTGGCGAAGAAATCGCAAAAGAAAACAACATTACATTAGGTGCAAGACATTGGGATGTTTTGAAATATTTACAAGGAGAATTTAAAGCTGAATTACCAATCAGCATTAGGAAAATTGGAAAGAGTAATGTGGTTGATATCAAAGAATTTTATGCTTTGTTTCCACAAGGTCCGCTTAAAACAGCAAGTAAAATTGCTGGAATTCCTAAACCTGCGAGTTGTTTATAATCAATAACTTTTAATACTATATAAAATGAGTGAGTATAATGGTGAAATTAAAAAGATGATGATCATCTTATCAAAAGCTACATTAGAAAATGTTTATGCAGCTTTTGTATTAGCTAATGGAGCAAGAATGGAAGGAATTGAAGCAGAAATATTCTTTACATTTTTTGGATTGGAAGCAGTGCATAAGAAAAAATTGGAACATTTACATGTAGCAACCGTTGGAAATCCTGCAATGCATATGCCAACAATGTTAGGCGGATTGCCTGGTATGGAAGCTTTGGCTACAAGTATGATGAAAAAAGAAATGGAGAGAATTGATATGCCAGATGTACATGAGTTTTTAGATATTTTAACAGCATCTGGTGTTAAATTGTGGGCTTGCAAATTAGCTATGGATATGTTCCACTACAAAAAAGAAGATTTATACGAAGGTGTTGATGATGTAATTACCGTTGGTGATTTTTACAAACAAGGTTCTGTTTTAGGTACACACATGTTGTTTGTTTAGTTTTACTTCTAAGAACAAAAGAAAAGCCATCGGATTTCCGATGGCTTTTCTTTTTTGTAGCTAAAAAAAACCGACTACAGTTTAGTTTCTGCGAGTATGGTTTTTTCGTCTATCAGTCCTTTGTGCTCCCATACTTTCTCACCATTGTGGTATAGTTGTAGTACTGGTATAGCATCGATTCCCATTGTTTGAAGTAAAGTTGCATTTTCATCTGCATCTACTTTTAGTAGTTTTAGTTTATCGGCTTTGTCAATGCTAATTTTCTCAACTATTGGAGCTAATTGTTTGCAGGGTTTGCACCATACTGCATTGTAATCAACCAAAACATATTCTTTATCACTTACAAGTTTTTTAAATGCTTCCATTGTTAATCCAGTATCAGCTGATTTTTCTGCACCAGCACCAGCTTCAACTTCAAAACCTTCTGCTCTCCATTTCATCATACCAGGCATTTCATACACGGTTTTAAACCCCTGCTCTTTTAAATAAGATGCAGCTGAACTACTTCTTCCTCCAGATAAACAGTAAACATAAACTGTTTTGGTTTTATCTAAAGTTTTAACACCATCTTCAAAGGCATTGCTGTTAATGTTCATGTTTTGAGCGCCCTTAACATGGCCTTCCGAAAACTCTTCAGGAGTTCTCACATCAACTATTTGAGCATTTTTATCTTCCTCAATAAGTTTCTTAAATTCTGCAGCACTAACTTTTCCGCCTCCAGTTTTAGTTCCTGAAGTATTTTGACAAGCTGCAAAAGTGATTGTTGTAACAAGAATTACAACAAATAGACTAATATATTTATTCATGTTTTTTAGTTTAATTATCTTTATTATTTCGCAATATCTCTAAATTTAAGAGTAAAAAAAACATTCATCTTATTTGATTAAAATGAATGTTTCTTTGAAAATCTCGATACTGATTTGCCAATATCTTTAAGCAAATTGCTCAATTTTTTGTTTCAAATGATTGGCAGGAACAACTCCAGATTGTCTCCATTTAATTTCTCCTTTTTGGAAGATAATCAGAGTTGGCACACCTTGTATTTGATAAGCTTGTGCGGCAGAAGGATTTCTATCAACATCAACTTTAATAATGCTGGCTGTATCTCCAATTTGTCCGGCTAATTCTTTAAGAATAGGTCCCATCATTTTACATGGGCCACACCATTCTGCTGAAAAGTCTACAAGTACCGGCTTTTCTGAATTAATGATTTCGTTAAATGTCATTTTTTGATTTATTATCTTGTTGAGGAATTGCACAAGCACCACCAAAACAACCTTTGCCCATAATTACTTGGTACCATAAAAATGCAAGTATGGGTAACATCATCCAGTTTTTATCCATGATAAGTTGAATACTAATAGTAGTAACCATAACTAATCCAAGAATTCTGGTGAAACTCCAGTTTCGGTAAACTTGTAGAATAAAATTGTTCATTTATTTTTCGAATTTTCTCATGTTCATCCAGCTTCCACCGTTATGAACATTTGTATATCCTGCACTTTTTAAAATACCTTTTGCACTTGAACTTCTCATGCCTGATGCACAACAAGTAATAATTGGCTGATCTTTGTCTTTTAACTTCTTTAAGTTGCCAGAAAGTTGATCAACAGGAATATTTATCGAACCCTTAACATGTCCTCCTCCAAACTCAGATTTACTTCTAACATCAATTATAATTCCACCATTAGCAAGTAGTTCTGCGAAGTCGGCTTTAGGGCCCATTCCTAATATTGATTTGATTGTATTTAACATATTCTTATTGATTCAATAAATAATTTACACTTGTCCATCCACCACCATTTGTGCATTCAATTCCGTGCTGTTGTAAAAATGCAGTAGCCTGGCCACTTCTTCCACCTGATGCACAACAAAGAACTAGGTTTTGTTTTCCTCTGAATTCTTCAATTCTATCAGGAACTTCCATCAAAGGAATATTAATACTTCCTGAAACGTGTCCTCCCATAAATTCCATTGGAGTTCTTACATCAACGATTGTTTTTTCTTCTGCTTTTAAAGCTGCAACTAATCTATCCATCTGTTTTAATTGTTTTACTTTTTGTAATTGATGATGCAAAATTATATTGCTTCCAACTACAAAAAAGGAACAATTGTTACTTAATCAGGAATAAAATTGATGAAGGTTAATTTATTTTAAAACACCTATTTGTTCAAATTTATCAAAAACGTTCTCGTTATGAGGTGCGTCCGCTAGTTCCGGAGTTAAATCCTGGCCTGCCCAATGCTCATAATGTTTACCATCGCGCCATAACCTGCTTTTACTTACATCGTATATTTTACCTTCAAAGGCTACCCAAATTTCGGGCTTATCCTGTCCATTTCTTAATGCAAGTTGTGCCCTTGTATAAGTTGGATATTCATTCATAATTGTATTAAGATGGTTTTTTAGGATTTCTTTTGAAATTTGGTTTGAATTTCTTTTTAAATCCAGAACTCTGTTTTTTTTCAGGTTGATATTCTGGTGCAGCACCCAAATGTTCAGGCAAAGCACTTTTCTCCAAAACTCTTTCTATCAATTGTTCAATATGATGGAAACGTCTTTGGTCTTTTTCATTTATAAAGGTAATGGCTGTTCCTGTTGATTCCCCTCTGGCAGTTCTACCAATTCTATGCACGTAATCCTCAGGGTCTGGCGGTACATCAAAGTTTACAACCAAATCAACACCATCAACATCAATTCCTCTTGATAAAATATCTGTACCAATAATGATGTTCAACTTTTTATTTTTGAACTCATTCATGATATCCTCTCTATCCTTTTGTTCAAGGTCGGAGTGAAATGATTTTGCCTTTAATCCCAATTGTTTAAATTCAAATTGAAGATTTTTTACCTTCTCCTTTGTTGATGCAAATATGATAACACTCTGATATGATGTTTCTTTGAATAAATGGTGAATCAATGGAAGCTTTTGTCCATCGTATGTCATGTAAGCCAATTGATTGATTCCTGCAGCTGGTTTTGAAATTGATAAACTTATCTGCTCGGGTTCATGTAAAATTTTGTTAGCTAGCGTTCTGATTTTAGGTGGCATTGTTGCCGAAAACATCAATGTTTGTCTGTCTTTCGGTAGGTAACCAATAATCTTAACAATATCTTCATAAAACCCCATATCAAGCATTTTATCTGCTTCATCCAAAACCAAATGTTCAAGATGATTGAACTTAATTTCTCCAGTCACCAATTGTGAAATAAGTCTACCGGGTGTTGATATGATTATGTCAGCTCCTTTTAACAAAGCCTTTCTTTGTTGCTCGTAAATATGTCCGTCACCTCCGCCAAATATAGCTGTTGAACTTACATCAATATAATAACTAAATCCCTGTACTTGTTGGTCTATTTGTTGCGCTAGTTCTCTCGTTGGAACTAATATAAGTGTGTTTAATCCCTTATGTCCTTTTGCTGCTATCTTATTTAAAATCGGCAATACATAGGCTGCTGTTTTACCTGTGCCTGTTTGTGCACAAGCTATTAAGTCATAATGGTCTAAAATAATAGGAATTGCTTTTTCTTGTATGGGAGTTGGCGTATAAAATCCCATGGCATCTAATCCATCTAAAAGCGGATATTCAAAATAAAAATCGTCAAATGTCAAAATCTGTATTCAATAAGTTTCTAAAATACAATAAAATTTCGAAAGAGACTAAATTATCGGGTTAAAACAGTTGTAAAACCCTATAATTATTCAAAATATGACGCTTAAACTAAGTTTTTAGAAAGTAGATACTCAGCTATTTGAACAGCGTTTGTAGCAGCTCCTTTTCTCAAATTATCAGCCACAATCCACATATTTAAGCAATTTGCTTTCGATTCGTCTCTTCTAATTCTTCCAACAAATACCTCATCTTTATCATGTGCAAATAATGGCATTGGATAGATAAATGCTTCCGGTAAATCCTGAACAATTATTCCCGCTGCTTCACTCAATGTCTTCTTGATATCATCAATATCGAACTCATTTTCAAACTCAATATTTACACTTTCACTATGACCGCCAGTAGTTGGAATCCTCACACATGTTGCAGTAACAGCTATGTTCTGGTCTCGCATGATTTTTTTGGTTTCCATTACCATTTTCATTTCTTCTTTGGTATAGTCATTGTCCATAAATACATCAATCTGTGGTATTACATTTTTGTCGATTTTGTATTTATAAGCCATTTCTCCTGCTATACCTTGTCGTTCATTATCCATTTGTTGAACCGCTTTCACTCCGGTTCCTGTAACGCTTTGATAAGTGCTTACAACAATGCGTTTAATTCTGTTTTTAAGGTGAAGTGGATTTAATGCCAAAACCATTTGTATGGTTGAACAATTTGGATTGGCAATAATTTTATCGTTTACTCCAATTTCATCAGCATTTATTTCAGGAACAATCAATTTATTTTCAGGATTCATTCTCCAGGCAGATGAATTGTCAATGACAAATGTTCCAACTTCAGCAAATTTTGGTGCCCATTCCAATGAAGTACTTCCACCTGCTGAGAACAATGCTATAGCAGGTTTTGCATCAATGGCAGCTTGCATGCTGTGTATCTTAAAAGATTTTCCCTTGAATTGAATTTCCTTACCAACCGATTTCTCAGAAGCAACAGGAATTAATTCAGTTACAGGAAAATTTCTTTCCTCTAATACTTTCAGCATTACCGAACCAACTAAGCCGGTAGCTCCAACAACAGCAATTTTCATGAATAGGGATTTTAATTGAGGCCTCTAAAATACATCCATCAACTTGAATGAAAAAATTTTTGCAATTAAAAATCCTGAACTAACTTCTAGTTGTTATGAAAACATTTAGGCTGTATATTACTCTTTTTTGTCTTTATTTTTTATTGATTATTGGCTTTTCTTCATCAATAAAAGCGCAGGTTTCAGACGATTTCTCTGATTTTGATTTGAAGTCAAATCCTACCTGGTTGGGTGATGATTCGCTTTTTCAGGTAAACCTTAATTCGGAACTTCAATCTAATGCAAGAACAGGAAGTTCAGGTGAAATTTCCCTTGTAATTCCAATTCTTCCTATAGGTAGTTCTTTGGTTTGGAAATCAGGTTTTCGCTATGGTTTTAATCCCAGTTCACAGAACGTATTTCGCTTTTTTCTTTATGCTGATAGTGTTACTCTCCTTAAATCAACCAACGCATTGTTCTTACAATTTGGCGGTTCAACAGGTAGTACTGATTCACTTTTATTGGTTCACACAAATAATGGTCAAAGAAGAACTTTAGCCAGAGGACGTCCTTCCACACTCGGGAAGTCAATTAATTCAGGCTCATTTAAAGTTCAATTTGATTCTTCAAGCTCTTTGAGTGTTTGGTTAGATACTGCTAATTCGGCTTATTTTAACAAGGAATTTGATGTGCCTTTTCAATTTGATTCAACATTGGTTTATACAGGTTATTCTTTTAAATATACCAGCACTAATACTAAAAATTTCTTTGCTGATGATTTTTATTTTGGACCGATTTTGCTCGATACAATTTCACCTAAAGTTTCCAAAGCAAATATGCTTTCATCTCAATTGTTGGAAATTGAGTTTGATGAAAGTATCGACACTTCAGTACAGAATTTAGAAATCAGCCTAAACAAAAATTTCATAGGTTTTAAAACAAATTGGACTCAGAACAACAAAACGCTTAGAATTTTATTAGATAAGGCTTTACCGGATTCTCTCCTTGAACTAAAACTTTCAGGATTTAAAGATTTAGCTGGTAATTTGATGGGTGATTCAAGTCTTTATTTGTTTTATCATCAAATACAAAAACAAGAATTGCTATTTTCTGAAATTATGTTTGATCCTGAACCTTCTAAGGGATTACCAAATGCGGAATATCTTGAAATTTATAATGCAGGTAAATTCCCTATTTCATTAAAAGGAATTAAAATTACAGATGGGTCAGGTACTTCTATATTGCCAGATTTTACATTAAAACCAGAGGCATTTTTATTGTTACATTCTGCTTCAGATAGTTCCTTGTTTCATGGTAAATCATCACTTCCATTAGCTAATTTTCCAAGCTTAAACAATTCAGGTGATCGTATTCAAATTATTGGAACTGATGGTTTAATATTTGACGAAGTTTCTTATGATATGTCTTGGTTTGGGACATCAGTTTTGCCTGATGGTGGTGTAAGTTTGTCCTTAATTCATCCTACAAAATTATGTGAAGGGAAAAAAGCATGGTCAGCTTCCAAAGAAATTATTGGCGGAAGTCCAGGAGAAAGAAATCTTGGATGGAATATTCTTCCAGATACAATAGCGCCAGTTTTATCTACCTTTAAGTCCATTAGTCAAACTGAAATTCTTTTAGTTTTTAATGATAAAACATCACTTGGAAATCTAAAATACCTTTTTAATTCAGATTCTATTGAGGCAGATTTAGTTTGGAGCTCTTTTTCAAATGATAGTTTTATTTTTAATTGGATTCCTCTATCAGAAAGAGAAACTCGAAGGTTTCAATTAAATAATTGGAGTGATTGTTCAGGAAATCAACTTATACAACAGGCAGAGGTTTTTTACATGACAGCTACTGAGGCTTATCAAAACGAAATTCTTATAAGTGAAATATTATTTGATTCTGAATTTAATAATGAATTTATTGAATTGTTTAACAACTCAAATCGCTTAGTTCAATTAAAGAACATGGTTTTAAAAAGAGGTAATTTATTTATCAAATTACCTGAATTTCTTTTGTATCCTGATTCTTTTGTTGTTCTGTGTAAAGAGCCAAATATCAATTTTAAAAATCTCCTCGCTTTCAGTTCCTTTCCTGCATTGAGTTTAAGTGATAGTTTGTTTTTATTTAATTCAAAAGGTTTTCGTGTGCATGAGGTTTATTATAACCAAGATTGGTATCATGATGAATTCAAAAAGCAACAAAAATCCTGGTCGATTGAAATGATAGATTCAAAAAATCCTTGTACTGGAATGACAAATTGGAGTGCATCAAGCAACAGTGAATTGAGGCATACTGCAGGTAGAGTGAATTCGGTGAAGGAATCTAATTCAGATAGATTTAAACCTGTATGTACCAGAATTTATCCTGTTTCTACTTCGGAAATTCTATTCTATTTTAATGAACCTATTGATTCAATTTCATTGTTTGTATTTAAAAGCGATTTTTTTGATGGCTCCCGATTTACATCGTTTAATAATAACCAAACATTTTTGTATAAAAACCAGAGTCTATTTGATACAGTAAATCTAATCAATATTAAGCTAAATGGAATGAAGGATTGTGCAGGAAATATACTTGTTGATACGATAATTTCATTTAAATTTCCTGTAGAAGATTCAACTGCAATTGTTATAAATGAAGTTTTATTTAATCCCAAAAGCAGTGGTTCTGATTTTATAGAATTGTACAATCGCTCTTCGAATTTTATCGATTTGAAAAATTATTATTTCGCTAGTTCAACAGATTTAATTTCTGACTATAAAGAGGTATTGCCAACATTTGAAAATGGTTATTTGATGCCTCCAAATTCTTATCTTGTTTTCACAGAAATTAATCAGGCAGATTTTTATCCAAATGTTAATTCAAAGCTTCAATTATTTACTAATATTCCCTCTTTACCTGATGATGGAATTTATCTTCATTTACTAAATAAAAAGGGATATAAACTAGAAAGTTTGTTAACAAGTGATGAACTTCATTTTAATACAATCTTAGACAAAGAGGGAGTTAGTTTAGAAAGACTTTCACCATTTTCTAATCCCCAAAACAATTGGACTTCAAGTTCTGCTTTTTGTGGATTTGCGAGTCCAACTCAGAAAAATTGCATGCTCTATAAAGAGAATACTTCTAATGAAACACTAGTTATTGAACCAGAAATTATTTCTCCTGATGGCGATGGTTTTCAGGATTTTTTACAAATAGATTATCACTTTACCTCGAATGATGTAACAATGAATTTATTTATAATTAATGAAAAGGGTATAAAAGTAAAAGAGCTTGCATTGGCAGAAAGAGTGGGCTATGAAGGCTTTATTCTTTGGGATGGATCAACAGATAATGGGAGCATACCTGCTGAAGGAGTTTATTTAGTTCGGCAAGAATTCTTTAATAGCAGTGGTAAATTTGAAGTGAATCAAAAACCAATTTTATTAACCAAACGAGCAAGACTAAATTAGTTATTGAAATCAGGTTGTTTTCTATATCGATAAACTTTCATCAAAATATTAAAGAAATAAAAAATGATGAAGTAGTTTAAAATTTCACTGTATTTAACAAAAGTAGTTTCAATTGGAAGTAATTTTAATTCCTGTGATAAAGCGTCTTCTGTCCACCATTCTGATTTTTGAAGAATATTTCCTTCAGCATCAATAAAGCCGCTGATACCAGTATTTGCGCTTCTTGCTACTGGTCTTCTTGTTTCTATGGCTCGTAATCTTGCATAACTGAAATGTTGCGCAAAACCTGGAGTATTTCCCCACCAGCCATCATTGGTTATAATACAGATTACATCTGTTCCTTTGTTGATATAAGTTGTTAAAAAGTCAGGAAATACAGATTCATAACAAATAACAGGAGCAAGTCCAATTCTTTGTTTGGTATTAAAAACCATACTTTCACCATCAGAACCTAAGCTGCCACTCGTACCACCTAAATCAATTGCGAACGATTCAAGAAATCCAAAAATTTGAGGATAAGGCATTTTTTCTACACCAGGTACCATTTTATTTTTGTGATAAATAGAAACTGAATCATTGCCTGTGATAAGTAAAGCTGTATTATAAGAGTCTATATAAACTTGATATTTTTTCCAAAACCTTGCAGTAATAGGTCGCTTTCCGTTATCATTTGGAAATGTTTTGTATGAATCGGCACCAACAAGTAAAGTTAAACCCGGATGTCTGCTTAAAAATTCTTTACAAGCTTTTATCAAATATTCATTTTCAATTTCTCCTTCATTGATTCCTCCTTGTAATGCAGTTTCCGGAAAGAGAACAAATTGAGTTGAAGGCGTAATTTTCTTTTCAGCCAGGTAAATCATTTTCTCAAGTTGTTCTATTGGCATCCTTATAAATTTCTCCTTATATGGGTCAAGATTAGGTTGAACTACTACAATATTGGTTGTTTTCGATTGATACTTGTTCATAGTATCTCGTAAATTCTGAAGCACTAGATAGGAGAAAAGTGCGGGTAGAAACAGGTAAATAAAACCTAGGTTAAATAGTTTCTTTTTGACAAGAATTGGTTCAATGCTTTTTCTTATTTGAAGCCATTCATAAACTTTTTTATTTACCAATAAAATCCAAAAACTACCACCAAGAACACCGGTATATTCATACCATTGCACAGCATGAGGAAAAACGGCAAATACATTTCCTAAAATTAACCATGGAAATGCAAGGTCCCAATGAAATTGCAAAAGTTCCATACAAATCCATGTTCCAATAAAAATTGCATATTCAGATTTGCCAGTTTTTTTACTGACTGTATGCATCAACATAAATGGCAATAACATGGGAGCACTATTGATAAAAAATGCTGCAATCGCGCCTCCGGAACTTGCATTCCAAATCCACCAAACAGTTCCTGTATTCCAAACAATCATTCCAATCCAGGCATATACAAAAAGCCAAAGTTTTGAATTGACTTGTTGTTTCCTGATTTGTTTCTCAAGTTCGAAAAAAGGAATCAAAGCAAGGAATGCAAGTGGAAGCAATGAAAAGGGCTGCCATGAAGCAACAAGTAAAGCTGCTCCTGTTAAACTGAGAAGTATATATCTCAGGTGATTATTTTTTACCGCCGATAACAATTACAAATTCTCCTTTAATAATATGTGTTTCAAAATGTGTTAGAACTTCTGTTGTTGTTCCATTTACTGTTTCTTCAAACATCTTAGTAAGTTCTCTGCTTACAGATATTTGTCGCTCCGCACCAAGGTATTCAACAAATTGTTGCAATGCTTTAAGAAGTCGGTGAGGACTTTCATACAGCACAGTGGTTCTTTCTTCTTCAGCCAATTTTTTGAGCGCTGTTTGTCTTCCTTTTTTTTCTGGTAAAAATCCGATGTAAGTAAATTCATCGCAGGGTAAACCGCTTTTCACTAAGGCAGGAACAAAAGCCGTTGCACCGGGTAAACATTCTAATGGCAATTGGTTTTCCATACAGGCTCTTGCTAATAAAAAACCGGGATCACTAATTCCTGGAGTTCCAGCATCACTAACCTGAGCAATGTTTTTTCCTTCTTTTAAATCGTTGATTACTTGTAATAAAACCTTGTGTTCGTTGTGCGAATGATAGGAGTGAAGGGTCTTACTAATTCCGTAATGACTTAAAAGTTTAAGTGTTTGTCGAGTATCTTCTGCAAGAATATAATCTACCTCTTTAAGTATTCTCAATGCTCTAAGGGTTATATCCTCAAG
Source organism: Bacteroidota bacterium (assembly GCA_027487625.1). Lineage (GTDB taxonomy): Bacteria > Bacteroidota > Bacteroidia > UKL13-3 > UKL13-3 > CAISCU01. Next base: position 21,865 of record JAIYDG010000687.1, read on the forward strand.
ATTTCCGATAGGAGTTGGAACCAAATATAATTTACCGGTTTCGGCCATGTCTACAAATTAAGTCGCTTTGAATCAATATTTCATAACTTAAAAGAATTGGGAACAAAAGAATTAATATTATTGCCCAAATTAATTTAATTATGAGCCGTTTATTTAACAGACTCGAGGTTTACACACTCTATTTTCTTGAATATTTAAAGTTCGGAGAATTCGGTTCCTTGATTCAAGCTTTTGTTTACATGTTTACTAGGAAATCTTATACCAAAGGAGGAATTGTAAGAACTTCTATGGGTAAATTTGATACCAGACCACATACTTTAGATTTTCAGTATATCAATTATGCTTACGAAATTGGCATCAAAAGATTCATTGAAAAGGAAAACTTCCATATTTTTATGGATATTGGAGCATGTTTAGGTGAATATTGCATTTGGCTTGGTGCAAAAGGTAAAAGATGTTTAGCCTTTGAACCGGTAAAAGGTAGTTATGAAATGATTGATAGAAATATCGAAATTAATGGATTAAGAGAGAATGTTAAAGCGCATAATTATGGTTTGGGTAGCAAACATTCAATTGAGTTTTTTAGTATTAATCAGATTAATCCTGGCGCAAGTAAGCGTGTTGATGCTGAATCAGCTACTACTCAAAAATTTGAGATTAATTCTTTGGATGAAGTTTATTCGGGTTTTGGATTTAAACCTGAAGAAAGAATTCTAATTAAGATTGATGTAGAAGGTATGGAGGTTGAAATGTTAGAAGGTGCTAGAAAATTCCTTGAATCATGTAATAATGTGGTTTTAATTATTGAAGAAAAGTTATCTGGTGAAGGTGAAATCACACAAAAATTAAATACCATTTGTAAGTTTGAATATGGCAGTATAGATGAATACAATATCTATGCACGTAAAGTTGGAAACTTATAGAAGAATAAAATAGCTCTAAATAAAAAGAGGCTGTTTCATTTAAATGAGCAGCCTCTTTTTTTATTATAAATAACTCGAATTTTCTTCCTTCTTTTTCTTCTTATCTTTTCGCCAATTGTTAATGATTGGTAATGAAGTAACTAGGATAAATCCTATGACAATAAAGTCCAGATAATCTAATGCATTCGGGAATATTTTTCCAACATAATAACCTGCTGTAACTATAACACTTGGCCAAAGTATGGCTCCAAGAACATTGTATCCTAAAAAGATAATTGGTTTTACACGAACAATTCCAGCCAGTATTGGTGCAAATGTTCTTACAATTGGTAAAAATCTACCCATTACAAGTGCTAAACCACCATATTTTTTGTAGAAATCTTCAGCAGTTGTGATGTATTTTTTCTTGAAGAACAAAGTATCAGGTTTGTTATATAAGGCATCACCGGTTTTTAAACCAAAAATGTATCCGGCATAATAACCACCCATAGCTGCGGCTGCAATCCACATTATCAATGGCATGAGTTCCATATCTAGAACACCAAGATAACATAAAAGACCTGCTGTAAAGAGCAAAGAATCTCCTGGAAGGAAAAAGCCAAAGAATACGCCATTTTCCAAAAATATTACAGATAGCAGCAAAAATTTGCCACCATATCTAATTAACTCTTCCGGTTTAAAAAGGTCCCAAAAACTGTTCAATGACTTTTTATTTAAGTTTACGAATTAGGTACATTTTTCCGAATTAGCAAATGATTAAAAAAAGCTATTGGTTTCTAAAGCCAATTGTATTTCTACCTTTTTCTACTTTTTGTGCCTTTTCTTCAACTTCAGTTTTCATTTTGTCTTTGAATTCTTGAAGCTTATTTGCGATTTCAGCATTATCTATTCCAAGAATTTGAACTGCAAGAAGTCCGGCATTTTTTGCATTATTTATAGCAACAGTTGCAACAGGTACACCACCTGGCATCTGCACAATCGAAAGCAGAGAATCTAAGCCTGAAAGCGTTTTTAATTGCACAGGAACACCAATAACAGGAAGAGTTGTAATTGCAGCAACCATACCCGGTAAATGTGCAGCACCACCAGCACCGGCAATAATTACTTTTAAGCCTCTTTCTCTAGCTGTTTTAGCATACTCATACATTCTTTCAGGAGTTCTATGTGCAGAAACCACTGTTATTTCAAAATCTATGGCAAAATCTTCCAATACTTTTGCCGCATCTTTCATTACCTCGAGATCGCTATCCGACCCCATTATTATTCCAATCTGTTTCATATCTTTTATTTAAACAAAAAGCCCTTTCGGGCTTTTGCAAAATTATTCTTCATCCTCTTCTTCGGTGCGTTCAATACCTTCCATTAAATCTCTGATTTCTCGGAGTTCTTCACGGTTGTATTTGTTATTATGGTCACCAAGCAAATCAACTAGGTATTCTAAATTTGCTTTACCATCCTCTTCTTCTAGAAAAAGGAAAGTATAATCACCATTATTTTCGATTTCTTCATAAGCTAAACGAATCATTCTTACCAAGCCCGGTTCGTTTAAATTGCTTTTGAAATACTC